>DAXJ01000001.1:421-18839 GCA_002506335.1 Methanosaeta sp. UBA114
TTAACTCTGCGAGTTAACGAGACCAGCCTGAATACCGAGGACTTCCCGCTCTGTCCTCCCACTCCCGCGGGTTAAAGGCGTTATTAAGCTTCCAACGGGCGCCGGTCATTTTTATGTCATCGACGTTTCTTTTGATCGTTCTAATATATCTTAGGATATCATAAGCTACCGCTCACACAAAATAAATAACCTCAAACGCCTATCATAAATTAAGATGATCTTAGATAGCGCAGGCATCCTGCCCTTTAGATTTAAAGATAATCGTCTGGAAGTAATGCTCGTTCATCCCGGAGGGCCTTTCTGGACAGGGAAGGATGAAAGAGCGTGGTCCATACCCAAGGGAATCTTTGAAGAGGGCGAATCCCCCCTGAAAGCTGCTAAAAGGGAGTTTTTCGAGGAGACTGGCAGCCAGATCGAAGGGAAGTTAATGGATCTTGGAGAGATAAAGCAGCCTAGCAGAAAGATAGTACACATATGGGCTCTGGAAAAGGGCCTGGATGAAACGGAAGTTGTGAGCAATACATTCACCATGGAATGGCCGAAAAAATCGGGGATCATGAAAGAATATCCGGAGATAGATAAAGCCAGCTGGTTTGATGTTAGTCAAGCAAAGGAAAAGCTGCATAAAGGGCAGGTAGGTTTCATAGATAGGCTCATTGAAGCCCTCGGCTATAAACCCGAAAATATAGATAGAGAAAGTAAAAAGAAGTAGCTAGTAGAACATTGACCGGCAAAACCAGTTCGACTGGCGCAAGCAGGAGGCCAAGCTAAACCAGCCCGCCCAATTTAAGGCCGATGTGGACGACACATGCATTCATTTCATCCACGAGCGGCGCCGAGGGCCACAGCCCCTTTCTAATCTAATCTGCGATTATCATGCTCATAGGCTTGATAGAATCAGAGGCCAGGCGAATTTGATCTTCAAGGCGGATCTTTCTATCTTTATGTAGTAGTAGATGTTCCAAAGCCTCCAAAGATCAAATCTGATGGCGCTCTTGGTGTCGACCTGGGGTTGATCCAGCAGGGGAATCTTTCTCTGGAGAGAAGACCGAAGAGGTCAGAACCAAGATAGACAACCTTATGGCAGATACTCAGAGCTGCGGCGCTAAGAGCATCAAAATGCATCTGAAGGAACTTTCGGGCAAGGAGGCTGCGCTCCATCGGGATACTAGTCATTGTATCTCAAAAAAGATTGTTGCGAAGACCATATGCGCCTCTTCATTAATAGCCCTGGAAGATCTTCACGATGTCCATGAAAGAAGCAAGGTTAGGTGATCGCAGAGATGCAAACAGCATAACCGGAGCTTCTATCAGCTCAGGCAGTTCATCGTAACGCCTCAGACCCGGAGACCCCAGACTTCAGGCTGGTGAGGAGGGACGTGCGTAAATTATAAAGGCGATTTCTTGAAGGGAAAATGTATAGAGGAGTTCATAGATCTGGGCGATGAGAGGATTGACTGGTTCAGAACCATAGACATCGCTAAATCCACTTCATATTCACCTTACCTTTAGCCCTATCATACATTCTCCGGTCAAGGGTAAGGAGCGGAACTTGCTCTTTCTCTGCCAGCGCAATGAAGAGAGAATCGTAGAAAGTCGTCTTAGTTTCCATAGAGATCTCATAGGCATCTAACGCCAGATCCTGAAATCTTACGACATCACAAGCCTCGAAGATAAAGCTCATGCATTTCTCTAAAGCCCTCTTTGTCAACTCTTCATCCGCACCAGATAAAACCACTTTTTTCCATGCAACATTACCCACCTCAGCGAAAGATAGATCTAAGATAATAATATCGGCGTCTATAGCAGCTTTCAAGGCTCGCTCTGATGCTTCCTCTTTGAAGAACATAGCTGCAATGGTATCAGCCAACATGCATGCCGCGGCCCGATTTTTTGCGGGGCCACACGCCCCTAATATCGACGGGTAGTTGGCCTTAAGCGCTGGACGGAGATGCCCCATGGTGGCCATTTTGCAGCCTTAGAGTAGCCGAAGCTGCTAGCTGAGGATGTTACGGCATTCTTTCGACTTATTAGGGATAGAATCTGAGCTTGCAATCAAGATATAAGGTACTTCATTTACTTATTTATTGTGCCCATCCCCAAACCCTCGAAAGGTGCGCGGAACCGTGGCTAGAACCTTAGTCTGGCCGATGATGGCCACTATGAACAACGCGTCCAGGATCTCATCCTCGCTCGCCCCCGCTCGCTCTGCTGCGGTCACGTGCACCTTCAGACATTTATCAGCCCCAGCTCCGGCTGCAGCTGCGATGGTTAGAAGCTCAGCAGTCTTGGCATCAAAATTTTTCGGGCGCAAGGCGCAGGAATCCTTCAGGCTGGGGAAGATCATGAACTCGGGACGACGGGCCATGATCTTCAAGATAAAGGGAACGCTGCCTAGCATCTGCTCTGAATCGGCGAAAATGTCCTCTTGAAGCGATTCGCTGCGCTCGAGGGGGGTCTGATCAGGTCCTTATTCTCGGATTTCATAGGGGTTTGCTATTTTTGATTACGCTCTTGAAGTATTCGCCTGCTTTCTCAGCATTCAGGTTACCGGTTAAAAAAACTTTTACATCTGCGAGGGCTCACAATGGCGAATGGATTTGCACGAACAGAAGGAAACAAGCCTGTCACCTGGCGGGTAGTGTACGGCGCGCCTCTCTGTCCTATCCAAATCCATTTTGTAGAGATCCTGAAAACACAGCACTCCGAAGAAGGGAGATTTTCAAAAATTTAAGCTGGGAAAGATAAATCTAGGCCGTTCGGTCGAAGTAAATACTCTTACCTGAGACCTTGACGGGTATTCCATAAGCGACCTTACACCCCGGCATCCATCCTAGGAAGATGGCACCCACGCCCGCCGAGTACATTATGCGGTTATCCGCGTTGTGGATGCTTGCTGTCTTGGCCGCAGACCCGACGGCAATCCCCAGGTCGGCCATCTTGATGATGCAGTTGGGACCCTGGTAAGTCTTTCCCTGACCGTCGAAGCGCTTTTGGGCCTCAACCATATCCTTGCAGGAAGTGAAGCCGCATCCTCCGCAGTCCAGGCCGAGAATATTATCGGCCTTGCAGCCTATGAGGACACAGGCGTCGCTCTGTTCGATGTTGGCCGCATCCCTGACAAAGAACCCCGAGGCGTGCTTGTCCTTGAGACGACGCATCTCGTCAGCCAGCACCTTCAAGTCGTCGCCCGTGATTATTTTGATGATTATGGAATCGAGGCCCCGCCCTTTTGGCGCAGTGCGGGCAGAGAGGGCCATGAGCTCTGCTACGATCTCCGCCCCATTTACCCTTGTGATCATGACAGGAGGATTTCTATCCATAATATATAGAATGCATAGGTCAAGAATGTTGTATTTCTGGTACTCTATTAATTCCTTTAATTACAATCTCTCCGTTAGGAAGTATTCTATAAGGGCTCTATACTGAAAGTCCTCATAATAAGGATTAACTAGCCTTGAAGATCTTAGCCTTAAGAAACTATAGCAGAAGAAATTTAAGTGAATCCTTAGTTCGACACCCAATAATTGTGGAATTAATTCAAATTTATGTGGCAAATGGTTCTATTTAACGTTATAATAGCCAGCATATTGATAACTGTAGTTCTCGAACGCGATCTGAGCCTTGCCCTTATAGGCACCGGCGATAGCTTCGTTCGCATTTTCCAGTAATAAGTTAATTCCAACATTGTATCCCGCTAACTGTGCGACAATTTTAGTGCAATCAGTCATAATCTGTACAACACTCAATACTCTTTTTTCACTACATGGATAGAACATATCTTCGAACATATCTACCAGTCCTCCGTCGTCCAGGCGCATCTATACTTATCGATCGTCTGCTACAATGGCGCTGAAGAACGAGCAGCAGATCGCAAAAGGATCGCTGCCCTAGAGCGAAAAAAACTTCAGCCGCTTCAGAAGAATAGAGGACTGGTCCTCAGGGCTCTCATTGTTGCTAACGGAGGCAAGCTAGCGGCCAAGGAAGCACGCCAGCTGGCGCGCGTTAGCAAATCCACATTCTTCCGGCTTATTAAGACAATAGACGATTTGGACGCCAAAATTACCCGGTCTAAATTAGATAAACTGGAAATTATTTTGTTCGTCTAATTAGTCCAGCTAAACTATTAACCAAATTTCGGTCAATAGTTGGGGGACAAGGCAAATAGCAGAAAACTGAGCGGATTTTGCTCAGTTCTATACTGAATTTAGTTTAAAAGAGAAAAAGAAAATAAACAATATATAATAAAAAATAACATCTTCAACTTATCCCAGGAAAATAGTTAATAGTTTAGCTAAACTCATAGGCCAGGGAGCTAATGATCCCATGGTCAAAAAGAACGAGTCCAACCAAGTCGTGGCGGCCATGAAAGCCAAGGGCCTCCCTGTAACCTACGTCCTCTACCCCAACGAAGGCCACGGATTCGTCAGGACCGAGAACTAACTCTCCTTCTACGCCATAGTGGATGCCTTCCGGGACAAGAATCTTGTAGGCAGGTATGAGCCGGAGGGTAAGGATCTCCAGAGACCAAGCATCACGGTTCCTGTAGGCGCTGGAGAGGTTCCAGGCTTAACTGATGCTTTGAAGGCTTTGGCGGGGACTAATAAATAAGTCACCACACTTTTGTTTAATTTTGGAGATCAAATTGTCCAATCAAATTTAAAGTCAGACTGTCCCAATGGGTCAGATTTTCTCCACCATCTGAGTCATCTTAAAAGATCCGTCCAATATCCTCTTTTTAAGGGACTCCGCAAGCTTCAAAGCCCTGGCCTTATCAGACTGACGCAGGACAATAGGCACCTTCTGACAGCCGAAATTTATAGATCCTAAATTTCCGCTGAAGGCCCCGCTGCTGCACTGGGTAATGCACAGGCCGCAGTTAAAACACCTGCTCTTATCCCTCTTGATGCTCCCTTCCTGTAAGGTCACAGCCCCCATGGGACAGGCAGGCTCTACAGTACACTTCTTGCAACCGGCACACCTTTCAGGGTCAAAGGTAATCTCCAGATCGCAAGAGCTCCAGACGTCTCCGTAAGTTGTCTTCTCCACGATCTCCCTGAGGTTGACATCCATGATGGGCAGAGGAGTTTCTCTATCCAGAGACTTGATGCATTCCAGTATCGAATCATTCAGCACCGGAATAGGCACCGCCCAGGAGCTTATGCACTCGGCCCCGGCTGCGGTGATGAAACCTCCCATGTAATCGGGATCCATGCACCTCATATCTGCAATGCCCATGAGGTTGGGCCTGGCCGAGCTGCTCCTGGTGCCCGTTCCTACCACGAACCCTTCGGCGCCGTTCATGAGGATGCGTGTTCCAAGGCCTATGGTCTCCAGGTAGGGGTCGCACTTGACGGGGTTTATCTGGCCGCAGCCTGAAACCGTGGCTCCGCCCAAGGATGTATCAAAGCCCCTGGCATGGAAGATGGTAGAGACCTTGGTGGGCTGGGGGTTGACGAAGGCCACGTAGTTCTTGAAGGCGTTCCTGGTGGAGAAGAGGTGCGCATAGGGAATATCGTCCATCTCAACCGACCTGGAGAAGAGCCTGCCATCGTTTGCCTCCACCTCGACTAAGATCTCATCCCCCGCGACCAGCTCCCTGAATAGGTGGCCTCCGCCATAGCTGGAATCATCCCTGCTGTGAGTGGTGCCAAAGAGCATCAGGTCAACCATGCCCAGGCGCTCGTTAGGACAGGGACCGGCGATGGTAGGGATTCCATTTATCCAAGCTCTGTTGGCCCTGACGAAGGAGTGAGGTTCGGCCACGGGTAAGGATAGGATGGCATAGGTGCCGCTCATGATGGCACGGGTAGCAGAGGTGACTACGTCTACGTCCTTGAGGGTGAGTTCTCCCCCGCCCATGACCATATCGCAGACCTCCTGGGCGGTCAGGACGACTGCATTTCCGCAAGCTATGCGCCCCTGGATCTCGGATAGAGAACGACTTGCCATAGTGCACCTTTTATTGACGCAGATGAAAGCAAGAATGTTTGGGTAGCAGTTGGTTTACTTTAGAGATTGATATAGCTTATGTTATTGGAAATGAGATTTATTCTCATCTGTAGTTCCCAAGTTTTTCATCTGACAGTTATCTTATTATATCCATTTTATTCTTTTCTTAAATTGATTAGTAGATATGTTACCTTTGTATTATCCCTATATAATCAAGTAATATACTCCATATATTATATACCCATTACGCAGCGAAAACCAAAAACTTGGAAAATACAGTACCTCTTCTCGGGTATGACTTCCACCCCACACTAAAGGATGGGACTTCCTACTTCTCAGAGATGACTCGCTCCAGGCGTATGTCTGTGTGTATTGGTCACTTCTCCATAGGCTATCTTCCTATGTGATGATAGATAAGAATGAGTATGGCTACCACATTGCTACAGTTCCATCTCTTCCTGGATGCCATACCCAGGCTGTAAGTCTGGATGAGCATAAGGAGAGAATCAAGGAGGCTATAGATCGCTATCTGGAAGTGGAGAGACGCATCAAAAATACCTGTTAGACTATCAAATTTACTTAGGATATTTAACCGGCCAAGCTAAAGATAAACTATTCAATAATATCCGATAAATCAGTTATATCCGATAAATAGCTAACGAAAAAGTGAAAAATGAGCATCCGCCCTACAGATGGAGCGGATTCCCCAGTTTAGCGTGCGACTACCGCCACCTTGAGCTTGGCTCCAACCTCTTTTCTTGCAGCCTCTGATCCCAACTTAAAGATCTCCAGGTTGAGGGGAACAAGCTTTGGCTTCTTGGCAAAGGACTGGGCCAAGGCCTTTTCAAAGGACTCCCTGGATATGCCCAAGTCTCCCAGCTCCGAGAGAGCTCCGAACATGGCGGTGTTGATGGCCTGCTGGGCTCCTTTGCCCTGAGCGATCTTTAGGGCAGGTATGGGCACGATCCTTACTCCATCGGGGGCTTGGTAATCCCCTGCCATGGTATCGTAGAGAATGATCCCGCCCCCTCTGATCTCGGGGGCGAACTTTTCCAGGGAAGGCCTGTTGAAGGCCACCAGGATATTTGGCTCGCTAGTAACAGGGGACCCTATGGGCTCGCCTGATATGACAACGGTACAGTTGGATGTCCCCCCTCTCTGCTCAGGGCCGTAGTCAGGGTACCAGGAAACATACCTTCCAGTACTGAAGGCTGCCTGGGCAAGAGCAAGACCCATGGAAAGGACGCCCTGCCCCCCAAAGCCTGCTATCTTGACATTCTTAGCCTTGAAGGTCAGGTCCGGGGAAGCACCCGGAGCACTATCGGAGGCTATGCCGAAGATTCTATCTAACGAGGCTTTGGTAAAATCGCTCGGTCTTCTGACTATGGGATCGGCTTCATTAGATTTATCCCTGAACTGCTTTAAGGGGAACTCCTTCTCCATCTGCTCGTTGAGGAACTTCTCCACGCCATTGGCATCCAATCTCAGGATGGTGGGGCAAGGAGAGAGGAACTCCACGAAGGTATAGCCCTTTTTCTCCTTCTGTATCTGCAGGGCATTCCTGACAGCCTTCCTGGCCTTCCTTATGTGATCTATGTCCGATAATGAGACCCGCTCTATGTAGACAGGGGCCTTCAAGGTGTCCAGGAGCTCGCACATGTGGATAGGATAGCCAGTATCCCTTGGATCGCGCCCCCTGGGTGTTGTAGCCGTCACCTCTCCGATGAGGGTCGTTGGCGCCATCTGGCCTCCGGTCATGCCATAGACCGAGTTGTTGATGAAGAATACAGCCAGCTTCTCGCCACGGTTGGCGGCCTGGATGGTCTCATTGAGGCCTATGGACGCCAGATCGCCGTCTCCCTGGTAGGATATGGCTATGGCATCATCCTCGGCCCTGGAGATACCTGTAGCCACCGCCGGAGCCCTGCCGTGGGCCACCTGAACGTGGCCGCAATCGAGGTAGTAGTAGGCAAAGACGGAGCATCCGACGGGGTTCATGATGACGCATCTGTCCTGGATATCGAGATCGGCCGTGGCCTCGCCTATGAGCTTGTGGAGGATGCCATGGCCACATCCCGGACAGTAGTGGGTGGCGGTGATCGCCGCTCCTCCCTTTCGTGGAAACTGATCGTGGATACCGCGGTGCCCACCTATGATCCTCTCTTTAGCCGCCATCTCTAAGCCACCTCCTTTATCTTCTTCATAATGTCTTCCAACTCGATGAGCCTGCCACCGTACCTGCAGACCAGATCGACATTGGCGCAGCCCGTGGCCAGCCTTATGTCCTCCCTCATCATGCCGTTGTTCATCTCAATGGAAATGAACTTGCAGCCCGTGTCTGCCAAAGCCTTGAGCTCCTTGGATGGGAAGGGAAAGAGAGTTATGGGCCTGAAGAGACCGACCTTTAAACCTTCTTTCCTGGCGGCATCGACCACGGACTTAGCTATCCTACTGCTTATGCCGAAGGATACAAGGACGATCTCTGCATCACCAATCATATAGGTCTCGAACTGGACCTCGTTCTCCCTGATCTTTTGGTACTTATCCTGGAGCTTGAAGTTGTGCTTCTCCATCTTGGAAAAGTCGAGCTCAATGGAGGTGACCAGATTGGGCCGGGTCTCATGATTGCCGCAGACAGCCCAGGTAGTGTCTATGGATGGGGTATAGGCCTCGTCGGGGAACTTGAGGGCCTCTACCATGTGGCCCAGGACTCCGTCGGCCAGAATCACTACGGGATTTCGGTACTTGAAAGCTAGGTCGAAGGCCTTCATGGTGAGGTCGCACATCTCCTGGACGGAGTTAGGTGCCAGGACTAGGTTGTTGTAGCAGCCATTTCCTCCGCCCTTGACTACCTGGTTGTAGTCGGACTGCTCAGGGCCTATGTTTCCAAGGCCCGGGCCTGCCCTGTTGATGTCAACGATGACACAGGGAAGCTCAGCCCCTGCGATGTAAGTGATCCCTTCTTGCTTGAGGCTCATCCCCGGGCCCGAGGAGGCCGTCAGGACCCTGTGTCCTGTGGAGGCGGCCCCGTAAACCATGTTGATGGCAGCCTCCTCAGATTCGGCCTGGACAAACTTCCTTCCAACCATGGGGAAGTACTTGGAGGCCTCGTGAAGTATCTCGCTAGCCGGGGTTATGGGGTATCCGAAAAAGCAGTCGCAGCCCGCATACATAGCCCCGATGATCACTGCGCTGTTTCCTGCAATTAACTGAGCGGGCATTTTAACTCTCCTCAACATTCTCCTTCTGGGGGATGTGAACCTCTAAGGCCAGGGGCTCAGGACAAGTGTAATAGCAAGCTCCGCAGCCTATGCACCCGTTCCCAGAGTACATTGCATATCTGTAGCCTCTCTCGTTCAAAGTCTCGCCAAGCTCCAAGACGTCCTCAGGACAGGCAAGGATGCACCTCTCGCACGCCTTGCACTCCAAAGCATCGATGGCAGGGTAAGGCCTATCCTTCGCCCTGATCTCAACACGCCTTATCTTTCCGCTGATGGTCTTGGGCAGCTCCTCAACGAAATCGACGATGCGCGGGTACTTATAGGGTGCAGTCACCTTCTTGACGTGATTCTGGAGCTCCTTTTTCAGCTCCTCGGAAGGAGCATAGCTCTTGGTAAGAACGATGGTGGCCTTTACCACCTGGCCCCTCACCGGGTCTGGAACTCCGGTGATGGCGCACTCCAGGACCGCGGGATGGGACATGAGGGCGCTCTCCACCTCGAAGGGCCCGACCCTGTAACCGGAGGACTTTATCATGTCATCGGTCCTGCCCACGAACCAGAAGTATCCGTCTTCATCATTCCAGGCGGTGTCTCCGGTATGGTAGTAACCATCGTGCCAGGTATTCTTGACCTTATCAGGATCCAGGTGGTAATCGGTAAAGAGACCAACGGGCTTTCCTTCGTCGGTCTTGATGACGACCTCTCCTTCCTCGCCCAGCTCGCAGATCTTATCGTCTTTCCCTACCAGGACTATGTTGTAACCGGGGGCAGGCTTGCCCATGGACCCCGGCTTTGGCTTCATCCAGGGGTAGTTGGCGATGGTAACTACGGTCTCGGTCTGGCCGTATCCTTCCATCAGGGGAAGGCCTGTCGCCTCGAGGAACTTCTCGTAGACCGTGGGATTGAGGGGCTCTCCGGCGGTGACGGCGTACTTCATGGTGGAGAAGTTGTACCTGGACATGTCGCTCTTGATCATGAACCTGTAGATGGTTGGAGGAGCGCAGAAGGTTGTAACGCCGTACTTGCAGATCATATCCATCATATTGCTGGCATCGAACCTGTCGTAATCGTAGACGAAGACTCCAGAGCCTGAAAGCCACTGGCCGTAGATCTTGCCCCAGACACACTTAGCCCAACCGGTATCTGCTACGGTGTAGTGAAGCCCATCGTCGCCGACGTTTTGCCAGTACTTTGCGGTCAGTATATGTCCCAGGGGATAGGTCTGGTCGTGCCTAACCAGCTTTGGATAGCCGGTGGTGCCTGAGGTGAAGTAAGCCAGGAGTATGTCCGAATTGGTAGTCGCCTCTTCTCCAAGTGGCCTCTCAAAGTCAGGCGATGCCTTCTCCAGCTCTAAATCGAAGTTGAGCCAGCCGGGCCTCTGTAAATCCTTGCCTCCCACCAAAAGCTTCACCAGGGACGATCCTGCATCCTTCTGAGCCGCATCGAACTCGGCAGGAACGCCGTTCTCCCCAATGCATACTATCATCCTCAAGCTGGCCTTCTTTATCCTATAGGCGAAATCCTTCTTCTTGAGCATGTGAGTCGAGGGAATGGCTACGGCTCCCAGCTTGTTGGTGGCAACGATGGCAATCCAGAACTCATAGCGGCTCTTTAAGGTGAGCATGACGGTATCGCCCTTACGGACGCCCAGGGACCTGAAGAGATTGGCAGCCTTGTCAGACAGCGTCTTTAGCTCCTTGAATGTGATGAACTTCTCCTCTCCTTTATCGTTGCACCACACCAGGGCCACCTTCTCCGGGACCTCATGGGCGTAGGCATCCACTACGTCATAGGCGAAGTTGAAGTTCTCTGGGACCAGGATCTTAAAATTCGTCTTGAAGTCCTCGTACGAATCGAAATTGACCCTGGAGACGAACCTGCTCAGCACCGACGTCATTTATCCTTACCTCTTCACCTTACATCACCACAACCAGCAGTTTGGCTGGCCTGTTATTCAACGCTTGTAAACCATGACCGTAGGAGGCATCGAAGAATATGGAATCTCCTTCATTTAGGATGATCTCGTGATCGTGGATGGTAAGCTTCAAAGAACCCTCCAGGACGTACTCGAACTCCTGTCCGAGGTGGTTGTAATTGGAAGGCGCATCCTTTCTAGGCACGACGGTCACGATGTAGGGCTCGGCCTTCTTGTGGATGAACTTTCCGGCAAGGCTCCGGTACTTGTAAATCTCGGTTCTCTCGACCTCGGTGCCCTGGCCATCCCTGGTTACCGTGAAAATGTTCATCTTCGGCTCCTCTCCGGTGAGGAGGAGCTCTGTCGCCACACCGAACTTGCGCGCGATCTCCATCAGAATGCTGACCGGTACGTCCTGGACGCCATCCTCGTAGCTGCGGTATGTCTCTACGGGCACCTTAAGCAGGCGCGCCGTCTCCTCTATAGTGGTATTCGAGTTCTCTCTTAGCTCTCGAATACGCGATCCTATTGCCTTTAGAGTCTCCGTCATAATGATTCCCTAGCCAACCTGCTGACGATATAATCGTGATGGATGGTGACTGCCATTTTCTGTATATTAGTACTTATCTCTGGCCTCCCATAGGGATCCCATGGTCAATGATCATAAAGGGAGTCAGCATGGCAGTCTCATAGCCATAGGGACGAAGAGGATTACGGAAAAGATAATAGAGACAAAGTAAAGAAAGGAACGATTTGAAGTGGCAGCCCGGGTGAGAGATAGAGCCAAAGACAATCATTTTTCATAGCCGACGGCCTTGAAATAGGCGCCCAAGACGCAAAGATCGTCCTCACGACCTAATTGTTCAAACTGGTCGCAGGGTGAGCCTTTATAGCACGGCATGGCGTGGATGATGCACATGGCTAGGTCGCCCTGGAAGCTCAAGTGAGGACACCTCTGACCCTTAGGCTTGAGAACCCAGACATCCATTTTCCCGGGATCGATATCTACCCCTGGCAGTACGGATCTGGGATCTACTATATTCACATCCAGGTGAATGCAACAGTAACCGCACCTTTGGCAGATCACAATCTGGCCTCCATGATTTCTGACATCCCCACCGCCTTAGCCCCTTCGCCCGAAAGCATGCAGTTGTATTAGATACTACATAAATCGAACGTACCCCGACGTGTGCCGGTAATTTAATTATTTGATCGTCGTACTGGCCCAAATCCAGCCAGAATGGCGATATGAAGAGAAGTCGTGTGGAGATTATGCTGCCTATGCTGGATGCGTGCGGCAATGGAGCCACCAAGGCTGAATTTATATACAAGCCAATCTCAGCTTCAAGACCGCTAATCGCTATCTTAAGCCGCTGATTAAGGAGAACTCGGTAGAGATCCGCATGGAGGCGCCTGCCTTTTACAGGACGAGTCCCAGGGGTACAGGGTAGCAGATGGGATCAAGAAGATCTGGGACGCGCTGTTCAAACTAAACGAAGCTTGAGTACATAGATTATGGATTTTCGGGCGGCGTCGGCAAGGACAAGGCTGCAGCTGCATGGGCAAAGCCCAGGCCCCCCCAGAAGATGCCGATCTATGGAATGATTAAAAAGTTTTTATTCGGAGATATCGCATTGCTCTCCATCTCACCCCTTATATTCTATGAGCATGCACAAATGTTAAGCTCTCATGAATAATGCGAGACCATCGGGGATGTCTCGACAAATCACCACCGGGCCTGGCCTGGCGGCGGAGCCATTCTATTCCTTAGCTTCAGGCCTTGGTTGAGTGAGATGTACTTGGCCAAGAAAGGGGATTGATTCCAATCCTGGTATCCAGTGGTCCATTGCGTAGTCCACTTCCAGTTCGGAAACAAGATCATGTATGTACCTTACATCACGGCCCTTTGAACCTCAAGGACATGAACATATCGAAACTGGACAGGGTGGTCCAGTTAAATTCTCCCTGGACGCCCCTCCTGCCGTTCAACGGCGGAATTGTGGACGTGCCCGCCCAAGTCTTTCAGGGCGCCAATTATCTAGATAGGTTCGTAAAGGTCATGGGGGATTCGCGAATTCTTCTGGTATCTCATCCCTTCTCAGCCAACACACAGGTCGCCATGCCTATCATGAACGGCATAGAGAAGCTATTAGGTGTGCGCAGTGAACCCCATACCTGTGGCGGCCTCACCATAGGCCTCACCATACATTTACGCAAGCAGATGGCTGCGGTGCCAATCGCCCCAAGCCCGGTTACCTAGTTGTAATACTTGCCGAGGAGGGAGAGATTGGCTCAAGTGATTTGTGGGTGGTGAAGGATAGGCTCGAGGTAGGTAAGACCGCCGAGAGCGGCACTCCCTTGAAGGGCTTTGCCTACATACTCTTCAGGATAGAGCGCAGCCAGCATAGGGATGATATGGATGGCCTGACCACCATGAACAAGCCCTTTGACGACTCCAAGACGGCCCTGATAAGCGTGTGTGGTGGGTGGATAGGGCAGGAACACGCTTCTTAAGGCATCTCTGGCAGCAGCTATGATATCCCAGGACATTATCAAGGCAGATAGGTTCATGGGTTCCCAAGGCCTTGAAGGATAAGTTCGATCAGATCAAGGATATGACCAAGTCGGCAGGCATTACCAGTAGGCGGAAAACGAGCGGACGATAGGACCACCGTATTATCACCCACGAAGAAAGCTTTGCGGCACCTGATAGCCGTAGGCGGAGCCCTGGAACATGGTGAGCTGACCTTTGAGAAGATCCTAGGAGAAAGCCCTAGCTAAAAACACCCATTCAGAAATACAGCCTACCTCATCGAAGGCCCATAGGAGAGACATTTATTACCTGAAATCGAGGTAGTCTATAGAATCTGATCATGGCCGATAAGATTGGTATGGAGAAGTTCCTCAAGGAGATAGAGGAGCTATATGAGCTGCACGCCAAGGGTGTTAACGAGGAGAAGTGCAGGGAGTTTGGAAAGCGCATGGCCGATCTTCTGTCCGAGCTTGAGGATGCCAGGTGCGATGACATCGCCAACATGGTCATGGATTCCCTTGGATACTGCAGCCCCAAGACCACCTCCCACTGCGAGACGGAGCAGAGGCAGAAGGCCAAGCTGGAGAGTATAAAGGATGCTGTTTTAAGGAAGCTAAAGGACGGAAGCTGAAGGTATCTTGTACCTTTATCAGAGGGGTTTTCGCCCTTACGCCTGTAAGTCTACGACACCCTGTGAAGATTCAGAGCTTCAGAGCCCAAATTTCCTGGCAGGGCATATTCTTCTACTGCTGCCAAGACTAAAGGTCTGGGATGTTTGCTAACCTTAATTCTACATAAGGATATAATGTCATCTGATAAATGGCGAGGGCGCACAGAGAATCATCCACGGGGAGAGCGCACCCGTAGAAAAGATCCCAAACATCAGGAATGCCGCCATCCACGGCTTGGTGAAGATATGCAAGGGATGCTGCAGAGGTTGCAGCTTCTGCATGCCAAGCACCTGGAGAATAAGGCATAAGCCCTTGGGCATATCATAGCCAATATCGAGACCAACCTCAAGGCCGATAACCATACCCCCTATTCTACACAATGAGGATGCCCCCTTACGGTGCCATGGGCATAGAGCCCGACCGGGAGAGTACCATCTCCAGACAGTTTCACCTCCGCCTCTATAGAATAACCTTGTCATAGAAGGATCATCTGGAGGAGGTATTCCCCAATCGAGCGTAGCTAGCAAGACGCGTGGTCTATGCCCTGGATACCAAGACTGGTAAATCGGTCTGGAGGACGAACACAACTGTCGGCCCTTGGATACAAGGCAATGATACGGCTACAAACGCCAACATGAATGGGGGAGAAGCTCCCTGACCTTCCCCTAAAGCAAAAAACTTTTAAGGGCTGATCTACAGGACAGAACCTTGCAGATCAGCATGGCCTTTTGCTTGGTTCACTCGATAAATATCGCCGGCCTTCCCGGCTCCGCCTGCCTGGCCTTCCCCAGCTTATCCTCCGTAGGTTCATCCGCCGAGTGAACTTCCACCGGCACCCCAAACTCCTTCTCCAGGTAAGACTTCTCCCTGCTCAAGACCTGGAACTCATCGAGCTCCATGTCCTCAGCCCTGAGAGAGTGGGCTCCTTTAGCCAGCTTCTGGGCGTACTTGGGCGCGTCCTTCTTGTGCACCGATATGACCGGGTTTGCCATGGCCGCCTTCATGAGATGCCCCATATCCAGCTTCCCGCCCTGGGTGAACTCCATGGCAAGGCCCAGCAACTCCACCTTCCACACTGGAGCGGTATAGAAGATGATCTTATTCGGTGCCACCTTGGTGACCTTAAGGATCTCCTCGACGTCGTTGATGGTCCTCACAAGAAGCTCCTCTACCCGCTCCGCCTGCTCATCTATGAGGCTTGGATCTGCTACAGGCCATGGAGCGAGCGATGCATAACCCTGCCCCAAAGAAAACCAAATCTCCTCGCAAATATGAGGCGTGAAGGGGCACATCAGTCTTACCCAGGCATTCAGAACCTTCTTGAGCTGGTTCTTTCCACCCCTGCGCTGGTACCACCTGAGATCGTTGAAGAGGTGGTAGAAGGCAGACTGAAGGGCTCTCCTTGTCTGAATGCCCTCCATGGATTCCGTAGCTTCAGCAATCCTGCACTGGAGAACGGAGATCATCCAGCGGTCTATCTGGGTCATCTCAGCAGACTCATCGATGCTCTGGTCTCCAATGGTCTCTTTGGCCAAGTTGTAGAATCTGTCCAGCTGTCCGTGGACCGCCTGAACTCCCTCGTTCCTCCAGTCCGCATCCTGGGTGTACTCGGCATTGGACAGGATGTAGAGCCTGGTGGTGTCAGCGCCGTTATCCCCCACGGCCTCCTTCAAGGTGAGGAGAGGTCCCTTGGACTTGGACATCTTCTTGCTCTCCAGGGACACGAAGCCATTGATGGCCATGGCCTTAGGCCACAACTCAGGTGGGAAGACGGCCACATGATGGTAGAGGAAGAAGAGCAGGTGGTTGGCTATCAAGTCCTTGCCGGAGGTCCTGAGATCGACGGGGTACCAGTACTCGAAGTCCTTCCTTATCTCCTGGACCGTTTTTAGATCGATTCCAGTAGCTTCAGCTGCTCCATCGGCGGTTCCATGTCCAAGGAATATGTACTCGAAGAACTCAGGAGACAACTTATCGATCTTCAAGCCTGCGTTGACGTACTTGGCCAGGATGTAGTAAGCCATGTAGATGGTGCTGTCGCCCAGGGACTCAATCAGCCACTTCTTATCCCAGGGTAGGTGAGTTCCCAGGCCCTTCCTGCGGGCGCAGGCTTTGTCCTTGAGCCAATCTATCTTGTTGACGAACTCGGTCCTTATCTCCTCGGGAATGAGCCTCATTCCGGCCAGGCATTGAAGGACCTCAGACTTCCACGTCTCGTCCGAGTACTCCAGGAACCACTGGTCCCTGACCATCATGACGACGCACTTGGTTCCGCAGCGACATATGACAGGGGTTTCTGAGAACTCGTAGAAGATCTCGGCTATTCCTCCTTTTGTGAAATCCTTGAGGAGAACATCTTTGATCTTGCTGACGGCGGTCCCTGCGTACTTTCCGGTGTTGGTCTTGAGCACGCCGTTGTGGAACTCACGCCGGTAGACCATCTTGGTGGCCTCCTCGGCCTTGGAATCATTCTGATCTATGACCTTGAGCTCATTGACGGCTTCGATAGCCGGGAACTCGCCGTAGCCAGGCGCTGATATCAGGGAGATTAGCTTTATAGTTCTTAGGTCCTCGGTGATGCCGTACTGGCTCAGATCCTTATCATAGAGATCCTTCAGAGCCAGGTAATCGAAGGGTGCGTGGGCAGGAACCGACATGACAACGCCCGATCCGTTATCGGGGTCCACGAAGCCTGCCGGGAGTATGAGGACCTCAGTGCCCGTCAGGGGATTCTTGGCCTTCTTACCTATGAGCTTGGAGCCCGAGATCTCAGCACCGTAGGCTACCTGCCTATCGGTAAAGGTAAGCTTGTGGTAAGCCTCAGGTGAGACTATCCAGGTCTCATCATTCACCCTGGCCACCACATAGTTCACATCGGGGTTGACCCACAGGTTGACCACTCCAAAGACCGTCTCGGGCCTGAGGGTCGCACAGGGGATGATCTCGTCACCAATCTTGAATTTTATAAGGGCAAAGTCCATGATGGTGGCATCCTCGCCCTTGAGAAGATCGTGGTCCTCCACGGGGTTCCTGTCGTGTGGACACCACCTGACGGGGTGGCTTCCCTTGGTGATGTAATCCAGTCCTCGGAGGATGCCATACTGCCACTCGATGAATTTGTTGTAAGCAGGATCGGTAGTGGTAAACTCCCTTCTCCAATCTATGGAGTAGCCGATCATCTGCATGGCCTCCTGGTCGGCACGCCTGAAGTAATCGACTATCTTTTGCGGGGTGTTCAGGGTGCTCAGGATCTCAGGAGGTATACCGTGAAGCTTGGTGTAGACATCCCAGATAAGGGGATCCTTATTGACTATAAGCTCGCTTAGGCCCACGATGGGCGTGCCCGTAGCATGAAATGCCATGGGAAAGAGGACGTTTAACCCTCTCATCCTCTTGTACCTGGCCACGGAATCTCCTATAGTGAATGTCCTGGTGTGGCCTGCATGCAGGTTTCCATTCAAGTAAGGATATGGTATGGTCAGGAAGAACTTCTCGCGAGAGTCGGGCTCGGCCTGGAAAACTCCATTATCGAGCCAGACCTTCTGCCACTTGGACTCAATCTCGCGAGCCGAGTACTCATCTTGCAACTTATATCTCCTCCAGAAAAAGATCAGTGGAAGCTATGAGAGCTATTGAAGCTATGGAAAGCTAATGGATGCCATGATGATCATCAATCATTGAAGTTATCTATTGAGCCCATCTTCTGGAGCCGCTCTACCGCCAGCTCAACCCTCTCGGTCGGCGCAGTTATGGAGAACCTAATATAGCCCTCACCATATTGGCCAAAGCCAACGCCTGGGGTAGCCACAATACCTGTCTTCTCCAGCAGCTTGCTGCAGAACTTTATAGAATCGCCGCCGATATAGGCCCACAGGTAAAGGGTTGCTCTGGGCATCTCCAGGTCCATGCCTATGCCCTTCAAGCAGTCGTAGAGTATATTGATCCTGTGAGCATAGACGCTTCTGATCTCCTTTACGGCATCCATGGGACCATTCAAGGCTACTATGCCCGCATCCTGAACGGCACCGAAATCCCCTGAATCGATATTGCTCTTGATCTTGCCGATTCCGGCAATGATCTCGGCGTTACCCACCACGGACCCTATCCTCCAGCCGGTCATGTTGTA
>DAXJ01000001.1:19096-28022 GCA_002506335.1 Methanosaeta sp. UBA114
TCATGTTGTAGGTCTTGGAGAGAGAATGGAACTCCACGGCCACGTCCATGGCTCCCTTGACCTCCAGGATGCTCAAGGACCTTCCGCTGTCGTAGTAGACCTCAGAGTACGGGTTATCATGCATCGCTATGATATCGTATTCTTTGGCGAAGTCCACCAGCTGCTTGAAGAACTCCACGGAAGCTGAGGCTGCCGTCGGGTTATTGGGGTAGTTGAGAAAGATCAGCTTGGCCTTCCTGGCTATCTCCGGGCTTATGGCATCGAGATCCGGCAAGAACCCATTCTCTTTCAGAAGAGGCACGATCACCGGCTCGCCCCCCGCGAAGAGCACTGAGGTCTTGTAGACCGGGTAGGCAGGATCTGGCACCAGTGCCAAGTCTCCAGGGTTGACGAAAGCCAGTGGGGCATGGGCTATGCCCTCCTTGGAGCCTATTAGGGTCAAGACCTCTTTCTCGGGATCGAGGCTTACGCCAAAGGTCCTCTTGTACCAGTCTGCTACAGCCTTCCTGAAGGACAGCTTCCCCGAGTAGGACGGGTACTGGTGGTTGGCGGGATCTCTGGCAGCAACATTGAGGGCCTCCACCACGTAGGACGGTGTGGGCATGTCAGGGTCACCGATGCTTAGATCTATGACATCAACGCCCCTATCTTTGGCCTCCTGCTTGGCCTTATCGATCGCTGCAAATAAGTATGGTGGGAGGTATTTTATCCTATCAGCGTACATCTAACTCTCTCTCCGTGAAGGACGGGTGCCTGGCTGCGGTGCGCCGCCGGCGAACTACTTCCAGACCATACGTCCCAGAGTAGTACTTTCCGGTAGTATTTAAGATTAGAGGACCATGTTAGAGATAGGGGATCTGGCTGCCTGGCTGCCCAAGGAGGCGATAGAACTTTACCAGGCCAACGGCTTCAAAGAGCTTTATCCACCCCAGGCCGAGGCAGTGGAAAGGGGCCTTTTGGAGGCAAAGAACATGCTCCTTTCCACGCCCACGGCCTCAGGCAAGACACTTCTGGCCGAGCTTGCCATGCTCAGCACAGCCTTGAAAGGAAAGAGATCCCTGTACATCGTCCCACTCAGGGCCTTGGCTGCCGAAAAATACGATTCATTCAAAAAGTTCAAAGCCCTGGGAGTGGGCGTAGGCATCAGCACCGGAGATTTCGATAAGAAGGACGAGGGTCTGGGCAAAAACCAGATCATTATAGCTACCTCTGAAAAGGCCGACTCCCTTATGAGGAACGGTGCCAGCTGGATCAAAGATTTACAGGTTCTCGTTGTTGACGAGATCCATCTCCTGGACTCCGCCAACCGGGGACCCACCCTGGAGATGATCATAACAAAGCTTCGAAAGCTCAATCCCAAGATGCAGATCGTTGGCCTAAGCGCAACCGTAGCCAACAGCCGGGAAGTAGCCGATTGGCTCAACGCCGAGCTTATCTCCAGCGAATGGCGACCCATAAAGCTCAGAGAAGGAGTGATATGCAGGGACAAGATGGTATTTCCTGACGGCGACTCGCCCATGAGAAAGGACAGGGACGAGGCCTTAGCCCTGGTCAAAGATACACTTGAGAAAAAAGCCCAGGTCCTCATCTTCGAGAACAGCCGCCGAAACTCCGAGGCGACTGCAATCAAGCTTTCCAGAGAGCTTACCATCGATTATGAAGAAGATCTCAAAGCCCTCTCGGAAGCTATCCTGGCCACGGGGGATAGCGAGACTTGCCGAAGACTTGCTCAGTGCGTCTCCAGGGGCGTGGCCTTCCACCATGCCGGGCTTTTGCACGAGCAGAGATCCCTGGTTGAGAAGGGATTCAGAGAGGGAAAGGTCAAGGTCATATCCAGCACACCTACTCTCGCTGCAGGCCTCAACCTTCCTGCCAGAAGAGTTCTGATACGCAGCTACAAACGCTACGAATCCGGCATGGGCATGGCCCCTATCTCGGTGATGGAGTATAGGCAAATGGCAGGGAGGGCTGGAAGGCCGGGCCTTGATCCTTACGGCGAATCCTTCCTCATCGCCAAGAACGACTCCGAGCTCAAGGACGTCATGGAGAGATACGTCTTTGGTTCACCTGAAGAGATCTGGTCTAAGCTTGCAGCCGAAAACGCCCTCAGAACTCACATTCTGGCTACCATCACCGCGGGCTTTGCCTCGAACATATCCGAGTTGAAGAGCTTCATCTCCGAGACCTTTTACGCTCAGCAGCAGGATTCCTGGCACATGGACGTTACCCTGGAGAGGGTGGTGGCATTCCTAGGCGAGAACGGGATGATAAAGGACGATAAGGAGGCTCTGGTTCCCACGCGTCTGGGTTCCCTGGTTTCCAAGCTCTATATAGATCCTTTAAGTGCAGTGATCATGCTGGAGACCCTTAAGGACAAGAGCAGGCCCTCGGAGATCGCCCTCCTTCACCTGGTGACCATGACCCCAGACATGGAGCTCCTTTACGTGAACGCCTCGGATAACTGGATCGAGGATTTCATTGATGAGCATCAAGGGGAAATTAATCCTGAAGAGAACTTCGATTGGCTCCTCAAGCAGGCCAAGACCACGGCCCTCCTTAGGGAATGGATAGGGGAGGCCAAGGAGGAGTACATAAGCGAGGTCTTCAGAGTAGGTCCCGGAGATATCAGGAGGGTGGCCGAGGCCGCCGAGTGGCTCATGCATTCCCTGGCTGAGCTATCCAAGCACCTAGAGCTGGGAGTCACTTACTCTGCTGGGCAGCTGGCAGAGCGCATCCACTACGGCGCCGGGCCTGACCTTCTGACCCTCCTCAATCTTAAAGGCGTGGGCAGGGTCAGGGCAAGAAAGCTCTATCAGGCAGGGTACACAAGCGTGCCCAAGCTCAAGGCCGCCAATCCTTCCGATATAGGCAATATCCTAGGACCCAAGGTGGCAGAGAAAATTCTGGCACAACTTAGTATAGGTATAGATAATTCTTAAATTTTATAGATATAATCTATGAGATAATTGAAATGGCAGGGGAAAAATAAATTGGTTCAAGCCAACTATGGGGACTCCATCCTCTTATCAACAGTAGATTGGATAGGCCTCTCTTCTACTGTGATCTTTTTAAGGGGATGTCCCCTTAGATGCCCGCATTGCCAAAATTACAACCTACAAAAGGGGGATAACATTGTATCTATTTATAATATTTTAAAAACATTAATGAAGACAAAACCTGACTTCGGTGATAATGCATCTAATATAATTAGCCCGCTGGAAGAGGCTATCCGAGGGGTCACAGCAGAGCCTCTTGTCAGCGCAATAATTCTTTCTGGGGGAGAACCCCTTATGCAACCAGAAGTTATTAGAGCGCTGTCGCCAAACGCCAAAAACTTAGGTTTAAAAATTGGGATAGAGACTAGCGGCTGTTACCCGAAGAGATTACGGAAACTTATAAAAGAAGGAGCCCTAGATAAAGTATTTCTAGATATAAAAGCCGCTCTACGTGACCCAGAGTACTATAAGGCTACGGGTGTGCCTAATGTGGCACCTAGGGTGTTAGACAGTTTAAGAATATGCATGGAGTCTAGTACCCCCTTAGAAATAAGAACTACTGTTTTTCCCGGAATGCCATCAGTTTCTGACGTGAAGGAGATAGCTGAAGCCATTTTTGCTTTTGAAATTAAATTCCCTAATCACAAGTTTGAATCTATGGTGATTCAACAAGGACTACCTATCAATGAAGAATTTGAACCAATAGCGCAAGTTGAACTAGAGAATATTGCCAAATCTATTGAAGCGCTAGTTAACGTAAGGGTTAGAACTACATCTAAAAGAAAGAAGAGCAAAAGACCTAATTAAAGGTTTGGTTGTAAGCTTGGCTCGGATGAAGATCATAGGCTTTATTGGCATGCCGGGCTCAGGAAAGAGCGAGGCCTCGGAGGTTGCCAAACGCATGGGGCTGAAAGTTGTTATAATGGGCGATATCATCCGCCAGGAGACCGCCCGCCTTGGACTTGAACCGACGGATGAGAACCTAGGAAAGGTGGGAAACGTCCTCAGAGAAACGGATGGGCCTGATGCCATCGCTAGAAGGAGCCTTGATGCTGCCAAAGGTTCTGGAGAAGACCTGGTGATCGTCGATGGTATCAGATCCAAGATCGAAGTGGATCATTTCAGGGCCAATTCGGACGAGTTCAAGCTGGTAGAGATCTGGACGCCCCCCGAGGCTAGGCTTAAGAGGCTTGCATCCAGAAGACGATCCGATGATGGCGCCATAAGCTATGAGTCCTTGAAGCGGAGGGAGAGCAGGGAGATGGGATGGGGCATGGGGGAGGCCATCAAGGCAGCAGACGCCAGAATCTGCAACGAGGGTAGCATAGAGGGTCTCAGAAATTCTGTCAGGCAATTTTTGAGGCTGTGCTCCGGAGACTTGGAAAGGTAAAAGGACCTGTAATCTGACTAAAATCTTGGATTTCATCCTATCTAGACCATATACTCGCATGCTGTCGTAAATCTTCTCACTGCCAGGAACCTCCGGCTGCTTTAAATATTCAGATGAGATATAGTGAGGAAAGAGGTGAAGGCGCTTATGTGTACCGTTGGCGGTGGACCCGATATAGGAGCCATTGAAGGCTTAGCTACAAAGGAGTATGAGTGCCAGGACTGCAAGAACAAGTTCAAGGGCATGGGTCGAAGGGTATCCTGTCCCTCCTGCCGGTCTAAGAATGTAAAGCAGATTCAGTAACAATTAAGCAACCATGAACATATCTCTCAAGGGCGACGAAGTTGCATACCTTCGTGGCCATAGCGCAACCCTCGCCCTGGCCAAAGCCCTTGGCAGACCTTTTTATTTGGAGACCAGTACTGAGGAAGTGGTTCTCTTCACAGAGGAGACCGACCTCATTGTGGCCTCGGCCTTCGGCATTGGAGCGAAGATAGAAAGGTCCCTTAAGTGCACAATCTACCAGATCAGGGAGATGGAGTCGCCGCTGATAGTTCTTCCTAAAGGCCACCCAGCATCACCTCGCTTGAAGACCGTGGTCTCCATAGGACCTAAAACCAGGCTTTGCTGCAGCATTCACGCCGGGACTCACCCTGAACAGGATGTCCTCTGCTCAACCGAGGAGCTGGAGGGCCTGGAGGTTCTGGCGACACCCGAAGGTGTCTCGGTTGAAGGCTTCTTTGGCGAAGTTGCGGTGATAAAGCTATAACTATTTGAACTGTGAATGTGGAACCGCAGCGCTGTGAAACTGTAGCTATGTGAAGGTGAGAATCAAGATGGCAGGGGAGATCAGAGAAGATAGCCTTGTCAGGTACAAGGGCACTGGAACCTTTGGCACTGTCAAGGTCATAAAAGAGGAGGACGATGGCAGGAAGTGGGCCCTCCTGGACACGACTAGTCTCTATTACGATGTCAGCACCTTGGAGCCCATAGACAAGATCCCGGAGAGAAAGGAGCTGGAGGGCTTGACTATGGAACAGATCACCGAGAGGCTCAAGGCCCACCAGGAAATGATGGATAGGGCCAAGATGCAAGACGAGAATCTGGAGACGGGCGGTTAGTCCCATTAAATCAAACCCCATAGGCGTGGTGATCCATGGGCCGGAGATCATTGACTCCGGCCATGCTCTCCGTCTCCTAGATTACCTCGAAAAATACGGCAAGGTTAAGGCTGTCCTTGGAGGCACAATGGGAAGGGCGGCGGTGATGGATGCAGGCCTTGAGGAGAGAATAGAGTCTTCTTCAAGAAGGCTTCCAAGTGAATCTCTTAAAGATATTCAACCCACATCATATCTAATATTCCTCCTAAATCTGGCCAAGAGCAGGGAGTCAGGAATTGCTTTCGGCTCCATGGTCGCATCCAAAGCATGGATCTCCAGGCCTGTCATTCAGATCGACTACGGCGGGAGATTCGTGGCAGTGATCTCAAGCCCTGACGCAAAGGAGGGAGCCATAGCCGTGGATAAGATAAACATGATAGATGCAGATGCTATAGCTTTTGAGATATCCAGGGATTTAGGCCTCGACCTCCTCCAAACTCCAGCCAAAGAACGTAACGGTAACGTCTCTGCTGACGGCAAAACGGTAATCCGCAAGCTTACAGGCATCCACCCGGGCGAAAAGATCACCGTAAAGGGCAAAGTGGTGGCGACTGCCGTGAGCACATCGGTCCTGATCAAATCGGTAGATGGAAAGATCTCAGAGATTAAAGGCGCCGAGGTAAAGTTCCACGGCCTAGAGAAGCTCCCACCATCCCTCAATCTGGAGAAGGCGATCATCAGGAGTGGAACCATTCGGAGGACTAAAGCCGAGCCTAGAGTAATCCCTTGCCTTGGTAATGAAGCAGTCCTGATTGACCACTGTGCCGAAGAGGTCTTTGAGATAGCGAAAGGTGCCTGTGCTGCCGTGATTGTGGGCGATGATACCACTACCATTGCAGGAGATATTCTTTATCGACTGGGCATTCCCTATGTAGGCATAATCGATGGGGATATCGATGGTATATCTCAATCATTGGAAAAGAGGCCTGACGGAAGCATGGTACTTAAATTAAAACCAGGCTATGACGATGTAGTTGGAAGGTGCATAAAGCAAGAGATGTTCCAAGGGGGGATAAAGGCCAGCTTGAGCTTCGAGGATCTGATAAGAGCTGTAATCTCCATAGCGGGAGATCTCATTATTGAGATGGATAAGATGCCTTCATAGATATCTTAGGTTCTTAGATCGCCATTTTCATCGAGCTGTTATCCAATGATCTTTAATAAAAACAGAAAAAGCAATAGTAGTAAAATAAGGCTGGATATATTCATCAATAATGGAGGCGGCGATATCAACCAGAGGGTGCTCATGGCCGACCGCGGCATAAGCATCCTGGATGCCCTGAAATCTGTGGTTTCTGTTGAGTATACGCCTGATGAGAGCGTTACCGGACACTGTGGCGCCATGGTTACTGCCATAAATGGACATAAGAATAGCCTACGTCGGTTCTGGATGTATTATCTCAGGGAGGAGAGCGATAGCGGCTGGAGGCTTCCCCCGGAGACCCCTGATGCGATTAAACTACACAAGAATGCCAGGATAGCATGGAGGTACCATGAGGCGCCACCTAATGCCAATTCCAGAGATAGTCTTCAAAGATATGGCCCGCTTCTTAGTAGCGCGTGCCTAAGCAAGGCTAAGAAATGTAATCGCCAATTTTAAATTGATCAAATTGAAAACCGATGTAAGATCAAGATTGCTTTAATGCCAATTTCCCAGTCGCAGAGCAAAGGATCTCGAATACAATCGTTGCTTCGACAAAAGAGGTAACGACCCCGGCGTCGCAAGGTGAACTTCTACCATGTCTCTTCCAATGGTGCTTAGCCTTTAAGGCCGTGCAGTACTTGCGAAGCCTCAAATGAGATCGCTTCGCCCACCACAGGAATTTCACAGCCCTAGGAGCAAAGGCAGGGTTCAGACAATCTATATCAAAGGATACGCAGGTAGGGTAATCACCCACGATCGTTCATTCGATAGTATTGAAATTCACCGGAGATTTTTTTAGGCCCCCTTCTATCAACGATTTTATACATTTCGCAAACTTTAGACCCCCTCTACCTCATGAGTGTGAGACTGATATATTTAGGGGCTATCGTCCGAAATAGTTAAAATATTTAATCTTTTTGGGTTAAGATAATGCGTCTATTATGGTTTGCTCTTTCAAAGCTTGCTGTATAAATGCTCACCGTTTAATAACAAGTATGATTATTTAATGTAAGTCAAATTTTTTATATGTTTAATACATATCAGTCATTAAGGAGTTGAAAATACACGGATCATCGACCTACCGGAATTATCATCCTTGCCACTCTATCCATCATCAGCGGAATTATCAATATCGTAGCCGGCCTTGGCCTCGGTACCTTTGGGGGAGCAGCCTCCCTTCTAGGTGTAGTCGCTTTAATTATAGGAATTATTCAGCTCATCTACGGATGGGGCCTGTGGACTCTTCAGTCCTGGTCATGGCTGTTGGCCGTGATCGGCTCTGCATTATCCCTTCTTCAAGGTCTATATGGTATCATCTCTGGCAGAAACGTGGGCGATGGTATCCTTGCAGTTATCATTGCCCTGATAATCCTGTGGTACCTATATCGGCCTACGGTTAGAAGCGCCTTCGTGCATCCCATGAGAATTTGATCCCTTAGAATTTTTAAAGGTACCTAAGAAATTAGGTTGTGCTTGCGATCTTGAGACGGACCTTACTAGGTCCGACGCTCCAAAATTTCTGGCAACACCTACGCCGGAACATTAGCATGACTTCCAAGAGAACTCGTTGATATATTTATTGGCTATTTTAGAATTATTTTCTTTATATCGATACGTATTTGAGCAAAAGACCAGAAACCATTTTGGGCTAGCTGTTATATAAGATAAAATTAGGTGAATGTGGCAGCGATCTGCATTTCCCGAGGGCTCGCGCACCTGAGTACAGTGCAGAACGCGGACAGGCTTATCTTCTGAGTTCGGGATGGGTTCAGGAGTGACCCTGTCGCTATGGCCGCCACATTCGAGGCCGAATATCGGAGTCGAACCGGAACGTGTTCCATTTCGGCTATGAAGGTTTTGCAACCAGATTACGCCCGAGTGATGCGGGGCTGCGAGAGCTGTTAGTAGCCGTGGACTGAACACCTCGTTGCCTTGGTGCGTACATCCCGGCTCTATTAAACTCCTCTTTTAAGAGAGCTCTCAATAGTGGTCTCTTTTCGGGTGCAGTTTCGAGCTTAGATGCTTTCAGCTCTTATCTGTGAGCGCGTAGCTACTCGGCCTATGCCTTGTCAGACAGCCGATAGACCAGTGGCGCCGTTGGCTTGTTCCTCTCGTACTAAAGCCAACTTGCCCTCAGACCACAAGACACCCCTAACAGATAGTAACCGACCTGTCTCACGACGGTCTAAACCCAGCTCACGATCTCCTTTAATAGGCGAACAACCTCACCCTTGGC
>DAXJ01000012.1 GCA_002506335.1 Methanosaeta sp. UBA114
GCATTGATTCTGGAGCCATTTAGGATCATATCTCTCTATACGGGCGGAGATCATGGTGCTAAGGTATAGGGCGCCGTCGAAGCGCGTATTGGAGAAGTAGGCAACATCGTGGAAACCGACATCGCTTATTCAGCAGTCTTTGGTGAAGTGTGACTTGACTGGTCGATCCTCAGGTAGACCTAGGCTTCCGGAGGAAGTTTATTTAGTTTTATGGCATAGATAACCAAAGACGATAAATAATGCCGGATATCCCTTGGATGTCCTTTCATCAAAGAGTTACGCTCTGACAGAGAGCTGCTATTGTGCTCCCGCCGCATGAAATGCCACTAGCGATCAACCAAGGTAGTGATAAGGACTAATCGAAGCTCATCCGTTGAAAAAAGCATCTTCCATTGGAGGTGAAGCATGTTACACGCTAGCGACTTGAGTGATGAGGGAGTTTCCAATATGGAGCAGGGAGAAAATGAGACTGAGGCCTCTCCATAACGTCCCTAGTTCATGAGAGCCAGGCCCCGGTTGCTCCAGGCGGCGATGAGCTTTGGATCTACCTCCAGGGCTCTATCGAATAGCTCAATGGCAGCATCTTTCGACAAGGCCCTTGAAATAAAGCCGCAATATAATCATGCCCTGGAGAGAAAGGGAGTTGCCATGGCCCGCGCTGGTCGCTACGAAGGAGCCGTCCAGACCTTCGACAAGGCCATTGACATCGATCCCGTATTTGAGCCCCTTGGAACGGCAAAGGCGAAGCCCTATACCGTCTTGGCATATTCGAAGATGCACTGCAGTCTCTTAACAGAGCCCTGAATCTGGACCCCACGGATGAGGCAGCCTGCAGCCCTGACCGATAAGGGCATGGTTCTAAGGGATATAGGACGCTACGAGGAGGCTTTGGACCTTTTTAATAAAGCCTTAAAACAAGATAACAACTATGCCAAGGCCTGGATGGAGAAGGGAAGCATGCTTCATCACCTAGGTAAGTACGATGTAGCCCTCCAATCTCTGGACATGGCCCTCGATATAAATCCGCTGTACGCTGCGGCCTGGGAATCCAAGGGCAACATCCTCTATCAGACTGGCAAGTACGAAAAAGCCCTTTACTGCTTTGACAGGGCCACGGAGATTGAACCCATCAATAAAACCCGCCTGGCACGAGAGGGTCGAGTCTCTCAAGGTCCTGGGTAGGGAGGAAGAGGCCAGAGCGGCCATGGCAACCTCGGAGAGGTACGCCTGCGGATGAACCGCCCTGGCGGGGTTTTCAGTTAGCATGATCTTCACTGGACTGTGCTCTCAGAGCTACCTGGAGCTCTACCTGAGATCTTATTCCTGATGATACCCAGCAGAGGCGCGCTCTTTCCTTTTTTAGCGCTTATAGGAGCTATCTTATCCGCCCACTGTCCCCAGGGTGGCAGCATTCCCAGCTCCTCCACGATCATATCCAGGGCATCATCGGGATTGGCGATCCTATCCATTTTGTTGGCGGCTATAACTACATCGAGGCCCAGATCCTGGAGGAACTCATAGAGCTCTATCTCCAAGGGCACCTCTCCTCGCTCCTTCCAGCGGTTGGCTATATCCAGAAAGGAGGAGGCATCTATCACCTGAATCGCCAGGAGTATATCGGCGGCCTTATCCTCGAAGTACTTGACTATGTAGTCCTTGGTCTTCTCCTGCTCCTCTTTGGACCTATATTTCATGAAGCCGTAGCCCGGCATGTCCACATAATAAATGTTGCCGACTTGTGCCCTGAAGGGGTAGGTAGTGACTCCGGGCTTTTTGCCTATCCTGACCTTCTTTCCCGTAAGGAGGTGGAAGAGGGTGGATTTGCCCACGTTGGACCTGCCTATGAGGACGATCTCCTTGGCCATGTCTTAAACCAGGGCCGCGGAGTTGAAAAGGGTTTTCGGCTTTTTTAGCTGGGTATCCATCAAATCCCGCCAAAAGGCCTTCAAGATAAGCCATATGATCAGGGCGTAGGTGATGTTCACCGTGGACCCCGACAAGTAATTAGAGGGGATCAATCCTTATGTACTTGGCGCAGGCTACGGTTCTGGCGGTATATCCATCTGACCTCTGATACTCACACTCGTCCACGACCCTGATTCTCATCCTCGAAGATTAGATTGATCTTAAAAACCCTTGATTCGTTCTCCATCTCCACCTTGAATCCCATCTTATTGATCAAGGCGAAGATTGGCTGGTTTCTGTCCAGGGTGTCGCCCGTGAACCCTTGCAATCTCTGTCTCTTGGCTAGGGAGGTATGATAGGATATGATCTCGAACCAAATGCCCTGATTATGGCAATCATCCCTCACTACCTGGGCCAAGTCTGCGGTTTTCATATCTGGGTTGAGGGCGTACTTGCCAAGGCCCGCGATCTTTTCATGGCCCCCTATGCCTATAAGTATATCGAGGACGGCCGTGTTCCAGTGTAATCTATCGCCGCGAAGCTCTGGGGCCTTTCGTGGGGCATGCCCTATCTGGTCGAGTCCCTCAAGGCGGTCCGAAACCTGTGGAATGTGCTCTCGTCCGACAGGTAGTAAAAGAGTTCCCTGATTTCAGGAGAGGTATATGGTTCTTAGTGTCGTAAGTTATCAGGGTCTTACCACTTTCTCAAGTCTTGTTCATCTCATCCATAAGACAGTTATAGAGCCACCTACAGGTATCTAGAGACGCTAAAAGCCTCTGCACTACTTCCTTGGTCGGAAAGATAGTATACCTGTAGCTTATGATCATTTTGCATCCTCCATTTGAGATTCTACGTACTTGACCTGCCCG
>DAXJ01000082.1:0-6155 GCA_002506335.1 Methanosaeta sp. UBA114
GGGGCCCACAAGGCTAAATGGAGATCTATTGTCTTCTACGCTCGTAATGCTATCTTCTCCACTCGTAACAATCGCGCTGATGCAGCAGGGCCACACATCGGGGAGTAAGCTCGCAGCAATCTTTGTACCGCTTCACCAAAAGCGCCTTCTCCAGGATAGAGATCTGCTCATCTAGATCTTTATCTTCTATCCCCAGGTTCTCACCGAGGTCCTTAAGCCTCATAAGCTCAAAGCCGATGAAATCCAGGATCTCCCTGCGGATATTCGACTCTAGGGCCATCATCTCCTGCCTGTGAATGTCCCCTGGATTTAGAGGCATTTTCATCCTCTCAGGCTGCCTTCTTCCCATAATCATCTCCTATCGTATCTGTTCTCTCCGCCTCTTTATCTATTTTTTTATCCAAGAACGTTCCAAAGATCACAGCCTCCAAAGATTATAGGTAACAGAAGGTGGAAGAATACCAAGATATGGGATTCCAGGTGGAAACCTTATTGGTGGAAACCTTATTAAGCGATAGGTATAATCCCTGCCTTGGAGAGACAACGAAAAAGGTCCTTTTGGAGGTTGGATATTGAAGATATGTGCGTTCATTTTACTGGCCGTAGCTTTGGCCGTCGTACCGTTATCAGTTGCAGTAGCTCTGGCAGAGGATCAGCCCCCCAATGATGTTTCAGGCATCTGGTCCGTCAACATGGAGGGAACTCAGCAGGTCACTTTAGCCCTGCATCAGGTAGGGGATAAGGTCTTTGGCTCAGGCACATCACAGGACTGGAATGGGGCTCTGATGGGGTCTTTACAGGGCGGGGACCTGGACATCACTATAACAGTCTTGACCCAGAGCGGCATCGTATCCACCAGGCTTTCAGGTCCCTTGGGGAATAACTCCTTATCAGGAACCTTTGTAAAGGCAGATGATAAGGGGAACTACGATAGCGGCATGTTCACGGCAGTCCTCATGAATGAAGACACTTCAGGCTACTCGCCCGCGGGGGCTTCTGTTGCGAAACCTCTTCCCGCTGAAAAAACCATCGCTAAAAAGGCTAGCTCAGAGCTATCTGATGTAAGCCAGCCTGATAACGGGCAGTCAGACGCTCAGATCTCTGGTGAAGGGAGCACACCGTCCAGGGACCAGGCTAAGACTAACGACACACATGCAACTAGAAGGCTTGGCAGCACTTCCTATACGGATGTGCATTCCATGTCTGGCTATGTGCCGGGGTCTTTAGGAGTGGGTTTCTCCGGGGATGGAACTATGGGCGCCGGCGGAGCTTCCATGGGTTAGAACTTCTAATGGCTGAGGTTTGTCTAGGTTAGTTTCAACCTAGTCAAACATTTAATTTAAGGCTAATATAATGCCTATCAGGGCTAAAGCTATCCTTGCCAAGTCTACAACGGCTGAAGCCCCTTTAAATATAATACCAATAAATTCAATATATCGCTATCTTTAGATACCGTCTTTATTTTAAATAGCATCATCGCTATCATCGCCTTTAAATGGTATCTCATCCCTGTCTGCTCTCGAGGTGGGCATGAGGTGGGCAGATTGACGGCAGGAAAGGCATACGATGTAAGCCTGCTGCTGGGGCAAGAGGATATAGCCTATCCTGGAGACCGGCCTTATTCCAGGGTGGTAGTATCCTCCGTAGAATCAGGCGCTGATTATAGCCTGTCCGATCTGGCCATGAGCGCCCATTCCGGCACCCACTTGGATTTTCCTGCCCACCTGGTTGGCGGAGGCATGACCGCAGATCAGTACCCTGTAGAGCAGTTTCTGATGCCTGCCCTGGTCCTAGATGCCCCCGGTGAGATATCCATCGGTTCTGGTATCCTGGAGGGCCTGGAGATTGATAATGGTGGGGCGCTTCTCTTCCGCACGGATAATTCACTGAGAGGGCTTTGGGATAGGGGGGCTTTTTGCGAGAGGTTCTCCCACCTTTCCAAGGAAGCTGCCATGAGGTGCGTGGACCTCGGAGCGACCCTGGTTGGTACAGATTACGTCTCAGTAGATGCCCTGGGCGACGAAGCTGTCCATCGCATCCTCCTGGAAAAAGGGGTCCTCATACTAGAAGGTCTCAACCTAAAAAAAGTCCCTCCGGGCAGATACACCCTGATATGTCTGCCTCTGAAGATAAAATATGGAGAGGCGTCTCCTATCAGAGCGGTTCTCCTGGAGGGACCATGGGCCTAGAAGAGATGGGCAGGGCTTTTTTGGAGTCCATGAAAGATTCCCTCATAATTTTCGACCAGAGGGCCAGGATCCTTTACGCAAATCCAGCTGCTGAGGGTCTCATGATCCTAGGGAATGAGGCCCTAGGAAGGAGATGCTCTGAGATCTTTGGGGATATCGATATTGATATCGGCCTGGGCATAGATATAAAGGGCGATCTTGAGGAGATGATCTTAGGTGGAATTCGCTCTGGCCAGGGCCATCTGAGGATGAAAGATAGAGCCTTTTGGTTCAACATCAGCAAGCTGAATATGGGAGATGGTCCTGGCTGCACTGCTGTGACTTTGAGGGAGCTTGGAAGACCTATCGATGATGAACCCTCTGTTAACTCCAAAAGCGCTCTAACACATAGTATGGCTGGATCGGGAGGGTCCAGAAATGATGATCTAAAAGGTGCGCGTTCATCTAAAGGGCCCACCTCGGAGGACCGGAGCTTTGAGAGAGCATCCGGCAGTGAACTCATCTCCCAGATAGCCAAGGGTGCCGAAGAGGAGATAAAGATCAGAGATAGGCTTCTGGCCGGCGTGGCCGTGGCAGCGAACATGATGGTGAATGAGGACAGGGACACCGCCATGAGGGATGCCCTAGAGATCCTGGGCATCTCTGCAGACGTGGATAGGGTTTACCTCTTCGAGAACCTGCCCGAGGCAGAAGGTTCCAAAGGCCCAACTTACTCTATTTCTTTGAGGTTCGAGTGGATCAGGGATGAGATTAAGGATAAGCTCGGTCAGGAGGCAGGTCAATATAGGCAGAGGCCTCGGGAGATCCCATACCTCGCCCTTCCTGGATGGTATGAGACCTTAAGTAACGGCAAAACCATCAAAGGTTTGGTGAGAGCGTCGGATAGCCGTATCAAAGACCTTCTGGAGCCTCTTGGGGTCCTATCTTTTCTGGTAGTTCCCATAATCATAGAGGGCAGCTTCTGGGGCCTGGTGGGCTTCGATGACTGCAGGCGCGAGAGAGTCTGGGGCTGGAACGACATATCCATACTGATCGCCGTCTCAGGGACCATGGGCGGGGCCATAGCCAGGTGGAAGGCCGAGGAGGACTTGAGAGCAGTATATGAGCAGCTCAAAGGCACTATAGAGTTCCTTCCGGACGCCACATTCACTGTGGATACTAAAGGAAGGGTTACTGCCTGGAACAAGGCCATGGAGGAGATGACAGGCCTTAGGAAGGAGGATATTCTGGGCAAGGGGGAGTATGCTTATGCGGTGCCCTTCTACGGCGAGCATAGGACCATGCTCATAGACCGGGTAGACAGTCCAGAGGAGGATTTGAATGTTCTCTATCCAGGCGCCGAAAAAAGGAATAACATTCTATATAGCGAAGTTTTTGTTCCTGCTCTCAGGGATGGCAAGGGCGCTTACGTCTCGGCAACGGCATCGTCCCTTTACGACTCCGAGGGCCGGCTTATGGGGTCCATAGAGTCCATAAGGGATATGACTGAGAAAAAGAAATCCCAGGAGGAGCTGGAGAACAGAGATCGCCTACTGGCAGGGGTGGCTGCGGCGGTAAACATCCTTCTGACGGCATCGGACCTGGATGCTGGGGTAAACCAAGCTCTGGAGATACTGGGCGTCTCGGCAGGAGCGGATAGAGCCTGTATCTTCAAGTTCAACAAAAGCCTTGAACGCCAGACCCTAGGTGATGTATCCGTTAGCTTCAGGTTTGAGTGGTGCAGAGATTCCATAAAGCCCATCATGGATTCCTCCCATTCTACCAGCATACATTCATCATCCTTCGTTAGGTGGGATGAGTCCTTCATATCAGGAGCACCCATCAGAGGCCTGGTAAAGGATTTTCCCGAGGCTGAAAGGAATGTCCTGGAGTCCTTTGGCGTGATCTCCACAGTTGCAGTTCCCATAACTGTTGAGGACAAGCTGTGGGGGTTCATATCCTTGGACGATTGCTCTTCTGAGCGCTTATGGACTGTAAGTGAGGTATCCCTGCTCATGGCTCTGGCCTGGGGCATAGGGGCAACCATTTTACGCAAGAGGGCGGAGGATGCCTTGAGGGAGACCAAGGATTACCTGGAGAACCTTATAGATCATGCCAGTGCTCCCATTCTCGTATGGAATCCACTCTTTCAGATCACTAGGTTCAACCGGGCCTTCGAGAGGCTGACCGGCTATAGCGCCGCCGAGGTCTTGGGAAAGCCTCTTGACATTCTCTTTCCGCCCGAGAGCAGAGGGATATCCATGGATCACCTTCACAGGGCTCTTCTTGGGGAGTTCTGGGAGGCGGTGGAGATCCCCATCCTCAGATTCGACAGCTGCAGGCGTATAGTTCTCTGGAACTCGGCGACCATTTACGATAAGGGCAAGACCAAGGTTGTGGCAACCATTGCCCAAGGCCACGACATCACAGATAGGAAACTGGCTGAGGCAGATCTCCTCAAGGCCAAGGAGGCTGCTGAGATGGGAACCAGGGCTAAGTCGGAGTTTTTGGCTAATATGAGCCACGAGATCCGTACCCCCTTGAATGCGGTCATTGGCCTCACCGGCATCCTTCTGGATACTGAGCTTTCGCCTGAGCAGGAGGACTGCATAGAGACCATCCGCAATAGCGGAGAGGCCCTCATGGCCATTATCAACGATATCCTTGACTTATCCAAGATAGAGGGGGGAAAGCTCGACCTAGAGAGGCAGACCTTCAGCCTAGCCGAGTGCGTGGATGCATCCCTGGATCTGGTGGCTAATGAGGCCTCCAAGAAGGGACTGGAGATTTCGCGCTCCTTGGAGCCAGGCGTACCTATTGCAGTGATAGGGGATGTCACCAGGCTCAGACAGGTCCTAGTCAATCTTCTCTCCAATGCCATCAAGTTTACAGATCATGGTAGCGTATCGGTCCAGGTCTCCTCCATCGAGAAAAGAAACCTCATAGAGGTCCACTTCTCGGTGAAGGACACGGGGATTGGGATCTCTTCCGAATCGCTGGAAAGGCTCTTCCAATCCTTCTCCCAGGTTGACGCCTCCATCACCAGGAAGTACGGTGGGTCAGGCCTGGGCCTGGTCATAAGCAAGCGCTTAGTTAAGCTCATGGGCGGGAAGATATGGGCTGAATCGAAGATAGGAGAGGGATCGGTTTTTCACTTTACTATAACCGCTGAGGCTTGTCCTGCCGTAATGGATCAGGGAGCTAGGCGGACTAGCCGGTCGGAGCTTCTTTACCCCAAGGATATCCAGACCATGCGCATACTCATGGTCGAGGATAACGCCATCAATCAGAAGGTGGCCAATAAGATGCTTAAGCGCCTGGGATACAGGGCTGATCTGGCAGCTAATGGCTTGGAGGCTTTAGAGGCCTTAAAGCTCAGGCATTACGACCTGATCCTCATGGACGTTCAGATGCCTGACATGGACGGCCTGGAGGCCACCAAGCGCATCAGGGCTATGCCCATAAATCAACCTTACATCATAGCTATGACCGCTCATGCCCTTAAAGGTGACAGGGAGACCTGCATGGCTGCAGGAATGAACGATTACATAAGCAAGCCTGTCAAGCTTGAGGAGCTGAAGGCAGCTTTGGAAGAGCGATGGATAGCTGAATCGCTTTAAGTTTTGGTAATTGCGCACCGTTTGCCCCTAACTTTAAGTTATGGAGCACTACATAATAGAATTGGGGTGACTGGTCTCTGATGAAAAGATACCTCTTCAATATCCTTGTGATAGATTGTATGGTCTTTCTTGCCCTTCCTGCAGGCAAAAAGAGTTCTGCTTTATGTCAAGGCAAAGGCATGCTAAGTGCGGTTATGATTTTAGGCTTTTTAATGGCACAAGCTTTTCTACAATTAAGCTCTCCGCGTCTAAATAGCTATCCTTGATCAAGTTATTTGGATGATCTGTATCTGCAAAAAGAGCTTCTCTAGAAGTGAATTTAAGCTATAATGCAGCGCTAAGAGCTTTTGATGCCGTAAGGATGTCA
>DAXJ01000082.1:6477-6651 GCA_002506335.1 Methanosaeta sp. UBA114
AACTAAAAGGAGAAGTAGATCTTGATGAGTCATAATTTGTATCTAAAAGAAATGGCAACCGAGGAAGTGGTGCCACGGGTAAGACAATAGTCTTCGGAGTCCTAGAAAGGGGTGGTAGAGTATCAGTTGATGTTGTAAAAGATGTATCGTCTGAGACATTAATGCAGGAAACGG
>DAXJ01000088.1 GCA_002506335.1 Methanosaeta sp. UBA114
ACAAAGCATCGATAACGTACGGTTTGCCAGTGAGTCAGCGATTGCAGAACTAGCTGACTACGACCGCTCGAGAGGGGCTTGGACCCAGGAGGACAGATAGAAATGTTCGAAGACGTTTTCTATCCGGACAACGAAAATAGAGCGTTGTGGGTCGCGCAGCTGAGTGCCGACTGTTACCAGTTGATATCGTAGTTAGCGTCGAACAAATCACGATTCGATCCCCAATCGTTCAGCCATGATCAGGTAAAAGCTTGCTAGTCCCCTCCACCCCTTCCAGGCCTCAGCGATCTTCCTAGCCTCAGCTCCTGTGATTTTCTTATCGCCGCAGTAATAGTGAGATATGCATCTTTTAAGCCCCAGGTCATCCGCAGGTATAGCATCGATCATCCCCATCCCCCTGACCAGGGTAAGCTCCGCGGTCCATACGCCTATACCCCGTATCCTACATAGCACCTCTATCACCTTATCGGGATCAGAATAATCCTTGAACTTTTCCAGATCTAGGCCATCCGATGCCAGCTTCGAGGATCCCAGTATGTACTCCGCCTTCCTGGCACTGAGGCCAATGGACCTGAGATCTTCCACAGTCAAGGAGGCAAGCTTCATCGGCTCAGGAAATGCATAGTAGGTCTGGCTATCAATCTCCAAAGGATCGCCGAAGGCCTTGATGAGCCGGTTCTCCAGGATCCAGGCGACCTTGATGGAGATCTGCTGCTCTATGATGGAATCGACGAGGGCTTCAAAGACCGTGGGGGTCCTGGGGATTTTAAGGCCCCTTAGAAGCCAGGTCAACTCCCTCAAGACCCCATCACCCTCCACGGCCTTATAAAAAGGCTTCAGGTCCATATCCAGGTGCAATATAGTGCTTAGGAGGTCCTTAGCTTTTCTTTCCAAATCATCAGGGACGTCTATATCTGATTCCAGATCCAGGAAAAGCTCCGGCTGCTCGACGGTTCCCACTGACTTGGCCTTGGCCAGAACCAGCTGATCGTCGACCTTCAGCACCTGCCAGAAGGTTCCCCCCTTGAAGGTCCTTATGTGCTCGTCTCCACCTTCAGCGAAGATTTTAGCACTTAAATCCAGATCGTAAGGTGGTGTCGGCTCCAGAGAAATGGTCATCTGATTAATTCATCTCTTTTCTAAGATATATAAGCAATATTCATAGGGGATGGGCCCCTCCTTGATAGTCTCGCACGGGAAGCTTGGACACTGGAAGCAGAGCTTCACGCACTTCTGGAAGGCGCAGTTGCAGATCTTGTAGAGCTTGTTCTTGCGGGATAAGCAGCCCTGATCGCCGTTAGGACACTTGCCTCTGGTTCTTCTGGGGCAGGCCTCACATGCTATTCCACAGACGCCTATACGCATACTTTGCCTCATTCACCAGCATATAATTAAACGGGTCGATGGAGAGGATCAATCTAAACCACCAATGAAAGATGACGATGCTGACGATTAAAGGTATGTAAAAGACATCCCCTGGATAAAATCCGGAGATATCAAAGCGATGGGCGCTGGAATGAAAGATTAGGCATGTGAATCAGGTTACGTAATCCACCAGCACTCTGCTCTCGCAAGCCGTCTTCACGAAATCAAAGACATTCATATGCTCCGGATGCTTCTGGTACCTCCTCAGAGCCTCCTCGGACTCAAACTCAGAGCACAGGACGACGTCGTAGGCTGCAGGGGATTTATCGAAATTGAGCCCTATCTCGAATGACTTGATCTCCGGGATCTTCCCCACCAGACTCTCCAACTGGCACTTTAACCTCCTGATATTTTCCACCTTGTCTGCACCCTCAGCCTGATCCTTGAACTTGAAAAGGACGACGTGCTTGATCATTTTCTGGCCTCCATACAAGTGGTGATTCAGTCACGTTAATAGTCCTTCGCCTGTGAGCAATGGCTTGGATAAAAGTTGGAACAAAAAAGATTGGTAAGGAAGCTGGAAGGCTACCTGGCCCCACCGCCTCCACCGCCGAACCCTCCCCCCCCGCTAAACCCACCGCCTGAGCTGAAACCGCCACCTCCACTGCCACCAGAAGACGGCGTAGAGGTCATGCCGTAGACGTTGCCGAAGTAGAGGGGCATGTAGGTCACAGCCCGGGCCTCGGGTATGTAGATATTCATCTGCTCCATGGCCTTGGCCACCTTGACTCCGACTCCAAGGGCCGTTCCGTAGACTAGCCATTCCTTCCAGATGCTTAGATCTTCAGGAGCGTACTTCTGGAGCATGGCAAAGTCGGAGAGGAACTTGGTGAAGGAACCCCACTCTAGCTTCTCCTTGTAGAAATCGCCCTTCCACCGGCCAAAGAGAGTGGAGGGAGAAAAAAGGGGCGGGATCGATTCTATGACCACCACTATGGACGCCAGGAATCCCGAATAGAAGAGGGGATAAAGATCTCCGTACATCGAGAATAGGATGAAGGATGCAATGGCCAGGAGCACCGCTATGCTCGTAAGCATGGCCGCATAAAACCTTCCATTGGTGGCAAACTGATCCGCCGCCGACTTGTCAGGGGATCTCATGAGGCTGTTCATGGTCTCCCTGAGGGCCTCCAGACCGTAAGCGCCTGATCCTCCTAAGGCCGATCCTCTCCTCAGGGACTTGATCATATTCTCAAAGGCCTCGGCATCGAAGAAACCATCGATGGAGTACATGCTCAGGAAATCCAGGACCCTATCTTCATAGGCATCCGTGGAAGAGCCATGGCTTCCCAGGAGGCGGATCTTGAGGCCGCCTTCTGAGTGAACTTCTAAATAGCCCTTCCTGGCCAAATCCAGAATGGTGGCATAAAACCCATCAGGGTCGAGGCTGAAGGCATCACCACGGAATACCAGGTTCACCAGCCACGGCGGCCTCTTGGATGGAACGTAGCTGAGAGTCGAAGGCACGGTGAAGCTCATCTCCTTGCCAAAGAGGTAGTAGAGAAGACCTATCGCCAGGGGAAAGAAGAGCATCAATAACCTCATGATCGCCAGGAGGTACGATGAGACTGCGTAGATCGCATAGTAGCCCAAGTTGGCCGAGGTAGTCTGCCCCTCTACGTTATCGATGTTCCTCGGGAACCCGCCCATATAGTCAAAGGCGGCTGGCTTGGCCAGCATCTCCACCTCGAGGAGGGCGTTTTCTGGGCTTTCTCCTCTAATCACCCACGATGTCCCCTCCTTGACGATGTTCATTGGCGGATGGGAGTACATTTGTACTAGAGAGCCCTGCGGATCGTGGAGGGTGATGGCAACCTGTCGGTATGGCAGGTGCTCATCGGCTAGCTTCAGATTCAGATGGCTGTATCTGGCGTCCGTCTCAATGTACGGGTGGATATGGTAAACGTAGCTGATCTTATAGCTTCCCTGCGGGAAATAATCCGGCTTGAAGCAACCTGCCTCGTTCTCCATGGCCTGTAATTCGATATCCCCAACGTAGGCCGAGGCCCTGCCGGGCATATAGTTGGGAGAGTTGAAGGTGCGCACTGATCCCCGCCAGTCCTTGGCATATGGCAAGGATCCCCCCGGAGGATTGATATCCAGGAGGTCGACGTAGGGCTGACTCAAGGCGTTAAAGGAGAGGGGCACCTTCCAGTCCTTGTAAAGCATCCTGTATCTCCTACCATCGTTGACCTGATAATCGAACTTTTCCAGGAAGGTCCCATTCAGATATAGGTCAGCGCTGTAGCTGTCAACGTAAACGCTGCCCTCATCAGCCCTTGGGGCCTCTATGACCGTGTATCCCAGGAGACCTATCACCAGAGCCACGGCCATAAGCCCTATTATCTGCAGCCTTTCGTCCAAGCCACAACACCGCCCCATGAGATCATGTGATAGTCTTCGCCTCCTGCGGATGTTTTTTCTAAGCTGTTGCCGGTCGTTACTAAGCTATCGCTAATCTGTTGCCAGTGCTATTATTTATTCCCACTTAACCTCAGGTCGTCCGGGCTCCAAGCTCGCGTCCGGAGATAGATAGCCCCTCCGCTTGAGCTCATCCGCCTCGAAGTTGAGGTAATCCATCTTCCTAGCCCGGGTGAAAGAAGCCATTATATTGGAAGGGAAGGTGTCAAGGAGGGTGTTGAACTCCTGAATTATGTTGTTGTAAGTATACCTGTGCCTGGAGATCTCATCCTCCACGTCTTGAATGGCGCTCATGGTGGCCATCACGGCTTCGGAGGTCTTCAAATTGGGATAGCTCTCGGCCACGGCCATGACATTGCCGACCAAGCCCTTGCTGGCCCCGTAGATCTTGGTCAGATCCTCAGGGCTCGCACTGCCAACGCTGGCTCTCATCTTGGTCAGCCGCTCCAGGATGTCTCTCTCGAAGTGAGCGTAATATTTGGTGGACTCGACCAACTGCTCCACCATATCCAGGCGCTTCTTCATTGCCACCCGGATCTGGGACAAGGTGGCCTCAGCACCGTTCTTCAGGCTATAGAGCCTATTGAAGGTGCTTATAAAGAAGGTCAGGATTACTATTAGCGCCAGGAGAACTACAAGCGCCAAGGTGATGGCATCCATGGCCGTATTTGAGGCCTGCAACTTTAAGTATTTAGCTCGAAGGACCGATTTTAGCTAAGATAAAACTGAAGGTTACCTTTCGGCCTCCACCTCCAGCCTTATCATCCTCATGTGGCCAAGCCGTCCTGAATGGGGTGCCCTTCAAGTACAGGCCTGCTATCTCACGGATGAACCAGGGGCCTAAGGCCCTCTAGGAATCCTATCCGTGAAGGGTCAGGGAGATGACCGTCAGCAGCCAGGGCTTCGGAGGAAGAAAGTACTGAAGGGCATGGGGCTTTGAGTCTTTGCGCCTCTAAGCATTCTAAAGACCTATGCCGCCTTTTTTAAGGCATTCATCTTCATGCCCTGATAAGCAGATTCATCAAGCTATGACCGGGAACTAGGCCATATCCTCCCTGCTTCACAGCCACCTCATCAAAGGTCTTAACACCATCCGGTTCTATCCCTTTTCCGGCGATGGTAAAAAGCACTGGGTCCCTAGTGTGGGTCTTCACCGATACAGGTGTCGGGTGGTCCGGCAGGACGCAGACCCTCCATCCCCAGCCTGAATTCTTTAGCCCCTCCACCATAGGCCCCACCACCTTGGAATCGAAGAGCTCTATAGCTTTTATTTTGCCCTCCAGATTTCCTCCATGGCCCTCCTCATCCGGGGCCTCGATATGCAAGTAGACCAGGTCAGCTCTTTTCAAGGCATCCAGGGCCGCATCCACCTTGCCCTGGTAGTTGGTGTTTAGGTTCCCCGTAGCGCCGGGAACATCTATGATCTCCATCCCGGCGTAGATCCCGATGCCCTTAAGCAAATCAACCGCCGAGATCATGGCCCCTTTTATACCATACTTCTGCTCCAGGGTAGGCATGGAGGGTTTGGGTCCCTGGCCCCAGAGCCATATCATGTTGGCGGGACTCTTGCCCTGAGAGATCCTCCTCAGGTTTACAGGATGGTTTTCTAGGACCGGTTTTGCCGCCTCCATGAGCTCCATCAGCAGATCGGAGTCCTTACCTCGTGGCAGGTAGCCGTCAATGGGCTGATCGGTGATGTCGTGAGGCGGTGTGCAGATTGCCTTTTCTCCTGAGTTGAGGACCAGGAGGTTCCTGTAGCTGACCCCAGCGTAAAGCCTCCTTCCGGGCATCAGGGGCTTTAAGGCCTTTACGAGCTCCCTTCCCTCATCACTGGTTATGTGGCCTGCGCTGTAGTCCTCCATGATGTTTCTAACCACGGTGACGAAGTTGCACCTGAAGGCGATATCATTCTCCGAGAGGTCGATGCCCATGGAGGCCGCCTCCAGGGGAGCCCTGCCTGAATAGCACTGGTCCGGGTCATAGCCAGCCACTGAGAGATTGGCCACATCGCTTCCAGGGGGCAGGTTGTCTGGGACGGTGACTGCTAGGCCCGCCCTTCCTTCCCTAGCCAGGAGGTCCATATTCGGAGTTCCTGCCGCCTGGAGGGGTGTGCGATTACCCAGAGACGCCACTGGATAGTCGGCCATCCCATCCCCTAGCAGCACCACGTACTTCATGGAGCCCACAGAATCACTTCTTCTCGGCCGCGCGTTCTGCCTCTTCCGCTTTTATCTCTGCCAGATTCTTGTTGAGGACCTTGGCCAAGTTATTGAGCTTTACCCTGGTACAGGTAGCACCTCTGGTAACGCCCGTGACCACATCCACCACGGTTCCCTTGGTCTCTACCTTCTGGGGAGGAGGCATCACCATCCGGGTCTTTATTCCCTCCCGGGCAAAGTCCTCAAAGTCCATGGGGCACTGAGCGACCACCACCGCGGGAATGTCCACATTGGATAGAATCTCCTTGGCCTTGGATATGACGTGGGATCTTATATTTCCTAAATGGAAGACCGCCAACTTGTGCCTGCCTATCTGCTCTATCTCCTTTCCGCTTATGCCGAAGGTAGGACCGTAGCCGCGGGATGCCTGACTGAAGCTTTCAGGGACACCGGTCCCTGAGTCCAGCACAAGAACGCTGGTCTGAATGCCCTCGCGCCGGAGGCCATAGGTCATCTCGCAGACGGGCTTGGTTATGTGCCTGCGGCCGGGAGACATAGCCACGGCTATGACATCGGGCCTTAAGGCCTCGGATAAGGTTCCCCTCTGGGCTAAGCCTCCACCTTTGGCCAGGCCCATGCTCTCCCTGCAGTCCACGACCTGGGTTGTCCTGCCGATCATGATTATGAGAAGGCACGGTGAATATATAGATCTACCGAAAAGACTCTTTAAAGCAGAGCTTAAAGATAGAGTTTATTATCAAAAGCCTGCTTACCCAAAGAATCATGCTGACATTCGTTGGCCTTGGCCTCTACGACGAGAAGGATGTCTCAATCAAGGGCTTGGAGGCCGTGAAAAACGCCGATCTGGTATATGCCGAGTTTTATACCTCCAACCTTATGGGCGCCTCCCACGAGAAGCTGGAGAGGTTCTACTCCAAGGAGATCCGCCTCCTCACCAGGCATGATGTCGAGGATGAGCCCACCTGGCTGGAGGAGGCCAGGGATAAGGACGTAGCCTTCCTGGTAGGGGGCGATCCCATGGTCTCCACTACCCATCTGGATCTGAGGCTTCGCGCCCTGGAGATGGGCATCAAGGCAAAAGTGATTCATTCATCATCCATAGTCACGGCGGTATCTGGGGCCACAGGCCTCCAGAACTACAGGTTCGGAAGGTCCGCCACCATTCCCTTTCCTTACACCGCCAGAGGCAAGAGGATAGTCTCAGAGACTCCGTACTCCGTGGTCATGGAGAACACCGAGATAAACCTACATACCATGCTCTTTCTGGACATTCAGAACACCAAGCACATGACCGTGAACGAGGGGGCACAGCTACTTCTGGAGGCCGAAGAGCAGGAAGGAGGGGGCAAGCTCAAAGAACGCATCGCAGTAGGCATTGCCAGGGCAGGCTCGGACGATGCCACAGTCAAGGCCGATATTCTGCCGGCGCTGGTGGGCTTTGACTTCGGAGGGCCCTTACACATCATGGTCGTCCCCGCTAAGCTGCATTTTATGGAGGCCAAGGCCCTGATGGCTCTAGCCGGGGCACCGCCGAGGATCGCTCATGAGGCTGAGTGAAGGAACCCCATGGCGTTTATCCCTTGATTAAGAAGGGCTCTTGGGAATAGAGCAGGTCCCATGAAGGTTTCATACCACGGCACCGCACCAGGGTAAGAGCCGCAGCTCGGGCCATATTCCTCATTGGGGTGGCATACGCAGCTATATGCTCTTGGGCATCTCTCCCTAAAATCACCTCAGGGACCGACCGGTGATCAGTACTTCTCGATCATGGAATCGACCATCCCCGATGGCTCCCCCGATGACCGTGTGAAGGGTAGCGGTTCACGCCCACGCGCCTCCAGAGGTCGAAGCATACAGTTTTGCAGGCCTTATCGTTAGGATCATTCTTAGGCCGGCATCACATCTTGCATCCACTTCGTTATACCGACTGCAAGCCGCCGCATCGAAGCTGCCGGATTTTTAGGGGTTCCTTTGCTCTTTTCTTTCAAGTGGCCATCCGTAGCTTATGCGTTGGATATCCTTGCATTGGACTGGTTCTTTGCCCGCTCATTTCTCTTCGCTGTGCCTGTGTTCAAGGTAGGCGGGAGGTAATGTTGCGGATTTTCATTATCATCAGCGTGGCCCTATCTCTCGCAGGATTGATCGGCGTGCTTCCAGCTAGCACGCAAATCCGGAACATAAGCTAAACTATCTATATTTAAC
>DAXJ01000070.1 GCA_002506335.1 Methanosaeta sp. UBA114
AAGAATATGTATATTTTAGAATATCTGTCGTATGAAAAACAAAAAATATATATATATACTTATATATATATGGGGTTTTTTTTATATATATATATATATATATATATATATATATATATATATATATATATTATCTCTTGAATGCAAATCTATTGCCCTATGCCCCACGACTGGTCAAAGAGATGGGAAAATAAACCCAATCTATCCTCGAACTTGACATCCATATTTTTTATAGATAACGATCTAGTAGATGACTTTTGTAAGGTTGCTTCTCGGCCCCAGCCCTATCTGAGAAAAAGATGACAATAAGGACGGGAGCCAAGCACATGATGGAAATATTCATCCTCCTAGCTAGGGATCCTACCAGAACATTTCAAGTCCCCTAGGATATGACCGTTAATTTAACGGTCTATGCTCACATTAACATTGACGAAGGCTGATAAAATGGATTTTTCTTGAGCAGGTAGTCGGATCAGCGCTTGACCACACTAAAGTCCAGGACTACATTGTACACCCTCGGGGCATAGCTCCTGACGATCCCCTGGTAAAGCGCCTCTACCCTCACTCCGATCTCATAAGCTGCCTTTTCAATGGTATCCCAATCTCTGTAAAGATCGTCCTCCGGGGCGAATGTATAGTAGTGGACGATGCCTCCCTCCCTGGTCGCCCTCATGGCAGATGGAAGGAAGCCAGAGGCGCTGTGGGGAAGGTTCATGATTACGTGGTACGCCTGGCCCTCGAACCTCTGGGCCAGGAGGGCGGCATCACCTTCCAGGGCCTCTACACCCTGGATTTTGTTTAAGGCTGCGTTCTCCAGGAGGTAGCAGATGGCATAAGGATTTTTATCTATGGCCATCACTCTTGCCCCCCGCTTGGCCAGGAGGAGGGCAAATGGACCGACGCCCGCAAACATGTCTAGGACGGTCTGACCAGGGTACACCTGCTCAGCTATTCTTAGACGCTCCGTAGCCAGCCTGGGGCTGAAGTAGACCTTTTCCAGATCCAGCTTGAGTCGAAGGCCGTTCTCTCTGTGGATGGTGCTTGTCCTCCTCTCACCAGCCAGGTGATGGAACCTGCGGGTCCTGAACTCCCCCTCCACGTCCGAGGCAGGGATAAGGATGGCTCTAAGATGCCTCTCAGCCGATAGGAGGGCCTCTGCTTCCATCTGGGCACCTTTTGGCCTCACAGGCTCCACTATGGCAATGTCTCCCACGACCTCATAGCTGGGCTTGTACCCAAGGATGCTCTCGGGAGTCACTATCGGTTTCTCGGCCTCAAAGGGAGCCTCCACTGGCTCCAGATCAGAGATCATCTTTATGGCTGAGAATGCCTCTCCCTCAAGGCTTAGGACCGGAAGGTAGACAAAGGACCCATCCGAGGAGATCTTCCTTCCTCTGTCAAATAAGCCCCTCTCGACCAAGGCCTTCCTTACAGCCTCGCCCCGTGCTCTTGGCACCCGGATTCCCCTGGATGAACCGGCCATGCTCTGCCAGAATGGGACGAACCATTAATAATAGATTTGCCCGCGATCTTGTTGCCTTGCCAGGTCAATCTCGCCAGGGCCTTCAAGGCCGCCTGAACATATGAGGTCAGAGAAGGCCCAATGGGTAAGGTCAAGGTTATCGATACCATTATGGCGGCCTGAAATCACCAAGAATAATAACTTGGGCCGGAAGATAACTGAGGTCGGAACGAAATGTTCAGAATGTTTTTAGCTTAATACTGGTTATTATCCGCAGGCGAACAAGGATGGTCATCGGTGTTACAGCCTTGAGGGTGGTTCCTGGAAGGGTGAAATCGGTCTACTATGCCATCAAGCACAGGGATGGAGTAAAAGAGGGCATAAAGGATATTTGTCATGTATCATCTGAGCGCTGTGTCTTCCGCTCTTGCTTATCACCCCCTGTCCTGAGATTTTCCTAGCCTCAGCATAGATCTTATATCCTCGAAGGGTCTCGCCCTCTTCAAAGTGTTCCATCAGGTGTCCCCAAGCATCACTTCACTATTGAGATCCTCTATCGCCCTGCAGATCTGATCGTAACCCAGCCCCAGGTCTAGGCAGGCATCCGAGGGATACGCCTCACCTTTAGTTTTGAAATAATCCTTGATCTCATGCCGCTCGGCCCTCTCATCCACGGCCCTACACGCGCCCGCTGAGCAGGTCTCCAGCTTCTCCATGACCACAGCCAACAGGAATGCAGAGACATTGGAAAACTCTCCTGCATATATCAGCTCCTGGATCACCTCCATCTCCTTGCCGGTGAGGAAACATTCGACTCTGGCCGTACTAATATATTCAACTTTTGAATATACTAGTCTTTGGCGGGGGATCAAAAGCTTTTAATAAATTGTGATACAGTTATGGATCATGCCCAAACGGTTCTTCTCCAAGGGTGAGGCGATTCTCTACGGCTGGGACGCCCTCAAGGGAAGGTTCCTCTTCTTCCTAAGCCTCGTAATACTGGTTGTAGCGATAAATATCGTCCTCTCAATCTTTCCTACATTCATCTCAGAGAACGCCCCTATGGCGGTGGCCGCGGCTGCAGGGGCCATGTCCTGGATCATCCTCGTGTGGATGGAGACGGGGGCCATGCTGATCTCCTTAAGAACGATCGACGACAGGATGCCCAGATTCAGCGACCTCTGGTCCGCCTATCCAGTCCTGGTGAGCTACATCGCAGGCAGCACCCTCTATGCCCTGGCAGTGGCAATAGGCCTGGCTCTTCTGGTAGTACCGGGGATTTACCTAGCCATAAGGCTCCAGTTCTATGGCTACCTTATCATTGACAAGGGCATGGGTGCCATAGAAGCCCTCCAGGAAAGCGGAAACCTGACCCAGGGAGTCAAGGTCAACCTGTTCCTTTTCAGCCTGGGATTTATGGCCCTTAACATCCTGGGAGCCATGGCCTTGGGAGTTGGCCTCTTCATAACCATACCCGTGACCTGGATAGCCAAGGCCTACGTTTACAGAAGGCTACAGATGCAGGCGGAAAATGAGGATGCTCCCGCCCTGCCGGAGCCGCCCGTGGGAGTGAGCTTGTAATAATAAGGGTGAAGTGACCATGGCAGGATTAAGACGGCAGGAATAAGTTTATGAGAGATCTATGGAATATTAAGGGAACGGATGATCTCCAGGGTCTACATATCCCACAGCGAGGGCGATGAGGATCTGGCCATGGTGATATCCATGGCCCTGAATAGGATCGGCCTGGAGAACTTCGCGGCCATGTACCACCTCTCGCCCGGCATATTCATGGCAGAGCGGGTATCCTTTGGCATACGCAACTCAGACTGCTTAGTTGCCCTGATCACTAAAGAGAGCTCGACCTCAACCACGTTGAACCAGGAGGTAGGCCTGGCCAAGGGCCTGGATCTCCTGATAATACCTTTGCTGGAAACGGGGGCAAAGATGCCATTCCTCATAGGGCAGTCTCAGCCCATAGAGTTCACGGAGTCGAGTTTTAAAGATGCAGTGGGGCTCCTCATAAAAACTCTCAGGGATTTGAGCCGCTTGGAGTGGCTGAGGATCGCCTGCCCATGCTGCGGCGAGGAGATGACCCAGTACCTCACCATCCAGGAGGAGGTGGATGAATCCCTGATGAAGGGATCATGCCTGGAGACGGTGTGCTCTTACTGCCAAAACATGATTTCCCTGGATCCCAGGACCTTTGCGCCTATGCCGAAAATATAATTCCGCATTTCGTTGCGAAATGTGTTCTATTGCAAAAATATTTAAACAACCTTTTCGTCTCGAAGGGTGGTACAGGGCCAGATGAACAAAGATCAAGGCAGTCTACAAGGGCGAAGTTTTCAAGACTATTCAGAGGTCCGACCGGGGTGGCGTGACAAACTTTCTGTATTTGGCCGAGTCCTGTATTCTTCAAACATCAATACGCACCCCAAGATAAATACCTTTTACCTGTAACCCATTCCTAGTCGAGGATGATCGGAAAATCAGTAATCCAATAGGGGGATAGATGATTGCACATAATAGTTAAGTACGTTAGAATAATTTATTATCTTAAGGTTTGGAATATTCAAGTGGCTGTGAGTTCTAATTATCCTAAAATCAGAACTTACACCCACAATTTTGCTGTCAACTAATCACAGCAATCGGTGGAGGATTTATGTCAGAAGCTGGCGTAATCAGGGTAGACTTTGCACGTACCGTTGGGATCAGCGGTCTGACTTACAGGACGACCGTGGATTCGACCAACATAGGTCCCGCCGAGGAGGGAAGGCTCAGAAGCCTGGTAGGCTCATCCAGTATTTTTAATGTGTCCCCCTGCCATCCAAGGAGTTAAACCCGAGGCGGACAACGCCCTCTACAACCTGGCGGTGGGACTGGACGGAAACGTTAACCTGGTGGAGTTTCTGAGAGCTGAGGTGGTAATTGCCATGCAAAGGGCGAGGCGCAGCGTCAGACGTTGATCCTTATCTCGTCTTAACTGATGGAGAGGATACAGTTGCTGAACAGGTTTTACAGGCCGTCTGGAAGCACGATATATAAGGGCCGGATCGGGGAGGTCACGATCCCCAAGCTGACTGGAATGGCGCTTGAAGACGCCGCCCTGGAGCTGAACCGCCTGGGGCTAGATATAGCTTCAAGAACCGGTCTGTCAGCAGGGTTCGTAGATCAATGCGTAGACAAAGTTCTTTGGTCTTGGAGGTCGTATAAGGCGCTACATAACGATTGAGAACGAAAGGTGGATAGGGCTATAGAACGAATCGACCGTTCCA
>DAXJ01000116.1 GCA_002506335.1 Methanosaeta sp. UBA114
GCATCGCCGTTAAATGTAGAGTTATCGAAGAAGGCAAGTTTTTTAAAGGTAGCGTAAGAGAAGTAAGCATCATCGTTGAAAGTAGAATCACAGAATTTGACATCGCCACTGAAGGTAGAACTAGAAAAGTCAGCAATCCCGCTAAACTTCGTGGATCTAGAATAAACTGAGTCTCGGAATATCGTCTTATTGAAATGAATGCCTCCTTTAACCTCCAATTTGTTGAGATTTAAATCACCTGTGATTATACAATTATCGTACTCTAAAGGATTACCTAAACTAATATTATGCAGAACCTCGCTGGCTGGGACTATCTTTAGTTGTTCTTCTGAACCTCTGGCTACCATAGTTATGACAAATACCAGTATTAAAGCTAAGACACGTCTCATATGCCTTACCGACAGCTCACCTAATCTGCTGTAGTTTCGTCCAAGCCCTAGATCCCTGCGTCATTAATCCTCTAAGGATAAATACCTTTTACCAATAACCGGTCGTGGTTCAGCTTCGTTGAATAAGGGCGCTGAAACTCAGCAGTTGGCTTAAAGATCAAATATGATCAGTAAGCATCTAAACCCTCCCCTATATCGTTAGAAGTCTGTCGTACGTAGAGCGGCTGGTACCATCGGCTAAATGCAGGTAGCATATTGTTGCAGTTATGTGATAAAGGCAAGGGCAACCTATGTTGTGTGGTGTTAGAGCGTGCCGTGTTATCTCGGATTCTAACTCGCTGGGGGGGGCAGAGCTGGAAGTCCACGTGCCTTCAGACTGGTCTCGTTAACTCGCAGAGTTGACGGGAGTTATGACGTAGTCGTAACAGGATTAAAGCGGAGCCTTCCATTGTTAATGCGGACCAACAGATAACTATTAAATATGATAATAGGATACTTCAGGGCAGAGTAGTTCACCTGATCTGACTGCAGCACCAATATCTTTATTTGTTAACATAAGCCCTAGTACATAAAGGGATCCTTGGATTTGTGCGCATTTAAGAGAGGAGGGTTTCGGAAACATGGCATCTGATAAAAATCCCATTAAGGTCGATCTTGGGTTCAGCACTGTGCCCAAGGAGAATACCTGTGATGGAAGAGACTTATCGCCAAAGATTAACCTTAGCGGCCTCGTGGCGCCTTATGTGGCCCTGATCGTAGAAGATCCCGATGCCCCTTCCGGCACCTTCACCCACTGGATCATATGGAACCTCCAGCCCAAGAAGTACATACCCGCTGAGATCCCAACTGATCCGATTCCCATCAGCCCTATTCAAGGTGTTCAAGGGAGAAACAGCGGAGGGGATATCGGCTACACTGGTCCTTGCCCGCCTCCGGGGAAGCCCCATAGATATTTCTTCAGGGTCTATGGGCTGGATCAGAGCCTCAACCTCCCACCTGGAGCCTCTAAGAGCACCTTGCTGGCGGCCATGAAAGGTCACATAGTCCAGCAAGGAGAAGCCATGGCTACCTATGGCAGAGGGTGCTGAGGGCTTTGGACTCAGGCTTTAGTTCCCTTTTTATCCTCATTATCCTGGAGCTTGCTCTTGTACAGGGCCAGTCTCAGCATTAGAACCCATGTTCCCATCGGGGGGCTTGGGTAATGAGATATATCACTACTAGTACCATCCATCCGATCAATTCTAGTGCTGCCCGTAAACGTGGACTAGGCTATAAATACCAGAGCTATGTAGCAGGCGGTGCTGGGTATCGGAAGCTTTTCTAGAACCTGGCCTCTTCCAATGATGCTGATCTGACCGCCCTTCTTAATTACTAGGCCAAGCCAAAGCCTGATGGTGTCGAAGACCCGTCACATCCCCAGGACGAGTAGTATGCCTCCTGCGGGCCCTAGAGATTCACCAAGGGCCATGAAGATTAAGGCAAAGGAGAGGGTGTAGACGAAGTTCGTGAAGATCTCATTGGCCGTGGATCTGACACCGACCACCTCCGATAGGCGGACTATCGCGTCCAGGTGGAAGGAGACGGCAACGAAGATGAGGCCTATGCGGGTAGATGCAACCGATCCCTTAAGCATATAGAAGTCGTGCCAGCTCTCGAAGATGTCAATAGCTGCGCTCTCAACCATACCTATTCAACAGTACCTATCCCTTGAAGGTCTCTTTTACTTAACATTTGTTATTGATCGGATCTGGCTGGAAACCGGGGCCAATAATTTCAAGTTCCTAGAGATCAATCCCTCATGGATGATCACCTCCAAGATGCTCATAGATGGCCGATCCGTGGATTCCTGCTCAGGCAAGGTCTCTGTCATCTATAATCCCGCCAACCAGGAGCCGGTGGCCAAAGTATCCCTGGGAACCCGGTTGGATGCCCGCCTGGCCCTGGAGGCAGCCAGGAAGGCCTTTCCCGAATGGTCTGGGACCCAAAGCCACCTTCGAGGAGAGATGATCCACCGCGGGGCAGGCCTCGTCCGCCGCAACATCGATGAGATCTCTAAGCTCCTAACCCAGGAGCAGGGAAAGCCCTTCAAGGATGCTAAAAGGGAAGTGTTGGCCGCAGCCGACGTCCTGGACTACTATGCAGAAGAAGGAAAGAGGATCTTCGGAGACTGGCTGCCCTCAACCAGTAAAGGCGTAAGAAGCCTGATCATAAAGCAGCCCATTGGCGTAGCCGCCCTCATAACCCCCTGGAACTTCCCCGTGGATCTCCTCTCCTGGAAGGTGGGGGCTGCCCTCGCTGCAGGCTGCACCTTCGTGGCCAAACCCCCAAGCTTGGCCCCACTGGCTGCCACGGCCTTCCTCCAGGTCCTCAACGATGCGGGATTTCCGGCGGGCACCGTCAATGCAGTCCACGGACCTGGCGAGGATGTAGGAGCAGAGCTTGTGGAAAACCCCATCTCCAGAAAAATAGCCTTCACCGGGGAGACTTCAACTGGAAGGTGGATCATGGAAAAGGCCGCTGCCGGGATAAAGAGGGTATCCCTGGAGCTGGGAGGCCAATCCCCCTTCCTGGTCTGTGAGGATGCGGACCTGGATAAGGCCGCAGCCGCAGCATCTCAGAGGGCCTTCTCCAACATGGGACAGATTTGTATCAGCGTAAACAGGATCTACGCTGCCAAGACCATAGCCGAGGACTTTGCAGATAAGCTGGTATCCAGGGCTGAGAGGCTTAGGGTTGGAGATGGCATGAGCCCAGAAGTCGACCTGGGCCCAATGTTCAGCCAGGCCCAGAGGGAGAAGACTGAGGCCCACGTAGCAGACGCTCTGGAGAAAGGGGCCGATCTCCTCTGCGGAGGTAGAAGGCCCAAGGGCAAAGAGTTCTCTAAGGGCTACTTCTACCTGCCCACGGTTTTATCCAAAGTGAATCACAGCATGAGGGTCACCAGGGAGGAGACCTTCGGACCCGTGGCCCCGATCATCAAGTTTGAGTCCCTGGATAAGGCCATCGACATGTCCAACGACTCAGAGTACGGCTTGGCGGCCTATGTTTTCACATCAAGTCTATCCACAGCCTTAACCGTTGCCGAAAGGCTGGAGGCCGGAGGCGTCGGAGTAAATCTGAATAATGTCGTGGAGGTGCAGGCGCCTTTCGGTGGTTGGAAGCAAAGCGGCCTTGGAAGGGAGCTTGGACATTACGGCCTCGAAGAGTACCTGGAGGTCAAGCATATACGCCTAGGGTTGTAAAGATTTTACTAGGCAGGTGATCAGATGGGGCACGATCCCCCAGCTCTGCTTCCATTTCCTGCACTCCTCTCAGCGCTTACAGCGCTTTCAGAGGCTCCTCCGCTGCATGTGTTCTCAGAGAGATCCATGCTCCAGCCAGGAGGCTGCCATCCAGAATAGGCTAAGGATGCAGATCCTCCTAAACCCATGGCAATGTCGGCATTGGCCTCAGTGATCTCGGATTCATCAATGGCAGTGGCCTCGATACGAACATTGTTCACATATCTTCCTTTTCCAGGGGCCTGGGCTGAATAGACTATGTACTTAGTCTGGCCAGGTTTTATCGAGGATATTACCCAGCTCAAATAGTAGGGATCGTTCTCTGTCAGCAAGGATGAGTTGAGGAGGCTCACGCCTTCTGGCAGATGACCGCTCACCTTAGCATCCAGCCTGTACCAGACCACTAATGAATCATTGGGATCTATCCTGGCATCCTTGGCTAGGGATACTTTGCTCTGATAGCATGCGAGCCAGCTGTATTGGATGGCTGAGTAGCTGCAGGCCGTGATCCACTTATCGTTATGGGCTCTGAGGTAATCGGTGGCCTCGGGGAAGGTATCCCTGACATATACGGGACCTAGGGCGCTATTTCCATCGTTCAGGATATCGATATCGTATCTGATGTAAGTCGTCCAGGTGATAGCAGTGTCTGTTTTGGGCGCGTACAGGCAAGGCACATCGTACCTGGCAAAACCACCCAGGTGGGCGTTTCTCTTTATGCTGAACTTGCCCGAGTAGGTCTCATCTACGTTGACCTTTTTATATGCTGTGGCGTTCTGCTTGAGACAAGACCTGAATCTGCCTGTTCCTGGGTAACTGGCCTCGATGCCCGTGTCCGTCAGGCCGCTGGATATCGTTTCTGATTGCAGATAACCAGCGCCTGATATTTCCTGGCCTAGGTAGCTTGCAATTGTATTCATGGACCAGGTGCCCTCGGCCCAGAGCACTGAATGATTGGATCCAACTCTAACTTCAACCATACCTTCAGCCCCGTAGCTGTACCTCGTCAATTCTTATGGTAGTAGGTGCTTTGATGGCGTTATGGATAATCTGATTGCCTTTGCCTGAGCGAATTAAGACGCCGAAGCAAGGGGACATCTCGATGGTGTTGCCTGAGACGATGTTGGACTCAGAAGTAATATAGACGGCATTGCCCTTCGACGGGCCTATCCCCTTAAATCCTGAATGGGAATAATTGCCTCCAGATAGGGTAATCTCGCCACTCACAACAGGTTGAGCCAAACCAGTCCCATGGATGATCAGGCTGGCTTTGCCAGATGGGACAGTAAATCCGGTATAATTGTTTCCTCCTCCTTATACCTTGGTTGTACCGCCGCTGATGGCATCGCTCACCGCCCTCGTAATGTTATCGAAATCTGCGGTGATACCCGGAGGCAGGCAGCACCATTGGGTTATTGGCCACCACCAAGGTGGGCTTGTAGAAGCCGAAGTCCCTGCCGGTGTAAATCGTCACCGACGGGTAGGCGGGTCGTCGATGGGCAGGGAGGAAGAACCTCCGGAAAGAGAGGTCAGGATATATTCGGTGACAGATCCCGTGGTGACCGTGTAAGTCTTTCCTACTGGCAGATCGGTGAAGATATAGGTATCGTTAATGTCTGTCGTAAAGTAGCTGCTGCACGTTGAGTTGTTCGAGCTTATGTTGATTTTGCAGCTGCTAATAGTTTGTTCGCCTGTATCCTTTTCTCCATTTTTGTTCTTATCCCAGTTGGCCATACCTGAGATGAAGTGGCTGAAGAGGCCTGCATCCCACCCCGAATTGAAGTCATCAGTCTTCGGGGTTATGACGTCGGTCTGACCTGTTTTGGGGTCTGCACCACTGCCCTTGGTACCATTGCCTGCCTGGCCTTTGGGGCTGAAGAATTTACCTGAAGGAGGGATGAACTTCACCTTGTATTGGCATCCAGGAGTTACGTTGAACCTGTAGCTTCCATTCGGGCCGGTGCTGGCGTTGAGGTGTGGTACCAGATAGCCGCCATTTCCGTCCAGAAGCTCCACCTAGACGTTCCGGGGCCCAACCCGCTGGTCTTCTGGACGCCGTGTCAAAGTTCAGATCGTTCCAGACTTTGCCGCTTACGGCGGTGGAATCGTCCTCTAGGACTAGGGAGCTGCACTCGCTGCCATCATTAATTGGTACATAGATCGGGTTGTCTAATGCGTACAAGCCCCTTGCAGACGCTGGCGTGTTGTAGAAGCCCTTTAAAACAGGCTTATCGTCAGACACATCAAAGACCTCAAGGCCGCTAGGATCTTCAGCATCATAGGCGCGGTTGCCTGACACGTATATATCCCTGAATTTAGCAAGCCATAGAAGCTATAGAGGATCTCTTGAGTCGGGGCGTCAGAGCGGTGGAATGGTTAGTACTGGTCGAATATGTACGATCACCTCGCCCGGAGGGCATATATGTAAGATCGATTCCTCAGTTGGCGACTGAAATGAGGACGGTAAAAAGAGAGATGATGTCAGGCAACGAGGCCCTAGCCAGGGGAGCTTACGAGGCAGGTGTGGTCCTCGGAACGGGATACCCCGGTACGCCTTCAACTGAGATCCTGGAGAACCTGGTAAGGTACAAGCCTGAGGTTTATTGTGAGTGGTCCCCCAATGAGAAGGTGGCCTTTGAGGTAGCGGCCGGGGCATCCGTTGCTGGGGCCAGATCCATAGTAACCATGAAGCATGTGGGCTTGAACGTCGCTGCAGACCCCCTCATGACCTTAAGCTACCTGGGGGTGGTGGGAGGTTTTGTGGCCTGCGTGGCTGACGATCCGGGGATGCACTCTTCTCAGAACGAGCAGGACACCCGGCGCTATGCCAGCTTTGCCAAGGTTCCTATCTTCGAGCCCTCCGACAGCCAGGAGGCAAAGGACTTCATGCTGGAGGCCATGGGGATCTCAGAGAAGTTTTCTACCCCCGTGATCCTCAGATCCACCACCAGGGTCAGCCATTCCAGAAGCCTGGTAAACCTGGGAGAGAGATCTCTACCTGAGAGGATGATTGGCCTGGTCAAGGATCCACCCCGCTTTGTTCCAATACCCGTTTGGGGAAGGCCCATGAGGCAGAGGCTGGATGAGCGATTGAAAGGCCTCAAGGAGGCATCTGAGAGATCTAAGGCCAACAGGATAGAGTGGCGAGACAGGTCCCTTGGCATCATAACCGCATCCATTGCCTATCAGTACGTCAGAGATGCGTGGCCTGAGGCATCTGTCCTCAAGCTCGGCTTTTCCAACCCCTTTCCCGATTCCATGGTCGTGGAGCTCACCTCGGGTGTCGATAAAGTCCTGGTTGTGGAGGAGCTGGATGACATCATAGAAGAGCACGTCAAGTCCTTAGGAATCCAATGCCAGGGCCGAAGCATCGTTCCGGGAATCGGCGAGCTTTCAGTCGATATCCTCCTGGATTCCAGGGCAAAATACGAGGGCATGGAGCCAGTAACGCCTTCGGTTCCAGAGTACTGCCAGGGCCTTCCTCCCAGGCCGCCGGTCCTATGTCCCGGCTGCCCCCACAGGGGGATTTTCTGTGCCCTGGGAAAGCACGACGTGGTGGTGACAGGGGACATCGGCTGCTATAGCCTGGGCGCCTTCAAGCCCCTGGACCGGATGGATACCATCCTCTGCATGGGAGCCGGCATTTCCATGGCCCAGGGATTCCAGAAAGCTGGGGAGCCCAAGAAGGTGGTGGGCATCGTAGGAGATTCGACCTTCTTCCACTCCGGCATCACGGGGCTCATAGACATCGCCTACAACAAGGGGTCATCTACCATCATCGTCCTGGATAACAGGACCACGGCCATGACCGGACACCAGGACCATCCTGGAACCGGCGTCACCCTCATGGGAGAAAAGACCCGGGCCTTATCCATTGAAGATATAGGTAGGGCCTGCGGCATAGAGATGGTCTTCACTATAAGCCCTTACGATCTGAGCACAGTTAAAGAAACCCTATCCCAATGCCTGGAATCAGGAGAGCCATCCCTGATAGTATCCAGAGCCCCATGCCCCCTCAAGGAGAGGCGGAGGGTGGGAGAGATCAGAGAAATTTCCCATGAAAAGTGCAAGGGCTGTGAGCTTTGCCTGAAGCTGGCCTGTCCGGCCATAGAGATGGACAAGGATAAGCCCAAAATAAATAAAATCCTATGTGGTGGATGCGGCCTATGCGAACAGATTTGCCCAGCTGGTGCAGCCAGCGCCGTGGGAAAGACCAAGGGAGATAAGGCAGATGCGTGAGACCCAAAGCGTAGTTCTGGCCGGCGTTGGAGGCCAGGGAATACTTCTTGCCAGTGAGATCCTGGCCAAGGCCGCCATGGCTGCGGGTTATGATGTCAAGACCAATGAGGTTCACGGCATGGCCCAAAGGGGAGGATCTGTGGTGGCTCAGGTGAGGTTCGGAGCCGAGGTTCACAGCCCGCTGGTAGCCAGGGGAACGGCCAGGGTTTTAGGGTCCTTGGAACAGGTCGAAGCCCTACGCTTCTGGGAGTATCTGGCTCAGAACGGTCTGGCTGTGGTCAATGCCCAAGCCGTTGTTCCTGTGACGGTCTCCTCAGGTTCGGCCAAGTATCCTGAAGATGTGGAGGCCAGGCTCAGAAGGGCCTTCTCCCGGCTTGTCTATATGAACGCAGCCGAAGAAGCCTTAAAACTGGGAGACATAAGAGCCGCCAACACCGTCCTTTTAGGAGCGATATCCAAAGGCTTGGACCTGCCTATAGATGCCTGGCAGGAGGCCATAGCTTCCAGCGTTAAAGCAAAGCTTGTCGATTTGAATATAAGGGCCTTTGAGCTGGGGATGAAGTTCCATTGACGATCAAAGATAATTACCATAATAAGAAGGCAGAGACTGCACCGATAAAGGAGATCAGGGAGCTTCAGGGAAAGAGGCTCAAGGAGACCGTTCATAGGGTCTATAACTCAAATCCCCTTTACAGGAAGCTCCTGGATGATCATGGCGTGAAGCCCGGAGATATAAAGACTGCCGAAGATATCACCAAGCTTCCCATGATCAATAAGGATCTTCTCAGGGAGAGCTACCCCATGAAGCTCTCCTGCGTTCCCAGGGAGAAGATCCTGGAGATGCACATGTCCAGCGGTTCCACAGGCACTCCCGTGGTCATGCCCTACACCCAAGCCGATCTGGACCAGTGGGCCGAGTGCATGGCCCGATGCTACAGGATGTCTGGGGCCGTTCCAGGAGACGCCGTCCAGATAACTCCTCTCTTCGGACTCTTCAACGGCGGCTTTGGCATGTACCACGGAGCCAGAGCTGCAGGTCTCTTCATCATACCTGCCGGCCCCGGAAACACCGCCAGGCAGATCAGATTGGCCAAGGACTTCGGGACCAGAGCCTTAACCGGCGTCGTCAGCTACGGCACCAGGCTCATGGAGGTCATGGAGGAGATGGGCGAAACCTTACCTGACTTGCAGATAGGTGTCTTCGGCGCCGAGGTCTTCTCGGAGTCCATGAAAAAGAAGGTCGAAGCTGGCCTGGGCATCGAGGTCTTCGACATCTATGGCATGACCGAGAGCGGAGGCGTTGGAACCCTGGGCATGGACTGCGCCGCCCACGACGGCCTCCACGTCTGGGAGGACCACTACATCTTGGAGATCGTAGATCCCAAGACAGGAGAGCAGGTGGGTGATGGAGAGCCCGGAGAGCTCGTTTTCACTGCCTTAACTAGGGAGGCCCTGCCCATGATCCGCTTCAAGACCGCAGATCTAACCAGGATCATATCCAGGGAGCCCTGCGAGTGCGGAAGGACTCACATCAGGGTGGCGCCCATCACCGGACGCCTGGACGATATGCTCATAGTCAAAGGTGTCAACTTCTTCCCAAAGCAAGTGGAGCAGACTCTCCTTGGGATTCCTGGCGTCGGATCAAACTACCAGATCCTGGTGGAGGAGACCGATGGAGTCATGGATATCAGGGTCAATGTGGAGGCCGAGTCGGGAGTCACCGGCTACATGGTGGAAAAGGCGCTAAAGGAAGCCCTGGGATTCAGTCCCAAGGGAGATGTCTTCCCCATGGGAGGACTTCCCAGGACGGAAGGCAAGGCCAAGAGAGTTATCAAGGTGGAGGCCGAAAAGGGCAGGACCTAACACCGATATATTTTTCCCTCGCAAGTATAACTTTTTTCAACTCGTCACACGATCCAAGGATACAACATTTATCGCTATGTTCGGGCCTTGTACAATCCTGGGGACCTGTCGTTTCCGACACGGGTCAATTATTTCTACTGGAACAATAACATCGACATGTACATCCGCGCAGACGACCACACGTGGTACGACGTGGGCGGTCTGGTCTGCTTTAATGCGTTTGATACTGGCGTCCGACGCGGAAAAATCAGCGACCCTGCCAAGGTCATACAGGGGACTTTGAAATGCAGCCCGGATACAAAGGCTGGTGACCTGATAGTTTCCTTGGTCCGAGGAAACGGGTTCTGGCTTGAGTTCAGGGACGGTGGCTGGGGCACAACTTATATCAATATCGGTGAGGGTTAATTAATATTAGCTGCAAGGAGCAGCATACCAGCTCGGGCGCAAACGAGCCATCAGCTGGAGTCTCGGCCGAGACGTGCTGGGAGATATCTATCGGAGGAGGAGCGGACGGGGCGGGGTCTGGAGATATGGTGGGGCCGGCGTCATCTGCCGCAGGTAACCTGACCGTATTCCGCGACTCCGGGGGCAAAGAAATCAAGGGCGTCGAAGCTCTGGCATCCGCGTTGGCCACGGCGCTGACTGGGCTGGCTGAGACCACTGATCCCCCGACGAGGTAGACGATTATGTTTTTTGTCATGATGGCTCAGCATCGGCTCTCAGGAAGATTAAGACCGGAACGCTTGGAAAGAGGAAAGTTGCATTAGAGATTACAGCAGGAGCGTTGGTCAAACCCAACGCCAACTTTGCGTCCGATCCTTCTATAGAGGTCACAGCAACCAGCGCCCGGAATGTTCTGCATGCTGCATTCAATCACGACCAGAAACGGCACGTTGAAGCGCAGTTCACGCTCCATGACCAATTCGATTCCTCTGACCCCAAAATGGATGTATATTTCAGCTGGTATATGCCTGACGGAAACACGTATGGCATCAGATGAGTCTCTAGATGCTGCCTGGGGGCTGCCAACAGAGGTTACAGATAACGGTGATGGATCTGCCAGACATTTGCTGAAAAGTGGCAAGGCAGCTATCGTCATAGGGGGCAACCCTCATCCAGGAGATCTCTGTAGCCTTCGGATCTTCAGAGATCCAACCCACAACGACGATACCTACGGCGGGATGGCTTGCTTGATTGATATCCGATGCGTGATCCATCTCATCAGGTGGTCGGAAGGTTGATCCTACGAAAACTGCAGAGCTGCTATCCGGCGCTCTGGAGGATCTCCGCATTAGCCTTGAAGAGCTATTGGCAGCCGGAGAAGAGCTAATACCAACAGGGCGAGGGGCTAATCGAGGCCGCAGGCGAGCCTGAGAGGCACACCTTAGAAAGATCGAGGAGACAAATGAGGCCCTTAAGGCCAGGGAGGAGGATCTCAGAGCGGTGAAGGAGGACCTGGAGATAAGAGTCAGGGAGAGGACCAGGGTGATAGAGAAGGCCAATTCCTCTCTGTAGGTCGAGACCGCTGAGTGCAGGCTGGCAGAGGAGAAAGTGCCGGCTGAGCGTCAGGGGTTCATCGATGTTTTAGAGACTCTTCCGACGTATCTGGTGCTTCTATCGCCTGATTACCGCGTTCCCTTTGCAAATCGCTTCTTTAGAGAGCGCTTTGGCGAGTCCCATGGGAAGCGATGCTTCGAGTGTCTATTTGGGCGAACTGAACCCTGTGAGAGCTGCGAGACCTATAAAGTCCTAAAAACCGGTAAGTTCCACCGCTGGAAGTGGACCGGATCCGACGGCCGCAACTACTATATCTTCGATTTTACCTTCACCGATACCGATGGCTCGGCCATGATCAGGGAGACGGGCATCGATATAACAGAGTGATAGAGGTCTGAGGAGGCCCTCAGGAAGGCAGTGGCATGCAATCGCAGCCTTCTGGAAGCGAGCCTCTTGACCCACCTGGTGACTACAGGCCTCGAGGGCTATCTTAGGAGATCCTGGAAAACTTAGGCAGGTCCAGGTCAACATTCTATCCAACGCCATCAAGTTCATTGATCAGGGCAGTATATCAGTTTCAGTCTCCGGCAAAGTTCTAATAGACGACAAATACAAGATACTTTTTACAGTTGAGGATACAGGCATAGACATACCCCTAGATAACCTGGGAGAGCTATTCCAACCCTTCTCCCAGGCGGAGATGACCCTCAGTCGCAAGCGCGACGGCGCAGACCTTGACCTGGCCATAAGCAAAGGCCTGGTAGAGCTCATGGGCGGTAAGATCTGGGCCGAGGCTACCACGAGCGATCGCCCCAAATCTCTAGGTGAGACAAAGTGCCTTTAGAGAGCCTGAGCGAGAAGCATCCTCTCAGAGTTCTGGTGGCCGAGGACAACACCTCCAACCAGAGAGTGCTCCTGGAAATGCTGAAGAAGGTGGGATACAGAGCCGATGCCGTAGCCGATGGAAAGGAGGTGCTACAGGCCATGGAGCGCCAGCCCTATGACCTGATCCTCATGGACATCGAGATGCTCATCATGGCCGGCCTCAAATCCGCTAGGATCATCAGAGATCGCTATCCTCAAGGGCCCAATGCCATGGCCATTACAGCCTATGCCCTGGCTGGATGTAAAGAAAACTGCATCAGTCCCAGTATGGATGATTACATAGGAAAACCTATGCAAATAAAGGAGCTATCAGAGGTCTTGAAGAAGCGCCTACTTGTCCAGAATAAGCATGAATCAGCTTTTTAAAAAGAGGGGGATGGCTTAAGGTCAAGCAGGAGCGCAGCCCTGCGTCCACGACCAGACGCCATCAAATAACAGCAATCCCAAAGGCGGATAGGTTTGTAATATCGCCTTATCTTGTTCCAAACCTAGCCTCGAAAGGTGCTGGTTAACGATGCCACAAAATCGCTATAAGGGCGTCCTACCACCGCCAGATACAAGAAGATCCCTGCCCAGGCCCAGGCCGCCAGGCCGAAGAGTATGGTTATTATCATGAAGAAGGAAAGCATGAGGACCAGGCCTATCAAGAAGAGGAATATGGCTATGAGCAGGTAGTATAGTCTAGTGACAGTATTGACTTTTTGATACATACTGTATTTGCTCTTGGCATACCATATATTTTATCCGGTCAAATGATAAAAAGGCCTAATTTGCCAGGCCCTCTTTCTAAGAATGAATTCCAGAGCAACAACAATCATTTATTGCCTTTTGCCTAACTTAAATATGCTTAGTGATTGTAAAATATATGCTCTGTTGGATTTAAACATGGGGGATCCCTTAAGAAGACCCTGACCAGGGCCACCTTCTGCCACCCACCAATGCTCAGATCGGTGCCATCGTCGAACCACTATCCAATCACTGTTTGGTAGCCGTCTTTAAGGTATCCTATGATCTCAGAAGCCCCCGAGGCCTCGACAGCAGATCCTGAAGGACTGTTAGAGCCATGCTGGCGATGGTCCTAGGTTTTAGCACTGTGCCGAGTCAGATCCAGAGCATAGCGAAGCCTTAGAACCCTTCCGGGATGCCTTTGATGGAAGATCTCAGCCCATTCTTTGTCCAAGCTAGCCGGAAGATCCATGGGATGAGGGTGGATATATCCATAGTAGTATTATGACCTTTCTATTCATAAATGCTCAAGCCTCTGAGCAGCGATTGGAAATCCAAGGTCCTTCCTCTCCAGGAGATATACACCGATCGCCTCCCAGGCGTTTCGTGAAGATAAAGGATTCTCATTAGCCTGGCATTACAGGATGGCCGACCAAGAGATGGCATCCATCTCGTTGCCAAGGCGCTAGCTGAATATCTTATGAGCTTCACCGCCAATATTGGGCTTCAGTTGATGCAGGGAAAGATGGTCGTAGAGGTTGGAACTCAAGGGCAGAACAAAGGAAACGCCGGATCTTGCCTGATATTCAAGGACTGCTATGATCTCATCCTGGCGGCGGAGGATGACGGGGCTGATGAAGCGCCTTTCAAGACGCTGCCTGAATCAGCCTACTCCATCAAAGTGGGCATGGCCCAGTTCCCGGGCCAGGTTCAACCTTCATGGGCCTGAGGAGATGCTGTGGGTCCGCATAGGACTTGCAGTTGATTATAATAAGAACTATGAACATATAATTGCTAAGTCTACAACCAAATACTTAAGTGACATGTTATATGTGCTATATCCTATATATGAGGCATTTATTCGATGTATAGCCTTTGTTGGTTCTGTCTTGGAAAGTCAGATTTTGGCCTGATAGGTTAGGGCGTTTAGCTTACATCGTCTCCGTTTAACAAGCTATCAAAGATGGCCCTCGTATACACCTTCTTTATGATGATGGTGCCGTCTCCGAGGTCATCTATGGCGAGCTGATCTCCCGCATTCAGATCAAGCTGATACCTGATGCCTATGGGCAACATGATTCTTCCTTTGCTGTCAACATTTGCTAGTGGCGTAGTCTTGCCTCCCGACGCCATCCTACAAGACAAATTTATTAAAGCATTATTTTAAGGTAAGGCTCATGTGAGTCTAGGAATACCTACATGAAACCTAGATGAGGGCTCCACGATCTAACTCTAGTATCTGAGCGACCTTTGGTTCATAAAGACGGCCGCTGGGGTGGATGGCGGAGGCGTTAAGATAATCGAGGCTGGCGCGAAGGTTAAAGGCTCTATGGACCATCCCCAGACAAGATAATCCTGAATTAGTGATAGCGCGTTTACAAACGCCTGGATTGATATGAGCAAAATAAACATGGCAACGGGACGTGAGCAAAAGGGAGAGAAAAGGCCTTGATGAGGGTTATGGTGCAAAGGACGATATAAGTGCTCCAGAGGCTCTGAAACATGGCGTTGGCCAACGCTAGGGAGAGCCCCTGGCGAGGATAAGAATTGGTATGAATAGAACCGCCACCGAGATTACCAGACCAGATTTCTTCCCCAGCATCTCCTTGGCTATGAAGGAGAGTCCCCTGCCATGTACCTCGCCGAGGCGAAGGCGGCCCCCGCCAGCACGGCCCTGATGAGTACCCAGAGGGCTCCGGGCAGGTAGTCGAACTGGGCCGGCAAGAACAGGCACGAGAAGGGGCCCGCCGCAGCGATGGCCGCGAAGTGGTGGCCGAAGAGAACGTACCTGTTGGTCGGATGGTAGTCACAATGGTCATCCAAGATGGGAGCCGGGATTGTGCTCCTGGAGTCCAGACCCAGGACTTTATTCGCTACGAAGAGGCCATAGTACCTATAGGCCAGGGCAAAAGCGCACAAGGTTATAATTATAAGCGTTAGAGCATTCACTTTTCCCTTCTGCGAATCCTCCTACAGATGCTCCACCAAGAAATATTATATATCGCAGACTATAAATTTCTCGTCATGAAAAACGAAATTATAATGTTCCCTAATTAATATAAATTTCATTAAATAGCAGTCCATAAAGGCGATGCCTCTAAAATCCTATGCCAACGCTCTAAACACTTAAAGATAAAATTTAGACATAACAGAAGCCACCTTCGACGATTGATTTACTCTCTTTCCTTATAGATTGGAGATTTATAGCCGCGCCCGGACCAAAAGGTTTATATTCGGCGATTGTCGTAACACCTTCTTCGTCTAATACTGGCATAGCCGATTGGACACTGATGTTTGGAGGATAAGTTGTTCGCCTTTGACATACCCGTAAACGACATACCGTCCCCGCAGATGAATGACCCGACCTTCCCCGGCGGATGGGGTCTGCCCCAGGGTCCCAACCCTGAGCCCAGGATGCCTCTTTCGAGGAAGCCCAGAATCCCTCTGAACTGAGCCGCGAAGGTCGCAGAGCCCCGGTCGTGCACCCCTGACGCCTGGCATTGATCGGGCTCATTAGAATTCTTTTCAGCATAATTAATAAAACAAATCACTTTCGCCCTGTAGGCTTATACGCTTTAAACCATGGAAGCAGACTTTTATCTAGATGGTGACCTTGGAGAAGATCGCCTGCTTGGCCCTGGGAAGCAGCTTAGATTCCTTAGGCGCTCCCCTCAAGGCGGCGAGCTGTGAGACGAGCTCTGAGACCGGCCGTGAGATATGTCATGACAATCTGAGCAGGCTGGCAGCCCTGGGCATGGGCACCAAGTACGATGTCTGCGCATCACCCCATTCTTCAGCGATCCCAGGAGTATGCCACTCCTTCACTCCCGATGGCAGGTGCATAAGCCTCTTCAAGACCCTTTACACCAACTCCTGCTCCCACCAGTGCAACTACTGCATCAACGCTTCGGGCTGCAGATGTAAGCCGGAGGCCTTCTCTTATACCCCCGAGGAGCTGGCTAGGCTGAGCTTATCCCTTTACAAGTCGAACTACGTCGAGGGCCTATTCCTGAGCTCCGCTGCCGGCAGGGATGAGGATGTCATCATGGAGAAGATGATAGAGGTGGTGCAGCTGCTCAGAGGCAAGTATCAGTTCAAGGGCTACATCCATCTCAAGATCCTTCCAGGGGCCTCCAAGGGGCATATAGAGGAAGCTATGGCCCTCTCGGACAGGGTCAGCGTGAACCTGGAGGCTTCCTCTCCATCTAGGATGGGGGAGATGAGTCCTTCAAAAGACTACTCCCAGGACATACTTCAGAGGCAGAGGTACATCAGGGACCTGTCCAGAAAGATCGACCTTCCCGCCGGCCAGACTACCCAGCTGGTAGTGGGAGGGTCCGATGAGAGCGATGAGGAGATTTTTAGGAGAGTGGTTTACGAGTACGAGGAGATGGAGGTCAGGAGAGCCTATTATAGCGCCTTCAATCCCCTGAAAGGAACTCCTTTCGAAACCAGGGCAAGGCAGCCTCTCTGGAGGGAGCACAGGCTATATCAGATTGATTGGCTCTATAGAGTTTACCACTTTAAGCCTGAAGATATCTGCCTGGCCTTCGATGAGGGTGGCTTTCTATTCAACTCCGATCCCAAGATCGCCATAGCTAGAGGAACCCTGGATGGTCCCCTGGATCTTAACTCTGCTGGATATAGGGATCTTATCAAGGTTCCAGGCATCGGTCCCAGGAGCGCCAGAAGGATTCTGAAGCTTAGAAAGAGCAAGAAGATCGGCAAGAAGGACCTTCACTGCATGGGGGTAAGGCTTAGGAAAGCTTCACCTTTTCTAATCATCAATAGCCAGAGGGACGCCACCCTGGATATGTGGTCCTTATGAGTTTTTCTCAAAACTTTATGCATTACCTCTCGGCCCACGAGGGATGCACCGAGCGCCTACTCTTCAAGGCCAGAGGTATGACGGCCCAGGATTTAGAGCTATCTGCCGACCCCCGGTTAATTAAGATCAGGAATATGGCCTGGGACGTCCAGAGGGAGATCTATAGGATGAAGGGCTTCGTCAGGCTGGCACCCATGGGCAAAGCTGCCATGTATGGGTTCATGAAGCCCAGGCATAGAATCGGAATGGAGGTATGCCGGCATTTGGCTAAAAGGTCTCCTGGGACTCTGATAATCCTTGGAAATCCCTCTGAGAGCTGGTCTGCGCTGTTTACAGGAAAGGAGATCCTAAGCAGCCAGGGGGAGAGCCTTAAGCGTTCCCTGGAGGATCTGAGATCCGCCTTGAAGGAAAATGGTTTTGGCGATGTGAAGGAGGATGGTTTGGAGGATAATGGTTCGGAGATAGATCGCATCTGGGAGGTATACTACTCTTGCCAATTTTGCCAGGATCGCAAGAATCCCAAGGTCTTTGCCATGAGGATGCCCAAGAATGCTCTGGCATCGGCAGGCCTTAGGGTAGAGGAAAAAGCCGGTATTACTACCCTGGATGACTTTTTCCTGGCCTCGCTCTAATTGCCTTCAAATACGGGTAGCGTAAGTGATTTAGATAGTGTTTTAAGTTATCCTGAGCATGCTACCCTGATATGAACCGTAAAATCAATCGAGGGCATCGCCCTGCTTCAGCAATCCCTTAAGCCTCATTATGTTCTCCAAATCAATCGATAAGAATGTGAGCGCCGTTTCAAACGGCTATATTGCCAGGATGAATGGAATCAGTCATAACGCCAGGCTGTATCTGCTCTTCGTCCTCCTAACGGCGTTAAATGTAGGAATCTACGGTGTGATCTTCAACCTATATATTCTGAGGCTGGGTTTTAAGGAGGATTTTTTAGGGTTGATACTATCCCTATCTTCCACATCCATTGGAGTCTTCGCCATACCTGCCGCCCTTGTTTGCGATCGCTTGGGAAGAAAAAGAACACTGCTTTATTCTACCATTCTCCTGGCACTATCTCTTCTTTTTCTGTACAATACAAGCTCTGGATATCTTCTAGCTCTTTTCAGCATAGTTTATGGGATTTCCATGGCCTTGAGCATCATCTCAGGTGGGACCTTTATGGTGGAGAACTCAGGGCCTTACGAGAGAATGCACCTCTTCTCAGCTTATTATATTATTTATGCAATATCAACCCTCTCCGGGAATCTGATCGGTGGTTTCATACCTGACCTTCTGATAGGGATAGGGCCGATATCCTCCGATCCTAGCTTTACCTCGCCATATCGGCTGACACTTTACATATCTCTGGCAGCAACCATCATCTCTATCCTGCCACTGATCTTCATAGAAGAGGATGGCAAAGGCACCCTGGAAGTAGCAAAAAGGGTTCAGTTTGACGTCTTCAAATCGATAGCCAAATCCAGGATCATCCGCCGGATGGCCCTAGTTTACAGCCTTTGCGGCATTGGATGGGGCATATCGCTCCCCTACTTCAACGTGTACTTTGATGTAGCCTTGAAAGCTTCTGCAAGCCAGATAGGCCTTATATTTTCCATATCACAGCTGGCCATGGTGGTGGGATATTTCCTGGTGCCTATGCTTACCGAAAGGATGGGAAAGGTAAGGCTCGCGTCCTCTGTTCAAATCCTATCCATCCCCTTCCTTCTGGTCTTCGTCTTTACCTCCAGCATCATCGTAGCTGCCTTCGGCTATGTAATGCGCAACGCGCTCATGAACATGGCGAATCCGGCCTTTAACAGCTTTAAGCTGGAGATAGTCTCCCCGGAAGAGAGATCGATGATGAACAGCGTGACCTGGATGGCCTGCTACACCTTCGTAGGCCTTGGGACGTATGCAGGAGGTATTATCATGGCGGGAGGACATAACACCATGCCCTTTTTGATCACAGGCCTATTTTACGGTTTAATGGCGATCACCTATTACTTGTATTTCTGGAAGATCGAAAGAGGGAATGATCAATGAAGGGGATAAAACTCACCGCCCTGAGGGCATGATACTAGAGGCGATGGCAAGCACCGACCCCATTATCAGTCCTGAGCCCGAGTGAGGGCAATGGTTCCAATAACTGCCAGGATGAGCCTCTGCAAAAGCCCAGCTTCTCCTCTGGAGAGCCTCAGAGCGATGACTCCAAAAACTGCAGGCAGTGGCAGCGGGAGGGGCCAGGGATATGAAAACATCCTGGCTGTAAGTTGCCATGGTCAGGTTATAGGCTATCTGAGCCAGGACCGAAGCGCTCCACCCCAAAAATAGCGCTCTAGCCATGGTCCCAAGGAATGCAGAAGGGGGTTTTTCTGGGGCTGTGATATACCAGGGCAAGGCCTGCCAGGACGGCCAAAATCACCGGTCCAGGATGAGGGCGAGGGTTTGTCCTTCCCAGATGTAAACTGAGATGAGACTTAAAGGCGTAATTATTCTTTCGCCAAGAGTGAACGCCGCCAGATATCCCATGGCTATGCCGTAGCTTCCGTTGCCATTACCAAGGATCACCAGGTAATACCTACCTGACTGCGGGGCAAAGACGTTGATTTCCGAGAGCTGATAGAAAAGCTGCTGGGACCAAATGCCTCATAAGTAGCGTTCATGGGACTGGAGCTTGGAATGAGGAGGATGCTATAGTTTTGGGCCACCTGGGACTGGAGGTCAGGCCTTGGAGAGCCCTTGGTCGATGCTGGCCCTCCTGGAAATATAAGGGCCATCTCTGGCTTAAAGCCCCCCAGCCCTGGGTCCGTAGGTATCTGATCTGGCCTCTCTTTGCGTCGAAGCTGATGTACTGGGGCTTGTCATGGAGGTGGCCGTATATGGCCCAGGACTTAGCTATATGTCCGGGATGTAAGTGGCCGAGGACGGGTTCTCGTTGCTTCCAGCGATGACTGGAACGTGTCCTAGGGCCTGGGGGGTATGAAAAGTATTAAAACTAACGTTACAAGAACTATGAAGAACTTCACGAGGTAAAGTTGGATTCATAGAATATTCAACCTTTCGTCACCCTCTTTTTAGGCATTAACCGGCCGCCGTTCGAAGTGATATTCCAGGCCCCGATGTCTGCGAAAAATTATAAAACGAGTTGGGTCTGTTATCTATAAAGGGTTTCTGTCTAGTGCATAATGAACATGCGGAAAGTTTTATATTCCCAGAATAGGGGCTTTAATTGTAAATTATGGGGTGGTGGTTCAAATGAGAAAAGCAAGTGTGTTATCTCTGATAGTTGCGGCTTTACTATCCATAGGGCTTGGCGCGGCGCAGCCTCTCAATGGCACTTCAGTTCCTGGAACTTCAGCCGATGGTATCCTCAATGCCTCTGCAAATGCCGGCTCTTTGAGTACATTCTCTACAGCCATAGTGAATGCAGGGATGGTAGGAAGCCTGGAGAACTCGGGAATAGTGGCCATTGGGCAGAGTTCCTACTACATCTTTGCCCCAACCGATGCCGCCTTCGCCAACTACACGGGCCTCGGGATCCTCATGGCAAACCAGACCGATCTACGTCGCGTCTTGAGCCACCACATGTCCTGGTCGAATGCGCCTTTAGATCTCGACACGACCAAATCCATCAGGACCCCAGAGGGCGAGAATCTGACCCTATCGGCCTCGAGTAGCGGCCTTACCGTCAATGGAGCTAGAGTTTTGAGGTCGGTGAGCTACGGCCAGGGCACCATATACCTGATAGACAATGTCCTTTTACCCAAGAGCACCACAGGCCCTGCAGGTATGAGCGTACTGGATGCTATCAATTCTTTGGGAGATGCAAAGAAGTTTGCCTCCTATCTCCAGTCGGCCGGCTTTGTGGATAGGCTGAATGGGCAGGTTGTCCCGGGAATCACGGGAATGAAAGCCCTGTCTGAGGGGCCCTTTACGGTCTTTGTCCCCGGAGATGCTGCCTTCGGCAAGCTGTCTGCCAGCATCAGCAGTGCCATAGGAGGATCCAACCAGGCCAACATCAGAACTCTTCTGAGCTATCATGTGATCAGCAACGCTACTACGGTCGACTTCAACAGCACTGGCACCAACACAGGCGGCGTTAACTATGCAACCCTGGATGGCTCCTCGATAGTAGTGGATAACTCCGTTGGGCAGGTAAATGGTGCCAAGGTGCTCAAGGCCAGGAGGTATGGCAACGGCGTGATCTACGAGATAGACCAGGTGCTGGTGCCCATAAGGATTTCCCTGGGTTCGATGACGGCTGGATCTACTGTAACAACAGCAGGCAGCCGTTAAATCTACTTTTTAAGGTCGTTAACCGGCCCTGCGATCTTCTATCCCGATCCTTATCAATATCCTGTCCCCCCGCTCTGACCAACATTACGCCACGCCTGCCCTCATACACGAGACTACAGCTATCAACCATCACATATCTCAAGCTAAAAACCCCGCGGTTGAAGGGGGATGATTGAAAAGTGAGGTGAAAGCCATGCGTGAGGAAGGAGGGAAGTTCCTGGCGCTACGCGGTACCTAATAACGTTTATTGCCGGTATATGAGAGTTTGGTCCACTTTATAGCCAGATTCCTGGCGGTGACTTCCCAGGTGACTCTCCATCAGGCCTACGATCCAGCCTTTCGCCTCTCTTCAACGCGTTTTATTATAAGCCTTAACTCAGCGTTACGTGGGGGATAGGTCCAGTTCAAGCCGTATATCTAGATCACGAACCTTTTTAGGAATTTCCATAACTGCGTTCTCTTCCCCAAAGTCAATGTGATATATCTTAATTAACTCAAATAATAAACCCACTGGTGTTAAGGTTTTTATTTAATTCGGCCTTCTTCGATATAGATTCGATCTTGCAATATTCGTAGGGAGACAGGAAGGCGATAAGCACGTGCCCGAACACACTTTCATCGTCTTGAGAGATATCGAGGCATGAGATTAGGATAAATGGATTCCATATCATAGGGCTTTCGCCATGTGTTTTCAGTTCTTTTTTGAACGGATATCCCAGACAGATATCAAGATAGATAGGGAATATATTTCTGACTAATTGTCAAGAAAACCTTCTATTAACGGCGGTTTTAGGCCTCTCATAGCTTCATGAAATAAAAGGGCGCTGCCGTACTTAGCAATGCTTCCGACCTTAGTTGGACTTTTAGCCTATGCCTTTTGGCATTAGTCTTCATTGGACTTTATTAAACCTCGCGCTTGGCCAAGTTTTCCTATATGTTTTGGCGTTTCTATTCCTGTGTCACATAAGTTTATATAATCGATCTGCATCGATAGCCGAAATTGGGAAGAGGTTAACGCTCCGCTTGTACGGGGCGAATTCTATATC
>DAXJ01000043.1:0-4115 GCA_002506335.1 Methanosaeta sp. UBA114
GTTCACGGCAGGCACATTGGACCTGACGTTGATGGTGTAGTTATTGGTCTTGTGGGTGTAGCCGTCCCCTGCTTCTAGGTTGAACTTCCAGGCACCTGGGGAGGCCATGGGCACTGTGGCGTGGTAAAGCTTGCCCGGAGTGATATTAGTGGTGATCACGGTGCCTGCCCTGTCCTCGGGGCTGTAGAGGTTTATGGAGGTATACGACGCCTCCCTGGCCAGGCTCCAGCTGATGTTGGCAACCCCCGTGGGCATATCGGCAGGATAGGTTATGTTGGTTATGGGCCAGCTCTCGGCTTTGCCCACTGTCACGTTCTCAAGCTTTCCACCCTGAGTTATGGTGATGCCACTGTCTAAGCGCTGTTTCCATCCGGCATCCAGGGGATAGAGGATCTCCGCTTCCAGGGCCAGGCTGGCGGTCTTACCGCTATATATGTCACCTACGTCCCACAGGAGCAGGGATCCGTCGCTGAAGGCGTTGAAGGCGTTGGTCTCCTCTCCAGTGTAGGGATCTAGGATGGACACAGTTCCCTGACTGGCTTTGGGCCACTTGAGCAGTCGCCCGTTAGGGAAGTTGTCATTGAGGACTACCTGCTTGGCAGTAGCAGTATCTATGTTCATGAGGCTGATGTTAAGCCTCACTATCTCTCCAGTTCTCTCGGAGGGTATCTGGCCGGGGCTTATAGCCACATCCACCAGGATAGGCCCTGCCTTTCCGCGCTTGATCTCTGACTTTGGCTCGAAACGGATGAGGGATATATCCCTGGAGTTGGCCATGACCACGACCTTTGGGTCCTCGCCCCTGCTCTTCATCTCCTTGAGCAGAAGGTCCTGGTTCCCATCTATTACGGTCATATTCATGGAGGTGAGGTTGCTTTTGATAGCATCTGCTATGGGACCTACTACCACCGTGGTATTGGCACCAAGGCGCTTTAGGGCCAGGACGGTCTCCTCGGGCATCTTATCTCCCATAAAGAGCACGGGCCAATTGAGGTAGGAGGCGATGGTTGCCGCCTGGAGGCCCAAGGTGTAGTTATCGCCGACGATTACTGCTCCGGGAGATCTGATCCACCGGTTACTTATCTCCCTGGCCATCTGGTAGATGTTCTCATTGCCTATCCTAGCGCTCGTCTGATAAGAGATGTTGCCTATTCCCAGGGTTCTATTCTTGGTGACGCCCTTGAGCTGGGCGAGGAGCCACCTGGCCGAGGCCGAGGGAGGCTCAAGCTCGGACCAGAGGGGTGTGTAGACCACATTGTACTCAAAGGCCATACCCCCGGCGCCCGAGGAGATCAGGTCCTCTATGTATTTCACGGCGCCCTCCACGTTCTGGGTGGAGAGAGTGTACTCGATGTAGCTGTTACTCAGCCTTACGTAGACGGGCTTGTCTGTCATGCCCGAGGCAAGGTGAGCGTCTCTCGGTGATATGGGCGCAATCAGGGTGAAATCAGCGGCCTTGGAGATCTCGGGGAAGTTGTACCCTTGGCTCCTGTCGAAGGGGCTGCCTATAGCTATGCCCAGATCTACGGGGCCAAGATCTATGGTTACGTTCCTGGCCTCTTTGACCATTTCCAGGACCTGGTCCTGCTTCCACTGCCTCCAACGCTCCATGTTGTAGCCGCTGGCGTAGGTCTTGGAAAGGTCGACCCCCGTATCCTTGAAGAACTTGTCCTGGCAGTAATCGCAGAAGCAGTAGCTGTCATCCTGGAAACCGAAGTTGTAGAGAACTACGCCGTCGGCCTTATAGTCCTCCACCAGTTTTTCTATCTTGTTGTAGAACTCATCCCTGGCGTCGGGGTTCACTGGGCAGAAGTAGTCTCCAACTTTGCCGTTCCCCGGTCCTGACTTCTGAAGGTGGTCATCGGTCTTGTTGGTTGAGACGTTATCAAGGCCCGCTTCATCGAGGAAGGCGTTTCTGGAAACGTTCATGACATCCGCACCCTGGTTCAGCAGGGTTGACATATCGATCTCCTGGGCCATAGGTTCCTGCTTGGCTTTTGGCTCCAGGCCTGCGGTGATGTAGATCTTGATGCCCTCCTCGTGAGCTATCTTTATGGCGTTCTCTATCCGGTTGCCGTCACCATGGATGACTATGGCCGTCACATTGGCAAGCTTCAGGGTGCGCAGGATCTCCGGTGCTCCATATCTGTCCAAATCCTTGTACTCCACCCAGCCTAGGCGGTTACCAGCGCGCACATTCTTGGGCAGGATGAGGAGAGTCTTATCCACGGTTGTGTTGTTCTCGGACCATATGGCTAGGGGGGTAGCGGCCACCGAGCTGTGCCAGTCATCGGCCCCCACCAGGACCACGTCCTCCACATTACCTTTAACGCCCCTTTCCAGCTGGGCGCTGGCACAAAAAGTGAGGAGTGCCAGGATCAAGAGAACAAGATGAATCCTCATTGAGACACCTTTTCTATGGAGATGCCCATCTCTTCCAGGGAGTCCATTATATCCTCGCTGACTTTGCCCACCACCACGGCATAGGTAAACCTCGTATTTCTCTCAGTAAGGCTTCTAAGAATCCGCCTTGTATCATCGGTCATCCCCGAATCGCATATTACCATGGGCAGATTCCTAATCTTGGCCTCTCTGTAGGCCTTAAAGAGATCGGTATCCTTGGGTCCTGTGAAGACCAGACCCTTGGTGCCATTGATGGCAATGGCTGAGATGTACCTCAAGGAGGTATCAAAGAGGCTGTTTCCATCGATCCTGGTGGCATTGACCGATTGGATCAAGTATCTCTCAGTATCCAGGGGGACTATGGACTCATTGCCTAGGATTATCACCTTGGCGAAGGTCTGGAGGCTCTCCCTGTCCTTCTGACTGAGCTTTCCTCCCGAGGCTGCCATGAAGGGCAGGCTCGCGTTATCGATGATGCCCAGGGAGGCCATAGTGTTGTACCTGATGTCGTCACTGGTCAGGACCGCTGTGCCATTCGGCTCAGAGGCCGTTACCACTCCCAGCTCGTCCGGCATGGGCACGCCGTTGGAGTCCATGAGCTTGAAGAGGACTGGATACTGGCCCGGCTTGGTAGCCATCATGGTGAAGTTGGCAACTCCTGCCTCATCCGGAGTAACCATGACCGCCTGAACCAAGGGTATTACCATCAGCTCCTGAGGAATGATGAGCCCCACCTCTACCATCTGATTCACATCCAGAGTGATCTTGAGGCTCCCCGTATACGTCCTGTTGGTGGCTATATCCTCAGGAACCTCTACCTTGGTGCTGTATCCTCTGACAGCTACCCCGAACTTCACCGAGGCATTTACTGAGGAGTTCATGGATTTATTGCCCAGGGACGTTGCCGTGATTCGGACGTCGCCCTTCTCGCCCCCATTGGCGGATGTGAACTGGAGATTCATGAGATGGGTTATGCCCGGCCCCAGTGGAAGCTGATAGGGCAGGGGAACCTCGTTGTCCCCCTCTATGAGGTTGGCTAACCAGCCGCCTGGCATGGCTCCCACATCTATGGAGATAACATCCCTGAAGTCGCCCAGGTTCTTGACCTCCAGGTCGAAATCAGCGGAATCATCGGGCTTCGCGAAGGCTGAAGCCGACCGGGCATCATTTATGGTCATGCTCAGGCCGTAACTCTCCTTCTTGACTACCTCCATATTGAAGTTCACCACCACTGGCGTCGAGGGCGGGGCGTCGTCCAGGATGTACATGAATCCGGTGTAGGTCCCCGGCTTGATCTCAGCAGGTACGGCAAAGAAGATCTTTACGGTCCCTTTACCCCCGGGGGCTATTGTATGAACCTCTGAGCGATCCAGGAACACGAAGTCCTTGGCATTTCCTCCCACAGGCGTGTTGGATACCTTGGTGATGACGGTATCCCCTGTATTTGTAAGAATCAGAACCTTCTCTTCCACCTCACCTGGGTGGAGCACTATGTCGAACCTGTCCCTATCCACGGAGAGCTGTCCGCTCGCCGCGCCGGACAAGAGGACCAGGACGATGATGGTGGGGTAAATGAGCTTCATCTGAACCACATGCATGTCATATTCCAGATTTTTTTACGGTCATATACCAAGGTATAAAGCAGTTAGTCCCATGCCATAAATAAATTTGGCTACAGATAGTATCACGGGCCGAAATGACCTTAGAGGGAA
>DAXJ01000043.1:4429-7433 GCA_002506335.1 Methanosaeta sp. UBA114
TGACCTTAGAGGGAAGAGATATATCTGTCGGCTGATGACGTAGTTTTAAGGGATAATTCATGGATCGCGAGAGAGCCTATCTGGTGGCGACGCCCTTCAAGAAGAGGGGCAAGGGAAGCTTAAAGGTCAGCGATTTCGTCTTTGCCCTATCCCTAGACCTCAAGTGGGGACCTCCTGAGAAGGTTCGCGCCCTCTTGAGGGAAGCCGAGGCAGAAGGGCTGGTGAAGATCGAGGGTGACATAGTCCATGCCACCTTCGGGGAGATGGAGGTGCCTGTGGGATTCAAGCCCACCACCGAGGAGGGCATCCTGGAGAGGGCTATCCGGCTTGTCACTTCCCAGACCGGGATGAGCCGAAAGGAAGTCATATCCATGGCCAACGAGCGCCAGAGCTCCTTAAGCGGCCTGGTGGATATGGATGCCGTGGTCCTTCTAGTGGCCAGAGAGCTGGGACTCGACGTGAGCACCCTGGCTGCCGAGGTCTACCAGAACCTGATCTCCAAGGAGGGGGGCTAGACGGCTGAGGATACCATCTATGATCTCCTAGGCCTATCAAGGGGGCGGGCAGAAGAGATCGCCGGACAGGTAAGGAAGTCCTTTGCCAGATCCAAGGGCCCGGGAGACTGGATAAAAAGGCTTGCCGAGGATTTCGGAATAGAAGAAAAGAACGCTGAGGCCTTTGCCTGCGGGTGGTTTGCCGGTAAGTACGCTGGGGCCTCGGATGTCCTCAAGGCCGTGCAGAAGGGGATGGATAAGATAGAGGATGAGGGAAAATATCCACCATTGGATGGCTACGCTTAGAGCTTGAAGATCACCTTGGCGTATCCATCTCCCCTGGCATCAAACCTCTGATAAAAGCCTCAGGTACTTTATCCAGAGGCGGCCTGTGGCTCACTATAAAGCTGGGCTTGGCAACACGTGCTATCATCATCTCCCTGAGCATGATGGAGTGCTTCCTCACCGGCGTTTGGCCCGTCCCAACGCTTAAGCCCTTGTTCCATAGGAACCATAGAGGCAGCAAATGATAGCCTTTCTTCACGGCCTCTGTAGGCGCTCCCTGATCATCGTTCATGAAGACGACTATGATCCCTAAGGCGCCTGTTGGGTTTATGAGCCTCACCAGATCGTCTATGACCTGGTCGGGTTCTCCTTGGAGTTGTCTTTCCTGTCCCTGGCCTGGTAGCCTACGACATCTATATCGTTCATAACTCCACCCATCTTCTCCTCGCCCGGAAGCTTGGAGCAGGTGATGCCAGGGTTTGAGACTATCATCTTTATTATCTGCTCCACCGGGCCGTCCTTGGTGAAGTCCACAGGCATTGCGCCTATGCTCTTGGCCGTATCTAGCCTGGTGGATTTGTAATCCACCACGCAGACCAGAGAGGCTCCCTGAAAAAGGGAGCTGCAGCCTGCTGGGATGCCCTACCAGCCCAGCCCCAAAGACCGCCAATGTGGCGCCGTACTTAACCTTGGCCAATCCGAATAAGGTCCCGGGACTGGATAAAGAATCTAACCGGCTGCAGTCTCCGAAAGGCCCCATGAGCATCGCCATGCATCCTTACCCGCCTAGGAGGGAAGTAGTGAATGGCACATGGTTATCGCCGTCGGTTAAGAGGGAAGATTAGTGTTCTGATATCGAGATAACCCTTAGCACACTTAGCCCTGGAATACCACCCTTCCAAGTTCGGTGCTCCAGCAGTATATTTTATTCAGATCGCTTACCCAGAGCAAATATCTGCCATATTTTCCTCCATCCAGAGCCTTGAGGAATTTGCGATCGGCCGTAACCATGCGCCCATCCACCATCTCTGTTAAAATCAGGTAGAGACAATCGAAGGTGCTATGTTTAGCTTCCGTTGCTATCTCAAAGGCCCTCTCCTGTAGAATCTGAGACGGATGATGTTGTATAGGAAAGGCTGCCATCCTATCTCGGATATCAAGGCATTCATCAAGAGATAATAGCTCCCAGTGAATTAGTTTGCAGAGAACATTATCAAACTCTAGAGTTAAGGTATCAAGGGCTTGAAGTTCAAAGGACTTGCTCAAACGTAGAAGGCCATCCTCAGCATCGCCTTCCTCTATGAACCATTTGATGGCCACGCTTGTGTCCCACTACAACAATCATCGCTCACGATCCTCTCAGATAAGCTCTACGTCATCTGGAAACTTCCTGCCCTTAAGCTTCCTCCTCATCTCCATAGCCATACTGTGAGCTGTGGCCATATCCACCTTGGCCGATTGCTCCAGTATAAGCCTCACCTCTGCATCCAGAGACCGCCCATTGATTCTGGTTCGGTTCTTTAATCTCTCCACAACGGAACCGTCTGAGTTACGCACGATGATCTGGGCCATAGCAAATTCTTTGCGATATGGTTATGACATAACTAAAATATATAGCTTTTGTGACTAATTGTTGGGGGCATAGCAAGGAGATTTCCCACCTAACTAAGTGGGATGTTCTCTACGGACTCTGGGTTGACCAGAGCGGACAGCTCTCCGGCATCCTTGCCCAGGGCTTTGGCCTTGGTGACACGCCTCATGATCTTGCTGGACTTGGTCTTGGGGACGTCCTTGACGAAGCAGACCCTGTCGGGATAAGCGATTGGGCTCTCTATCTTCCCGACGTGGGCTGAGACCTCCTTCTTGGGCTCCTCGGCTTCCTGGACGCCTGCCTTGAGGATGACGAAGGCGACGATCTTCGCTCCCTTGATCTCATCGGACTGGCCTATGACTGCGGCCTCGGCTACCTTGGGGTAGGGATACTAGCGTAGACTCGACCTTGGCGTCCCTGTGGCCGTTTACCTTCAGGACATCGTTGATTCTGCCCTGTATCCACCAGTACCTCTACTTATCACTGGTGACCTTGTCAGCAGCCATGTATATGCCGGGTTCGGCATGCTGTGAAGTCAATGGCAATAGACTAGAAAAGCTCAATATTAAAAAAGGGGGAAAACCCCGCTCACTTCTTGTCGATGCGCGGGATGTTCTCTACGGACTCTGGGTTG
>DAXJ01000043.1:7690-8649 GCA_002506335.1 Methanosaeta sp. UBA114
CTGGGTTGGCCAGAGCAGACAGGTCGCCAGTCTCCTTTCCGAGAGCCTTGGCCTTGATGACGCGGCGCATGATCTTGCCGGACCTAGTCTTGGGGACATCCTTGACGAAGTAGACAGTGTCGGGGTAAGCGACTGGGCCGAGAACGGTCCTGACGTGCTTGGATATGTCCTTCTTCAGGTCGTCGGTCTCCTGTACACCGTCCTTGACGATGACGAAGGCGACGATCTTCTCTCCCTTGACCTCATCGGGCTGGCCTATGACTGCGGCCTCGGCTACCTTGGGGTGGGAGACTGCTGCGGACTCGACCTCAGCGTTGGAGATCCTGTGGCCTGCTACCTTCAGGACGTCGTCGATTCTGCCCTGTATCCACCAGTATCCATCCTTGTCCCTGGTAGCCTTGTCACCGGCGAGGTATGTGCCGGGCTTGACCTGCCAGTACATATCCCAGTACTCCTTCTTGTACCGGACTTCATCTCTGAAGAAGGCGCGGAGCATGGATGGCCAGGGGGTCTTTTGGACGATGTTTCCGCCGTAGCCGAGGGCCACGGAGTTAGCATCCTCGTCGTAGATATCGGTGTTCATGCCGGGCAGCGGGAAGCAAACGGATCCGGGCTTCTCGGGGGTCATGCACAGAGGGGAGATGACGTGGCACCCGGTCTCAGTCTGCCACCAGGTATCGATAATGGGGGACTGATCTGCGCCGATATTCTTCCTGAACCACATGTAGGCTTCTGGGTTGAGGGGCTCGCCCACAGAGGCCAGTACCCTGACGGAGGACAGGTCGTACTTCTTCACGAAGGCCTCACCGGTCTTCATGAACATCCTGATGGCGGTGGGTGCGGTGTAGAACACCGAGACGCCGAACTGCTCAATTATGGACCACCAGCGGCCGAGGTCGGGGAAGTCCGGAGACCCCTCGTACAGGATGCTGGAGGCGCCAAGGCAAAGTGGGCCGTAT
>DAXJ01000090.1 GCA_002506335.1 Methanosaeta sp. UBA114
GTGGCTGGATCAGGGGACTCCTGGCCGGCATGGACAGCTAATGTGCTCAGTCCCAACTTCTTCTCGCTCATTTAATCCCTCACTTTATTAGTATACAACCTAGCTGTGACATAGACGTGTCAGAAAGAATTGACAATCCGCTTTTGCTTATCATGATGACGGTTCCGATGGATTTCTGGACTTGAAGGGCTCTATATCCAGATAGATTTGATAGCCTCAAATAATCCAACGATGACAATTTCATTCTATTGATGATAGACCTTAGAGAGATCCTCGTGACTATGCGCTCAATCTATTTGATGCAGGCTGTACGAAGATCTCCAAGACCATTTAAAATGAAGATGACATCTAAAGCGAAGGGGGGAGCCCCCCCATATACCTTCTAATCCGTAAGCCTATCATCGGCATGATCACCTATCCATTCACCAGGTCCGAGTTCTCCTGGATCAACCGTTGACGATGGTTGGGCATGGAGGAGGCAGGAAGACTCCACCGACTTTTCCAGTGGTGATGGCAATAAACTCATCTTCAGGGCTCATGCCCATGATGGTGACTTTCGCTAGATCAACGCCGTTCTCATTGAGGCCCCTCTTGAGAACCAGAACCTGGATGTTGCCCGACAGGAAGGTAGCGATGTTCAGGCGGATCAGAGGCTGAATGCTGCTGTAATTCTGACCGTCCGTTAGGACCTTTGTGGCAGATTTTGCCTCAATCCTCCGGTCTTATAAGCCCACCATGCCCATAAGGTCGTTTTACATGGCTCAGGAGAAGGAGATGATGGTCGGCTACCTTACAACCCTCTATCATACCAGCTTCATCCTCCAGGGTTCCGGTCGGATGGAGGATGTGGGTTTGAATGCTTCATGGAGGCGTTTTCCTAATGGGCCCGCGTTGATTGAAGCATTCCAAAAGGGCGATCTTGACCTGGGTTATATCGGCCTTCCCCCGGCCATGATAGGCATAGGCAAGGGCCTCAAAATCAAATGCGTAGCTGGCGGGCATATAGAGGGAACTGTTTTGGTAGGGGTCCAGGGATATAAAGTCAAGGGAACGGTAAAGGAGACCCTGGCGCAGTTCGAGGGAAGAACTATTGGCACTCCAAGAAGGGGCTCCATCCATGATGTCATACTGAGAAAGCTCATCGATGATTCCGGGTTAAGCCAGAAGATAAAGATAGAGAACTTCGATTGGGCCGAGTTCATCCTAGATGCCATGATGGAAAGAGAGATCGATGGCGGCTGCGGCACTCCACCTCTAGCGGTCCTGGCAAGGCGCCAGATGGAGGCAGATGTTCTTCTCAAACCTTCCGAGATGTGGCCTTTCAATCCCAGCTACGGAATAACTGCCACTGAAAGGTTTATCAAAAATTCACCTATAGCTCTAGCAAGTTTTCTCAGGCTGCACGAGGATGCCTGCAACCTTTTGAGAGAGCGGCCAAAGGAAGCGGCAGAGCTTGTGCACGAGCTCATGGAGGTCATCGACGAGGATTTCGCCCAGGAAGTTATCGGAGTATCGCCAAAATACTGCGCCAGCCTTCCTGAAGAGTACATCGACTCCAGCATGAGATTCATGCCTGTATTGAAAGATATGGGATACCTTTCCATGGGCTTGAGGAGAGAAGATGTATTCTACACTAAAGTCATAGAAACCGTTCATCCTCATAAGCATCATTATCACGATAATGGGCTGTAGTTGGGCTGTGACTTCCGGATTGCCGTATAGAAAAGAGCAACATCATCTACGAGGGTCGAAATCGAGCTGCTTCCACTGCACTTCTTGAACCAGTTGCCTGAACCAAAACTTTTGTATATCGATAATTAACGTATATAATAGTTGGCAGAGGCCGAATCCCCTTCGTTCCCCCTCCGTAACTCCCCGGACGTTTGCTTCCCCCACACTAGATTTTTATTTATTTTTCATTGATCATTTAACCATTCATCCATTATCGATAAATTATCCTGTTCCAACTTCACAGTATTCTTCATGGGTGATTCAAAGAAGGATCAATCGGCCCCGGATTGGGTACGGCAAGGAGATATCATACTAGCCTCGCTATGCACTCTGCCAATCTCAGTAAGATAGCAATCGCTGTCCTACATCACGCTGGTGGAATTGCCTGAAGGATTGCAGCCCAGTGAGTCAGGAGGAGAGAAGGCGTCGGTGTAGCAGATGGCATAGCTTGCTGCCATGAGCAATACGATGGATAGGGCCATAACACAGATGATCAGTGATCCCACCTCTTTTATTCATTGCCTTAAGAGAACATAAACAGAGTCGTGCCATGTGAGGAGCTCTTAAACATCGCCGAAGAGTATGCAGGAATTATCTTGAGGAAGAGTCAGCAAGCAATCCGATCGGCCAAAGAGACCATTCTCAAAGCCGTAGAACGACCCTTCGATGATACCTTTCGGCTAGACAACTTGTACGGATACTCCTGCATGGAAGAATGCAATGAACTCAAAGGACAGCTATCGTCTTTCTTTAAAGACGATAAAAATGAGGCTTTATCGGTATTTTTCGCGTATTTGAGGCATATTTTGCCTCAACCACAATCTTCAATATTCTAAGCCTAACCGTCCATGGCCAGGAGAAGCATGAGATGACCAAGGCCGAACCTTCACCCCCCCTAGACTACGCTGCTCTCAAATCCGGCGGCATAATCATGCAGAAGGATGATGATTTCTTCTCAATAAGGCTCAATTTTCCCGGTGGCAAAGTTCCGGCTAACAAGCTTTCCAGGGTACAGGAGGTGGCGAACAAGTACGGCCGGGGTGAGATCCGCCTCACCGCCAGACAGGGTATAGAGATTCCCTGGATAGAGTTCAGGAAGATAGAGGCTGCAAGGAGAGAGCTGATCGAGGCCGGTCTATCCCTGGGCGCCTGCGGTCCCCGCTTCAGGGCTGTGACCGCCTGCCCCGGATCCCAGGTCTGCAAGCTTGGGCTTGTCAATAGCCAGGGTTTCTCAGCAAGGATCGATAAGGAGTTTGGAGGCCGCCTTCTGCCTCACAAGTTCAAGGTCTCAGTATCGGGCTGCCCCAACAGCTGCTCCAAGCCTTCATGGAATGAGCTTGGTTTCATGGGAATAGTTGAACCGGAGATGGAGTCTCAGGCCTGCAACGGGTGCACCTTGTGCGTCGATATCTGCAAAGAGTGGGCTCTCTCCATGCAGGATGGAAAGCCTAGGCGCTCTTCAGAGAGGTGTATTCTTTGTGGGAGCTGTATTCAGAGCTGCCCGATGATATCCCTGA
>DAXJ01000098.1:0-3963 GCA_002506335.1 Methanosaeta sp. UBA114
TTTTCAGAGCTATTCTCTTATAAGAGAATGGGCCGAAGTCCTGTGGAAAATCGACGAAGACCAGATTGGAAGTTACCAAAATACGATGCTAAGTTGATCTGATTAACAAAAAACGTTATTGCAGGTTTGTGCGAGCCGTATTTCAGGCTAGAAGGGGCATCCTTTCGGCGCGGTTTAAAATTTTATGGCCGAGAGATCACCGGTAGATCCACAGGCTTTTTACCTATTACTAAGCTTGTGGGATGGCTGAGCTCTGAATCCGAGGCGTTCTCGGAGGCCCTAGAAGGAGGATAGTAATGAGGTGGCTTCTTATCGTTCTGGCTCTTGCCTTGGCGGGATCTACCTGGGCTGTGGCCATAACCGTCTGCCCAAGTGGCTGCGATTATACCACAGTTCAGGCAGCCATTAACGCTGCGGTGCCTGGAGATGTAGTCGAGGTTCAAAGTGGAACTTACCACGAGAACATCGCCGTAAACAAGAGCCTGCGCCTTGAGGGAAAGGATACAGGCAGTGGCATGCCCCTTATAGATGCAGGTGGCTCGGGAAGCGTGGTGACATTCTACAACGATAATGCAACCCTGGAGGGCTTCAATATCACGGGCTCCGGCCACTGCGGCTGCGGAAATGCGGGGGTTAAGGTGCTTTCCAATAACAACACCGTAATAGGAAACATAATCCACAACAACAAGTACGGCATATATGAGAGTGGCTATAAAGGCAACAAGTTTCTGGATAATAACCTCACCGATAACAACATCACGGTCTACGCCCTGGGTCTGGGGGAGTGGCAAGGCAATCACTACAGCGATTACCAGAGCCCTGCCAATGGCTGTGAGGACGCCAATAAAGACGGGATATGCGATAGGCTCTACAACATAACGCCCGGTACGGGTAACGATTCCAGGCCCCTTGCCTCCTTGATGAACAAGAACATCCAGCTCCAAGCTCCTTTGATCCAGCTTCTGCTGAATATCCTCAAGTAAAGTCGCTCGAGCCGTGATCGCTAGTGGAACTTGTCCTTTCTGCTGGTATCCTGAGACCTTTTTATGTTGGCTCTGGTAAAGCAGTCTATTCGCCTGTGGTCTTCTTCTTTGAAGTTAAAACCCACCTCTGAGCAGCAGGTCTCAAGGAATCGGCTGTATAGAGAGGAGACATCCCAGGCATCCCAGGAACTTGGAGGGGGTACTGCTTTATGGGTTCCAGGCTGAACTTGAGCCTGCCCAGATCCAGTTGAGGGGTAGGAGACGTAGTTCGCCTTGGGAAAGTCCAATAGATAAATCGTTTTGGAATCTCCGATTACCAGGTTCCAGGCCGAGTTGTCGAAGAAGGGCCTGACCTTGAACCTGAGCGCACCCCCGGAAGGCCAGGTTGCAGTTGTCCTTCCCCATGGCCGATCTGTCGGCGTAAATGGGCGTCTCCAAGGGAAGTAAAAAGACCCTGTGGTACTCGGCCAGGGTCAGGGCAGAGAGACCTATGACCTCCTCTAGACGTTTCTTTCCCCAGGGGCTTTAGGCCGTGGAGTGCCCAGGCCAGATTTGTCCCTTCCACGTGGCCCATGATGGAGACGCCCCTCTCAGGATCGCAGTATAGATGCTACGTACAAGGAACCCTATGGTCTTTCTTTTCTAGGAAGAATTTGGAGAGCGCCTGAAATTCCCTGGGGGCCTGATCCGATGTCGTGGGCCTGGAGATCTCGGCCACCACCGTTTGCCTGGGACGGTCCAGGCTGACTACCAGGATAGTTTAGTTTCTGTAAGGCCTTTTTTGATACTCAGCACTTTTGTCCTGGGATGGGTGGCCTGTAATATCCTAGGGATGCCCTCATCAACCTTCATCGATGAACCTGTCACCTTGTGCTGAGGTCGGGCGCTTAAAGACATACCCTTAGGCAAAAACTATCCTCGATAACGAATTCGTCCCACTGCTGGAAGAAATCTCTGGGCCGCCCCCTGCTAAAAGATATCTACTCAAAGAACGGTATGATTGCTATGATCCCAGAGGAGCCCACGAGAAGGCAGGCTGTTGAGTGGGTGGAGCGGGGAAATGAGCTGTACGAAGGGGGCTATTATGAGGATGCCATCGAACTCTTCGGCAGGGCCCTCGAATCCGACCCGGGCTTTCCCAAGGCCTGGTACAACAAAGGCGTGGCCTTAGATAAGCTCGAGAGATACGATGAGGCCCTCGAGTGCTACGACAGAACATTGGAGATAATGGCCGACCGCTCCGATGTCTGGGATAACAAGGGTGCCTCCCTGGGCAACCTGGGCAGATTTGAGGAGGCCCTGGAGTGCTTCGGAAAAGCCCTTGATCTGGATCCGAAGAACACCGGAGCCTGGTGTAACAGGGGTTCGGCTCTGGGAAGCCTGGGCAATTACGACGAGGCCTTGAGGTGCTTCAACCAGGCTCTGGAGATTAAGCCAGACTTTGGGGTGGCTAGGATCGAGAAAGGTAGGGTATTGATAAGGCTTGGCAGGATCAAGGAGGCAGAGGACGCTCTATTTCAGTAGGGTGCGGGATCAGGTTTATCTGACATTCGGTTTAACCTATCTCCAAAAGTGCTTAATTACTGCACCTGGCCTGTATGGCAACCGAGCTTCGGGCGGTGGCAAGGATTATGCGAGATCTAGCTTGTTACGTTCTCTTGACCATCGTTTTTTCGGCTATTATAATATTGGCAACCGTATCGGTTGCTGCCTTCTCCTACCCGCATAAGGAGGATATCAGCTCAAGCCCTTCTACATATCAGAATGTGGTCTTCAAAATAAACGGCCAAGCCACAGGCGTTTCAGCCCAAAATAATCCAAGGATCTCATAAAAAGCATTTTCTGCCTTTAGCAGTCACATTAAACCTCCGTGCCACTATCGATCATTCAACCCCGGATCAGGGCCTGGGGATCAGAGGTCCCTGAATTATAGCAAAATGGTCTATATCTCAGGAAGCTTCTGGGAGACCCCCAAGGGTTTTCAGGGCGCGCTTGAGATGATATATTCCAAGGAGCTCATAGAGGTTACCATGATACTGCGTTCCAGGCTCCTGGAGGGGTTTGCCCTGGAGCGGATGGAAACGCCGTTGAAAGATCGAATATACTTAGGTCGCCAGGAGACAGTACAATCTGGCGCTGTCGGAAACGGCGATGTATCCAGGGCCCTGTCGTACGCTAGGAGCGGGCTGGGATGCCTATACCGGCCTTGAGATACGTCGACAGCATTCAGTTGATGAAGGATCTGGCAGCTTAACTTAGGAATGCCAAAGGCCATTTCCCTGGTAGCCCTCTGGGAAATGGCAACCATCACCATCAGGGACGGCATGGATTCCGCCATCGACATTATGGATATCATGGACGCCACCTTCCCTGGTCCGTTTCTGGACCTCATCATCGGTCCCAACTAGGTGCGCATGGACATAATATTTCCAGACCCCTTATTTAGTGTTGCGATCACAATCTGCTTGCTCTGCTCATAGGCGCTCTGGGACGTCATCACCATTATAGGAGGGGACGTCCCGACATGCTCATGGGGGGGCCACTACCATGGCCACAGGCATGCTCTCTGCCGAGGCATTGGCAGGCGCAGGCACAGCATGATCATCGTGGAATGCATGGTCCGGCGAGTAGCACTGGCAGAGCGGGATCCAGTCTCAGGCTGCGCTGTTCCCCCTGATACTGTCACATCTGATCCAGATGCTGGCTGCATCCCCATGCAATCCATACCAGAAGGATAAGGGATTACTTCGACTCCTACGGTAGGTTCTATCGAAAGGATAACCGCTAATCCCACGCATAGCAAAAGCGCAATAGATAGGACTCTTTCGTATAGGATCATTTTGTTGCCAGCAGTAAAAGCAACTCAGAACTATTTAAAAAAAAGTCGGCTCAGCCCCAGGATTACAAGAGGTCAAGTTCTCTTCTTCGCATACTGAGGTGACTGGGGACGCTTATGCAGCTCTCCGTAGGATTTGCCCGA
>DAXJ01000098.1:4240-4589 GCA_002506335.1 Methanosaeta sp. UBA114
GGGTAATATTCAGCTCCTTGGTGGACCATGCCGGCAGTTTTCCCCCTCAATCTCCACTATAAAAGCTAAGGCGAGATCTCTCCCTACCGAGACTCCCGCCGAGGTACATATGTTTCCGTCATTCCCCATTCTCTCTTCGACCTTATGGCTGCATTCATCTTCATAACGCCGGGCGCCGACCCAAGCAAACACAGAGCGATGATATCAACCCCAGATGTGGTTGATCTGATGATGGCCGGCGTTAAGGACTATCAACAAGCAGGCTTCTATTTTCAAGGAGCCGGTAGACTAATGGGCGGGGCTGCGCAAATCTCTAGAGTTCCTCTTAGGGAAAATAAAATGAGCCTAC
>DAXJ01000098.1:4944-9594 GCA_002506335.1 Methanosaeta sp. UBA114
GGCATTCCGCCTGGTCCGCCAGGCATTCCGCCTGGTCCGCCTGACCTGGAGGCGATGACGTCATCGATCCTCAGTATCATGACAGCGGCCTCAGCTGCAGAGCTTATGGCCTGGGTCTTGACTCTCAGGGGCTCCACGACGCCTGCCTGGAGCATATCCTCGGGCTTGCCGGTATCGACGTTTAGGCCAGCGAACTTTGCACCCTTCTCGTGCTCGGACCTGAGAGCAACTAATGAATCTATCTGATCCATGCCTGCGTTCTCAGCGAGCGTCTTGGGTATGATCTCCATGGCATCTGCGAAGGATTCAATGGCCAGCTGCTCTCTTCCGCCGACGGTGGCAGCGTACTCCCTTAGCCTTGCGGCCAGCTCTACCTCGGGTGCGCCTGCACCTGGGACGAGCATCTTGTCCTCGACTACCACACCGACCACTCTCAGAGCATCGTTCATGGCCCTGTCCAGCTCATCTACGACATGCTCAGTGCCGCCACGCAGAATGATGGACACGGACTTGGGGTTCTCGCACTGCTCGACGAAGGTCATCTCGTCGCCTGCGATCTTCCTCTCCTCAACCAGGCCTGCCTTGCCCAGGTCGTTTGCAGTCAGGTCGTGAATGCTGGTTACAACCCGTCCCCCGGTAGCGCGAGCCAGCTTCTCCATATCGCTCTTCTTCACGCGCCTGACGGTGTAGATGCTAGCCTTAGCCAGGAAGTGCTGGGCCAGGTCGTCAATGCCCTTCTGGCAGAAGACCACGTTGGCGCCGGTGTCTGTGATTCTCTTGACCATATCCTTGAGCATGACCTCTTCCTGGTCCAGGAAAGCCTGGAGCTGATCAGGGGAGGTGATCTCGATCTTGGCATCGACCTCGGTCTTCTCTATCTCTATGGCTGCGTTCAAGAGGGCGATCTTGGCGTTGGTAACCTTCTTGGGCATAGAGGGATGGAGCCTCTCCTTATCGATCACCATGCCGTGGACGATCTGGGAATCGGAGATGCCTCCTCCAACCTTCTTTTCCACGGTGATGTTATCGATATCGACGTGTCCGTCCTCATCAACTACGGCCTTGACTGCCTGAACTGCCAGGCCGGTGAGCTCTTCTCGGGCGGTTCCAGATCCCTTTCCGGTCATTGCGGTCAGGGCGACCTTCCTCAGAAGGTCACCATCATTTACTGAGACCTTGACACCCACTGTCTTCAGGATATCCATGGACTTCTCAGCAGCAGCCCTGTAGCCTGCGGCGATGACCGTCGGGTGAATCTCTTGATCCAGGAGGCCCTCGGCCTGCTTGAGCAGCTCTCCGGCCAGGACCACGGCAGTGGTGGTTCCGTCGCCCACCTCTGCATCCTGGGTCTTGGCTATCTCTACCATCATCTTCGCTGCAGGGTGCTCGATATCCATCTCCTTAAGAATAGTGACACCGTCGTTGGTTATGACTACATCTCCCAGGGTGTCCACTAGCATCTTATCCATGCCCTTGGGACCCAGGGTTGTCCTGACTGCGCCAGCCACAGCCTTGGCGGCCATTATATTCGACCTCTGAGCCTCTCGACCGGCAGTCCTCTGGCTGCCTTCCTTGAGGATAAAAACTGGCGTTCCACCTAGTTGTCCAGCCATACAATTACCTCCAACTGTAAACGTAACGCACTACCAGGTGTTTGAACTTCTATATGAACGTTGCGTTAACTCTCACGCCTTTAAGACCCGCTAATTAGCGCTGGGCCGGGTCCGTCGAGGGCAGAACATGCACCACGTTGGCTGCCTAGGCATCGCAAACGGATCGAGATATCAGCTCCATGCTAATGGCATACCTCCGGACTAAAAGGACGCATATGCTGAAGGAACGCTCGGCTAAAGCCGCCAGATGCTCGTTATAGGAAGCAAATACCTGGATCAGCAGTATCTGCACTGGTATTGCAGTTCTGACGTGCTCGATAGCCGAGAGCCTGTCCTTCCTGATTCTATAGATTCCGGCCATGACAAAGACGGCTGCAAGCACGGTAGATGCCAGGAGCCCAAGATCCGAGGGATGAGGCCCGGAAGGCACCGATACGGTTTCAGCCCAGATGGCCAGGTCACCCAAAATGGGATGGACAAAAGCCTGACGGATGAATAAGGCCACCATGGCATTGGTGAACCAGGGCCTACATACGAGGCTTCCGTAGAACTCAGCCGTCTTCTCTTTGAGCCTGAACTAGATTCCCTGTCCGGAGACTGGAATGTAATCAATGGCATAGAGTAAGTTTTTAAGAGCCGAAGCTACGGGGTTTTAAGGCTCGCATTCATATAGAAGCTTTAAGGCACGGATCCTCTCATCCACATCCGTATCTTTGAGGATCGCCTCTTTGGTCAGATCCAGGGCGTTGACCAGCCGCTCCTGCTCTGTAAGGACCGGACGATTGTGAATGGCCTCTGCCGCCAAGAATAGAGCTACACAGATAATATAGATCAGGGCAATGGAGGGCTGGAAATAGTAATTGTTATCGCCGATGATGAACTTGCCTACCTCCTCTATGAAGGCCCCAAAGCCAAAATCTCCCAGGATCGCTGTCAGATAGAAGATCGACTTATTTATGTAGGATAATGGGGGTTATCCATGGCCGCCAGCGTAAATAAACCCCCCAAGAGGACGTGGGCTATGGGAAGGCCCCTGCAGCTGAGATGGGATGGACTGCGGCCGCCAAAAAGAAACTTGTGGCCAGGGGCCGCCGGGACCACGACCGTGAAGATCTCCAGGAGGTTGTCTCCCCCATCACCTCTTACGAAGTGTCCATTGATGAGAGAGTACATGGGCGCGACCGGTTTCCTAAGTTACCTCTATCCTGAGACTACCGCTACCATCTCTATATCGAAGATTATGTTCCTGCCCGCCAGGGGGTGGTTGGCATCCAGGACGGCCTTGCTCTCCGTCACCTCTACCACAATCATATTCGCCTTCCTGCCGCTGGGCAGGGTGACCTCCAGGATGTCGCCCAGCTCTGGCGCCAGGCTCTTTACCCGGCTACGGGAGAGCTCCATGGTCATGCCGTCCATTCGCTCTCCATAGGCCTTGGTTGCAGGAATATCGATGGTCTTCACGTCACCCGGGCCCATACCCACCAGCGCCTCCTCAAACCCCTGGACCATGGCGCCATCCCCTATCTTGAACTGGAAAGGCTCAGAGCCCGGGGAGTGGTCAACGATGGTGCCATCCTCGAATCTGCCTATGTAGAAGACCTTGACTGTATCTCCAACCTTAGCCTGAGCCATTATTTCATGCCTCTTCTGCTTGGTAATAGTACTCTCCGAGGTCGCGCTGGGTCCTGTCAAGCCTCGATCCAGGCTTGTTAACCCTGGGCCTGCGGGTCTCTTCATCGCGCCTGAAGGTTATGCCTATGCACTTCAAGAAAGCGTTCATGCCGTCGCGCATGTCATAGGGATGGGTGGCTATGCCCATGACTCCCGGCTCCCCCTCAAAGACTACCAGCCGTTCAGAGAGCAGATCGATGAGGTAAATGTCGTGGTCTACAACCAGGACTGACTTCTCCGAGGACTCGGCAAACCTGCGCATTACCCTGGCAGCCAGCATCCTCTGCTCCACGTCCAGGTGAGCAGAGGGCTCGTCCAGCAGGTAGAGATCGGCGTCTCTGGAGAGGCAGGCGGTGATGGCCACCCTCTGCAGCTCTCCTCCTGAAAGCTCTGTAAGATTCTGGTTTAGAAGGGACTCTATGCCCATGGGATGAAGGATCTCTGCCTGATAGTAGCTGGAGTAAAAGTCCTTGGTCACGCTTCTCAGTAGAAACTCGACTGAGACATCGGAGTCAACCTTGAGGTACTGGGGCTTGTAGGAGACCTTGAGCTTCATATCCAGGCTTCCTTTGGTGGGCTTCTCGGCCCCGGCCAGGACCTTGATGTAGGTACTTTTGCCTATGCCATTGGGCCCCAGTATTCCTACAACCTCGCCGCTGCGAATGATGCCGGATTCGGCCCTGAGGGTGAATGATGGGTACTCCACGCTGAAGGCGTCGTACCCCACCATGGTGGGTACATCCTTCTTTTCCCTGGGGGCGTGAACCTCGAACTCAATGGCCTCGGACCTAATCCTGACGTTTTCTTCGGGCAGGTTGCCCTTGAGGTATTGGTTGATGCCGACCCTGACACCCTTAGGCCTGGTGATGACACCGTAAGCACCGGGTGTGCCGTAGATCAGATGAATGCTGTCGGCTAAAAGATCCAGGAGGGCCAGGTCATGCTCCACCACCATGACAGCCTTGCCGCGGGAGAGCTCCTGTAGAATCTTGGCTGAGTTTATCCTCTGGTATATATCCAGGTAGGGGCTGATCTCATCGAAGAAGTAGAAACCAGCATCCCTAGCAGCAGTGGCTGCTATGGCTACCCTCTGCAGCTCTCCACCGCTTAAATTTCCAATCTCCCTGTCCAAGAGCCGGGATAAGCCCAGGATCTCTACCAGGTCGTCCAGAACCCCTCGCTCATCGGTCTTCTCCAAGAGGCCCTTAACCGAGCCCGAGTAGCTCTTGGGAATCCTGTCCACATACTGGGGCTTGTAGGCGGTCTTGATGCCTTTATCCGCTACCCTCTTCAGGTAGTCGCCCAGGGCCGTGCCTGCAAAGCGCTCTAGCACTTGGTCCCAGGTGGCGTTGCTGCCCAGATTTGG
>DAXJ01000098.1:9861-12444 GCA_002506335.1 Methanosaeta sp. UBA114
CTTAAGATTCCTGATAAGATGGAGACCGCAGTGCTCTTTCCTATGCCGTTTTGGCCTAGAATTCCCGTCACCTTCCCATCTAAAGGGATGGGCAGACCGTAGAGGGCAAAGCCGTTCTGGCCGTACCTATGAACGGGGCTCTCCAGCTCCTCAGGTAGATTGGTTATGTTTATGGCCCCGAAGGGGCACTTGCGGATGCATATGCCGCAGCCCACGCAGAGGCTCTCGGTGATGACCGGCTTTCCATCCTCGAAGACTATGGTCTCATTGCCGGTTCTTACAGGCGGACAGAAGTACTCGCACTCCTTGGAACACTTCCTGGGCTGGCATCGGTCTCTGTTTAAGACAGCTATCCTCAAGGCCGCACCTCAATTGAGCAGAAGGGTCCAGGTCACCAGCCACAGGTCAACGGCCAGGAACTCCACGTAGAACCAGTCCTTGCTCTTGAACTCGGCAGCGTTGATGCCCATGAAGCGGTAGGTGAACTTCTGGATAAAATAAGTCATAGCAATCACGAAGAATATCGCAGAGAGCCAGAGCATGGGCCTCTGATTGCCGATGCCCAATGTATAGTAGGAGACGAAGCCTAGGAGGATGCCCATGACTGAGGCGTAGACGGTTTTTTTTATGCTCTCAATTTGAACCTCCCTCCTCGTGGCATCGGTCTTGGGCTTGATCTTCACTGCGGGCTCGGGTGCGGCTTTAGCTGCAGGAAGCTTTTCCGGCCTCTGCCTGGAGTCCTCTACCTTCTCGGGACTCCCTCCCTCATGATCCGCCTTGCGTGGTCTCTTTTTGGCCATCCGGAAATTGGTGAGCCCTTTACGTTAATAGAGTTTTGGTATGGAGTTTTGTAGGAGGTTTTGGTCAGGAAAAGGTCCAAGTAGTAATAACCAAAAAGATTCTCTTGATGTGCGCCCGCATAGTTGCGGATTCCTCTGTCTTCATCCTGGGGAAGCGGTTAGATGGGGAGATTATCACCGTTCCTGCGGTGGAGCGGGAGCTGAAAGATCTGCGCTCCAAATCCCAGCTGGACATCAGCGGAGCCAGGATCGAGGGCCCCTCGGCCGAATCTCTAAAAAAGGCCAAAAAGGCCGCCAAGGAGACAGGCGATATAACCGTCCTCTCTGAGGCAGACTTCGAGGTCCTGGCGAAGGCCATTGAGTGCGAAGCGATCCTGGCCACAGATGACTACGCTATACAAAACGTCGCATTTCACCTCGGCCTGAAGGTGAATCCAGTGGCCCAGCCGTTGATCCGTAGGAAGATGAGGCGGGTCCAAAAATGCGTGGGCTGCGGGGAGAACTTTGAGGGTGATAGCTGTCCTGACTGCGGAACCCCTGCTAGAAGAAGGGAGAGGAGGATTAGATGAGAAATATTGAGACACTGATGAAGAAGGCAGCTGAGCTTAAGTCCGAGGGCCTGGTGGAGGGCCAGATCTCTGAGGAGCTGAACATCTCCAGCGATACTGTTACCTGGCTTCTGACCCACGCCGAGAAGGCCGGAGCCGACCAGGGACCTAAAGATATCTCTGTGGACTGGTCAGCTATAGGAAAGAGTGCTTACCGGCTGGGCCACATATCCCAGGCCCTCTCTGACCTTATTGAGGAGGAGCTCGTCTCCAAGGATGCTGGCTTGGACGTGGTCGTGGGCATAGCCCTAAGTGGACTACCTCTGGCCAGCATGATCGCCAATGATCTGAGCGTTGAGCTGGCGGTCTACACCCCAAGTAAGCAGATGCTCTCCAAGGGGTCCAAGGGAACAGCCCGCGGAAATCTGAGCGCCAACTTCGCAGCGGTCGAGGACAAGGAGTGCGTGGTCATAGACGATGTGGTGACCTCGGGCAACACATTGGAGGAGGCCGTGGGGTACCTGGATGAGCACGGGGCCAAGGTCAACGCCATAGCCGTCCTCATGGATAAGAAGGGCACCGATGAGATCAACGGGGTGCCGGTCAAGGCCCTTCTCAAGGTACTCCAGATCGATTAGACACCGAAAGGGTATCAATCTTGAAGCCTGAGCTCTCCGCCTGGGGGCTTGGGCGGCTTTTTCCCTTGGATTTCACGATTTTTCCATCCAACGCCTCAGAAAGCCTTTTAGCATTGTCCTGCGATCTGGACCCCCGGCTGATTTCCATGTTTTCTCAAGAGGAGTACGACCTTGACTACTTCCGGGACCAGGGCTTCCACAGAAAGAAGTGTGAATGCTGTGGGAAGTTCTTCTGGACCAGAGATGAAGTCAGGAAGACCTGCGGCGATCCACCTTGCGATCCTTACACCTTCATAGGCAACCCTGTCTTTTCGAAGGAACACAGCTTAGACGAGATGCGCGAGCACTACCTGAGCTTCTTTGAGGCAAGGAGCCATACCAGGATCCCTCGGTACCCAGTGGTGGCACGCTGGAGAGATGATATTTATCTCACCATTGCATCAATTGCCGATTTCCAGCCCTTCGTAACCTCAGGGCTCGTCCCTCCTCCGGCCAATCCTCTGACCATATCCCAGCCCTGCATCCGCCTGGATGATCTGGACTCGGTAGGAAGGAGCGGCCGCCACCTGACGACCTTCGAGATGATGGCCCACCACG
>DAXJ01000098.1:12717-31457 GCA_002506335.1 Methanosaeta sp. UBA114
GATGGCCCACCACGTCTTCAACACCAGGCGGAGGGAAATCTACTGGAAAGACCGGACGGTGCAGCTCTGCGATGAGCTTCTGATGGGCCTGGGTATGGATCCCATGGCTGTGACTTACAAGGAAAACCCCTGGGCAGGAGGTGGAAATGCTGGGCCCAGCGTTGAGGTCATGATAGGCGGCCTGGAGCTGGCAACCTTGGTCTTCATGGATCTGAAGGCCACCCCCACAGGGATAATAGAGATCAAAGGCGAGCACTACTCCAAGATGGACAACTACATCGTGGATACAGGCTATGGCCTGGAGAGGTTTGTCTGGGCGTCCAAAGGATCTCCCACCATCTACGATGCCATCTTCCCGGATCTGGTTAGAAAGGTGGCTGACATGGCTGGTGTCGAGCACGATCTGTCCAACCCCGAGTATGCCGAGATCTTCGCTCAGAACGCCCGTCTGGCTGGCATGGTGGACGTAGATGCCTACAGCATGAAGGAACTCCGCAACATGATCGCCTCTAGGCTTGGGATCAGCTACGAGAAGCTGGAAGAGGCCATCGTCCCCATGGAGCGTGTCTATGCTGTGGTGGATCACACCCGCTGTCTGGCCTACATGCTAGGCGACGGGATCATCCCCTCCAACATCAAAGCTGGCTACCTGGCAAGGTTGGTCATAAGAAGGGCGCTTAGGATTATGAAGGAGCTTGGCATGAACCCCTCCTTGGAAGGCCTGGTAAGGGAGCAGATCGCCAGGCTAGACTACCCTGACTGGCAGGAGCGGATGGAGACCATCTCGGTGATTCTTGCTCAAGAAGAGGAGAAGTATGCTGAGACCCTTGATAAGGGGATGCGCCTGGTGACGAAGGTCGCCCAGAGCTACGGCAAGAAGGGCCAGGCTTTCCCCCTGAATGAGATAATATCCCTCTACGACACCCATGGTATTCCCCCCGAGATGTCCAAGGATGCCGCCGAGGAGGCCGGGGTGAAGGTGGAGCTTCCTGACAACTTCTACTCCTTGGTGGCCAAGACCCACATCAAGGCCCAGCAGGAGGAGGCTGTGCCCCAGGTCATTCCTGAGGGCAAGACTGAGCTTTCCTTCTACGATCACCCCTTCGATGAGTCCTTCGATGCAGAAGTTAGAGATATCATTGGAAACTCAGTGATCCTGGACAAGACCCTCTTCTATCCGGAGGGCGGAGGCCAGCCTGCTGATCATGGTATCCTGGAGAAAGGGGGCCTGACCTTCAAGGTCGTGGATGTCCAGAAGATCGGAAACGTGGTTCCCCATGTGATGGAGGGCGACGGAGCCAAGGCCTTCCAGAAAGGCGACCATGTTGCCGGTCACATAGACATGAGGAGGCGTCTGGCCCATGCCAGACACCACACTGCTACCCACCTAGTTCACGATTCGGCCAAGAGGGTTCTAGGTAAGCACATCTGGCAGGCGGGCGCCCAGAAGACCGAGGAGAGGGCCAGGCTTGATATATCACACTACAAGCGCATCACCGACGATGAGCTTAGGGCCATAGAGATGGAGGCCAACCGTAGGGTCATGGATATGATCCCTGTTGATACAAAATTCATGCCCCGGACCGATGCAGAGAATGTCTTCGGCTTTGAGCTATACCAGGGTGGCGTGCCCCCAGGCAAGCAGATACGCGTGGTGAAAGTTGGGTCTGACATAGAGGCCTGTGCAGGTACCCACGTCACCAATACAGGAATGATAGGCGCCATAAAGATCCTTAGGACTGAGCGTGTCCAAGATGGAGTGGAGAGGTTGGAGTTCGCCGCAGGCGAGGCCGCTGTTAGGGCCGTCCAGGAAAGAGAAGGCCTGCTCATGGAGTCCTCAGATATACTTAGGGTGCCCATGGATCAGCTGCCCAAGACCGCCAATAGGTTCTTCGAGGAGTGGAAGGGCCAGCAGAAGGAGATCGAGCGGCTCAAAGAAGACCTGGCCAAGACCCAGGTGAAGTCCCTGGTCCCAGAGGCCGTGGCCGTGGATGATCTGAAGGTCATAGCCAAGAGGATGGGCATAGCTGACATTGATGAGCTCATCAAGACTGCATCTCTCCTGGCGGAGATGGATTACGTGGCCCTGCTGGGGAGTGATAGCGGCAAGCTGGTGGCGGCCGTCGGCAAGACCGGCCTTGAGAAAGGCATCAAGGCAGGTAATGTGATAAAGGCGGCATCGAAGCTCCTGGGAGGCGGCGGAGGCGGGAAGCCGGAGTTGGCCCAGGGTGGAGGGCCGAAGTCTGAGATGTTGGATGAGGCTCTGAAGACCGGGGTTGATGTTATAAGGGCCGGGCTTTGAGCTCCAATTTTAAATTTTTTGAACACGCCTATCATTAGTCCTATACGCGGTATAGCTTGGCAATACCATGCTGAGACACGCCTTTTGGATGATGGCCTGGGTAAATAAAGAACGGTTGCAGTTCAAGATCCCTCATGATTTACCCAATACGACCTGCAGCGGTTGGATGACTTGCAAAGCACTAGATCTCTTCTCGAAAAACGCAAGGGTCGTACGTTTATATTTCTGTGGCGAAATACGACAATACATCATAGGGCATTTTAAGTACTATCCCACGTTTTTAACAGTGATCATGGTGGGGTGATAAAGAGCATGTATCAACGATAACAATCTCACTTTACGATCTCCTTATGAGTTTACAATCAAATCGTGAGGACTAGGGGATGATAGATATGAAATATAATTTTCGATCGTTCTTCCAGGCATTCTTTCGCAGAGTAAGCGTTTCGTTGTAGACCCATTGGCACAGGTTCAGAGCCCGCACCATCTTGGTTTTTTGAAACCTGGTGGGGTAGATCCTGAACTTGTAAGCCTCAAGCGCGTTAACACCTATAACATTTTTAGATTTATATATCGCCACACAGACGGATGGACTTTACATCCTGTTGCGATTACATCGCAACTCCCCTTTACCATTCGAATTAATGAGGCCGACCTGAAGGCTGGGGTCTTTAGCCCCTCTCGACCCCCTGTAGGGATAAATTCACCTCCTTTTGCCATGTATCCGTGGCAACACCCTGGGAAGAGCTTTACTAACCTGAAGTTTCTCAATCGTCTTATACTCTCCTGGAGATCATGGTGAGATTAGGCAGCATCAGGTTACATTGTCGCACCAAGAGTATACCTGCTTATAAGTGCAATTGGTCTACTCTATCTTAAGCCTCAGGTAGATCCACCCTTCGACAGCTTTGATGCCGTTTTTAGGGCGGCTCTCGACGGTGCCCCTTGAGGATATAACACCTCATAGGCCTAAAACCGTGGCACCACGAGAGCCATCTTGGAAAGCCAAGTTCTCTGCCCGCACTAATGCTACCTCGATGCATCAAGCAAATATCACGGGGTAGATGGCCTCTAAAGGATTTGACTCTTGAGAACACGGATGGCTAGTATAGCTGCTTTAGAATATATTGATAACTACATCACTTCGGGCGAACCAATTCCACAGAAACATCCTTATGCTTACTTGTTCCAAGCATCGCTCGTAGAAGGTAGGTTGAACATAAACAGGAGGTTGATTGAGAACTATCTCAAGCATCATAACAGCTTGGGTATAGATTCAATGATTCCCATTTTTACGGATGATGCTTCGTTTGGATCAGTGTCCAACATGACTGAGATCATGAAGACAAGCAATAAGAGTCCGCTAAAAAAACTGGCACTGGCAAGCAAAGAGTTCTTCGATCATATAGTAAATTTGATCCAGACTATACAGGTCAGACTATATAAACTGCTTGGAGTATACAGACCACCCGAAATCATACCCTTCTGATCTTTGCTGAAGGCTGCGCTGTTGAATATGGTGGGGTTTACGCCGGAGGGATTCAGGAAACCGGGATAGTTCCCAGCATAGACAGGATCCACATAGATTATAGGGCTGGCATTGGAGAGCTACCTTGGGACCTGGCCATTGGTAGTTTCCGCATATGATGACAGCTCTGCCACAATGGGTGCTAATAAAGCTAAAGCAATCGATATGGCTCCGACTACTTGGTTAAACCTTCCTTTCATACAACTCCTCCGAGTTCTGTGTAGCTCTGGTTTCTTCGGTTCCTGACGAAGCGTAATCGAAGCGCAATCCCCAGTATGGCTCTCCAAAACCCTAAACCTCACGTTCTCCTTACGGCAAATGATGGTATATCTAACACATATTATAAATTCAATTTTCACCTTTTAAAGCTGTGAGCCCTCGTTGCTGCCCAACCCCGTAAACGGTATCCATTCATATTACACCCGTGGGACCAATATGACCTGTGGGTATGCCCTGCCAGAGTTCGTTGATCCACGAGGGGTTTTCTCAACGAGAGCTCCTCTCTGGAGAAAGGATTATCTTCCTTACAGAGGCTATTCTCTGGGATGGACCGCAAGTTTCTGATGAAAGGAAAGGTCAAGGAAGCCTACGATCTTGGAGATAAGCTGGAGTTTCTCTTCACAGACCAGATCTCCGTCTTTGATAAGGTCCTGCCGAGCCTTATCCCTTATAAGGGCGAGACCCTTTGCAGAGAGGGCGCGTACTGGTTCGACAGAGCCAGGAAGATGGGCATAGAGACCCACTTCCGTGAGTACCTTCCACCAAACAGCATGGTGGTGGAGAAGGTAGACATAATCCAGCCCCAAAATATTACTTCCAAGACCATGCGCTACCTCATACCCCTGGAGTTCATATGCAGGTGGTACGTCGCTGGATCACTCTTCGATAGGGTTCAGGACGGCAAGGTTTACCCCCAAGCCCTGGGATTTGCCAAGGACCACAAGGTAATTTATGGTGAACCCCTTCCAGAGCCTTTCCTGGAGGTATCCACCAAGCTGGAGAAGACCGATCGGCTCCTTAAGGAAGATGAGGCCTTGAAAATCGCATGCCTGAATAAAAAGGAGCTATGGGAGTTCAAAGAGGCTGTAATAAAAATCGATGAAGACCTGGGCAAATCTGTCGAGAAGAGGGGCCTCATCCACGTGGATGGGAAGAAAGAGTTTGCCTTCGACTCCAAGAGGAATGTCATGGTAGTGGACGTCTACGGGACCGCAGATGAGGATAGGTTCTGGGACAAGGCCAAGTACCTGGAAGGAGAGTTCGTCGATTTGAGCAAGGAGTACGTCAGGCAGTACTACCGAAAGACCGGCTACAAGGATCAACTCTATGCAGCCAGGTCAGCGGGTGCTCCTGAGCCGGCCATACCGCCTCTGCCTGCGGACCTCATCAATAAGACCAGCCAGATCTACATCCAGCTCTATGAGAGGATCACCGGAGAGAAGTTCATATCCTTGGGTAGGCCATAAGTCTTAGAGATAAGTGCGCTTGGCTGGGGCTCGGTGGTTAAGCTGAAACAGATTGATGCCAAACTCAATCTGGGCCCGGACCAAGGAACTATATGCTATCAGGGATCATGAAGATAAAATAAGAATGGAAGATTCCCGGAATTAGAGATGATACGATGAAGAGCTTATTATTGCCGGCATTAATCGGATCGATATTATTGGCAGTAGTCATTTCAGGCTGCTTTGAGAAGGGAAACGGTCCCAGTATCAGTGCACCTAACGTTAATCCTGAGCAGATCAAGGCCCTGTCCTTGAGCGCAGCCAAGAACGTGACGACCTACAAGTTCAGCATAGATACGACTCAGAACATGGAGATGATCAACAATACCTCCGGCCTCACCTCCAATGTCACCATGATCACGACTGCCAAGGGAGCCACTGATTTCAAGGCCAAGGCGGCCAGTGTTACCCAGGCCTTGAATGCCTACCAGGGCCAAGGCACTAACTCTACATCGGTAGAGAGCTCCACCTATGTGATCAACGACACTATCTACGTGAAGTTCGGGAACAACTGGACATCCGTTAAGATGCCTGAAGCTGCCCAGTTCTGGGAAAGTCAGAACATGGTCCTGGCTCAGACCGACATGATCAACGCCTCCCAGGTGCAGGTCGCAGATACGGAGGCCGTGGATGGAATCAGCTGCTACAGGCTCAAGGTCAATCCAACCCTCCCAGTCTACGCCGCAATCCTCTCTGAGCACGTAGGGGCGGTCCTGCCTGTGATGTACATGAACCTCACAGAGCTCTACAATAGCGGCACAGCCGACTGGACCGCCTGGATCACCCAGGACACCCACCTGCTCAAGAAGAGCACCGTGGATGTGACCTTCACGGTGACCGCCAAGGCCCTCGGTGCAACTCCCGCAGATATTGGCAACACCGAGATAAAGGTGAACTTGGCCTCGACCTCGGACTTCTCATATTTCAATAGTCCTGTCCAGATAACTCTGCCTCCGGAGGCCAAGTCATCTACGGTAATGACCGCCACACCAGCGACCACCACACCGGTTAGTGCATCATCAGCGGCATGAGCAGGGAGGATCTGGAGAGCCTTTTCCTGAGGGAGAAGCCCGCTCTTGCTCTTCTGGCAGTGGATGAGGGGGAACCGGCCTATCCTACGGCTGTGGCCAAAGCCATAGATTCTACCTTCCCCCACACCTGTGGCATCCTTGCCAAGCTGGAAGCGCACGGGCTCATCAAGTCCAGGCCCGAGGGGCGGATAAGGTACCTGGTCCTGACAGATAGAGGCAGGACGATAGCCCTAGCCCTTAGAAACCTAAGGGTGGTGATGAAGGAGCCTGGCCCCGGCTGGGGCAGGCTGGAGAGGCTTAAGCAGATGGCCTCAACAGCAGATGGCCCCCTGGGCCTCGGCCCCCTGCGCAGGGATCTGGAGAAGCTGAAGGGATCGAAAGATGATTCTCTGACTAAGGCTGTGGAGGCACTGGAAAAAAAGATCCAGGACTCCATTAGCGCAAAGTCAGCATAAAGATTGCATAGCCATCACTTAACGCCTGTAACGCTCGTTCAATATCCGTATAACTCCGTTTATATCACCTATATAAGCGGCCGATGGGCCACAAAAGATCCCTAAGCCTCAAGGCCCATCTATTTCCAAATATTTTTGGAAGTGCGGCGGTAAAAATATACCGCCCACCTGTGGGCGTCGTGGATAAAGGCGCCATGGATTTTCGGGTAAGGTGGCTCGCTTCCATATGGCCTCTGGTGGCAAGGCCTGTCATAGCAGCGCCTGAGGAGGCGTATAACCGCCTCATGAAAGTAGTTCATGGGCCTTGAAATCCTTGATGCGCTCTCAGAGGTGCCGGAGGAGCCCTCCTTGGGGCCACAGCGGCTGATCTTTATGAAAGGGGCCTCAACTTCATCTTCGGTCTGGCGATGTGGAGTAGGGCGGTCATATCCTTAAGGCGGCTCAACCCTGAGTTCTACGGCGGGACGCCGGATCAGGGCAGAAAGAAAGCTGGTCAGTCCATTGAGGGCTCTCATCAGATGGTGGTGGGTCGCCCGTGACAAGAGGCAGAATGAGAACGGTCACAGGTTCTGGTACAATGCTTACTGGAGGACAGAGATCTGAAGGCAATCAAAGTCGCCTTAGAATTTCATCTTCGAAGAAGCACTTGAACACCCATAGCTTGCCTGTCTTGAAGGTATTGACATGCGTGCGTCTCTTGATTACGTCGAAAGTAGATGGTTTCAGCTCTCGGTCTATTTTGCGTACTTGATCTGAGCGTGCTTCCTCTGAGATCAGTAAAGGTGAGTGGTAATATTCCGATCTTCCTTGGAGTTGGCATCTAGAGCGGTATCCAAAAAGAGCACAGGGGCCGTGCCGCCCCTTGGGCTCACTATGGCGTACTCCCAGGTCTTGATCCTGACAGGCCTTCCGCAAATCTCGGCCTCTACCTCCTACTGGCAGCAAGCAAAGGTTATGGGTGGCGGTGTCATAGGGATCTTTGTTCTTCATCTACCTTCCAGCGCTGTCTGTCTCCTGCTTGAAGTAGCCGCCTCTGCTCACCAGAGTGGTTCCTATCATAGGCCGGTTTAAGTCGGCGCTAGATCTGGAGTTATCCCCAGCCAGTACCCTCAGACCATTTGCGTAAGTGGGGATGTTGCTATTTATCCCGATCTCCCTGGATAAGTAAGCGATCTTCCTTCCCAGCAAATCGCCCAGGGGCCTGTCTTCCATCTACATCCAACATGCTCCCAACGAATGTATACTTGAAGAGATCTCCTTTGCCTCAAGGCATAGTGTGATATCCTTCGAGCAAATATCTCAAGTAGGCGATGCCAATGATCCATCAGAAGGTTCAGCTCTCCAAAAAGCAGGCGGACGGTTACATCACCCCTCTCGGCACTGTCAACATGGTCAATGCCATGACCGATGTGGGCATGGTCTGCTGTGGTGTCTTCGATGTAGGGGCCATGGAAGGGTTTGGTTATCCAGCAGTCAAGGTAAAGGGGTCATCGGGACCCATAGCGAACGTCGATGATCTGCTGAAGGCTAATGTAATAGAAGCCAATCCCTCAGCTGAGAAGCTCGGTGTGAAGGTGGGGATCACCGGCAGAGATGCCCTGGAGCTTCTGTAGTAGTAAGGTATTATGAAATTAGGGGATTATAAAAAATTATAGAATTATACTGGGAATATCATCGTCTGGACAAGGGCACGTACTCCACCCCAGGCCTATTCCTGCCTATTTCCATCCTGTAGAGCTTCATGAGCTCATAAACCTCTTCAGGCACCTCGGTCTTGACGCAGTCTCCCAGGATGGCCCTGGCATCCTCTGCCATGAAAGGCCTATCGTGTGTGTATTTGCCGGAGACGAACTCCTCTAGGATGGTATTTAAATATCTTTCGCCGCACTTCCCCGCTAGAATCCTTTTTATCAGGGCGTACATCTGGTCCATGGCCTTGGCAGCTTCCTCAGCATAGACTAGGGTCTTATCGTCGGTCTTGTCCAGGGACTTCTTCTCCACCACTTTCAGGAGGGCTGGGGCCGGATACACGCCTGTCTGATCTCCCAGCTGGGGGTCAACTGGGCCGAGGGCAGCGTGGAGGTCCATGAGGATCTCATCCGATGCAAAGGCTATCAGAGTTCCACCGCTCATGGCGTAGTGGGGCACTATGACAGTCTTTTTGGCAGGATGGGCCTTGAGGGCTACGGCGATCTGGGTCGCGGCTAGGGCTAGGCCTCCTGGAGTATGGAGGACCAGGTCTATGGGTACATCCTTCTGGGCGGTCCTTATGGCCCTCAGAATAACCTCGGAATCCTCGATGTCTATGTATCTGGCCAGAGGTATGCCTAGGAAGCTTATGGTCTCCTGGCGGTGAATCAGAGTTATGACCTGAGATCTCCTTTTCTTGCCAAGCCTTATCAGGACCCTCTTTCGCTCCATCTGAAGAACGTTCCTCTGTATCATGGGCACTAGGAAGAGCAAGATGAAGAGGATCACCCAGAGGTTGTTTATTATATCTGTGTAGTCCGTTTGGGCTTGGAGAATTTCCATCAACTAACATGGCTCCCGGTTGGTATTTAAGATTTTTTCCGGGCTTTCTTTTAATTCCTTTTCTTTGCTTTTTTAACCTTCTATTTTGTGCTCGGGGCCTTAATGGTGACTGCTCCCCGCCCAATCAACGAGCTTGACACCTGCTAGATTCATATTTTTGATGTTCCAGATGCTGCCTCCGATTGAGGCTTTGTTATTCTTCATCTCTCTGCCACTCAAGTTTAGGTTACCTTCGTTGTAGATGGCGCTGCCACGTTCTGAAGCGATATTTTCCTCTAACCTTGGACTAATAGCGGTCATTGTTCCGGACATCCCATTACACATGCCACCGGTATATTCTTTTGCTGCGTTACTGATTAAAATAACTCCCAGGTTAATAATCAGCGTTCCCGCTTTACGCAGCGTTTCAGCCCTGCGCTCATCGCCGTTGCAGCCTTGTGTCTCACCAGTTAAACAAAACCGCTCATCACAAAATCCTCCTATCCCGTTATAAATACCGCCTCCGAACTTGGTTGCATAGTTATGGGGGAGGGGTGAGGGGGGAGAGAAAACCCATAGCTATGGAAAATTAGAGAAGCTCGGGGTAAAAGATCACGCCTTCCTTCTCAATGAATCCCTCGGCGCTCGTTGGGTCATACGATGGCTGTTACCGTATTTTAACATCTGCTCTCGAAAGCAGATTTAGACATATTACCATCAAAGCCAGGTTGTGCATCATGATTCGTTCCTCTTCACTTATACCGGTTAAACAGAACAGAAATCCCAAGGATCTGACACCACCGAATGAGCGGGCACACAGGGTGCTCGAAATTGCAGTGGACCAAGACCCGGGTGCTGCCCCGTGTTGCACATTCAACGAAGAAGGTCTGCTAGTCAGAGGCTTAGGCTTTCCGCTCCCGACTGGGCTGGCCAAAGATTATCTCAAGCGCGTCCGGAAACACAACGCTAACAAGAAGCTGGTATAAATGAAGTATTGGGTTGCCAGGCGGAACACGCTGGGGTACTATGACCTCCTGGACGGTTATCTCCGGGGAGCACAGAAAACGATATTCGACAGCGCAGCGCAACCACATTTGATTCAACTCAAATAATTTTAACAACCGAATTAGGTTAAAAGAGATGATTATTATGAGATTCAACGATCCAAAGATACTAGTAGAGCGATGTCTCCGCATTAGCCTTCAGGACTTGAAACCTTATCTGAACTCTGGTGGTTTCAGCGGCACCATATCCTGGGGCGAGAACAACGTAAACATTTCTCTACACCACGATGTACTGACTCTATCCTACCATTTCTCCATCAACGATGGGCCGCAGACGAAGATCAAGTCGACCTTTCGCCTAGAGCGTGTACCCAGGCACTTCGGAGGCTTCATGTTCTACATGCGGTGCCCAAAGTGTGGCAGGGGAATGCGGGTCATATACATGCGTGACGGTACTGGCTCTGCAAGCAGTGCCACGACCTCCAGTACTCCAGCACCCGTGCGGCTGACTCGGACAACTTCATCCGCCAGAGCAACAAGTACGCCAGGAAGCTCGGGCTTGAGGGCGGATGGCAGCACGATCACGTCAGCGCTGAGTACGGTCGCCCCAAATGGACGCATAGGACTACTTTCTGGATGCTCCAGGACAAGTGCCGGGATTATCAGCTTCGAGCTATGATAGCGGCCCTCGATGTCCGGGATAGGGCAAAGGTACTGGGTGAGCACTGAGACTTTTCTAGAGGTCGCGTGTTGTGGTTATAGAACATGCGTGCCAGTGTAGTGCGTTTTAACAAGACTTCGTTCTCAGGGCCAACATAGTGATGCCCGACAGAGAACGAGTCCTTAAATTGATTATAGAGGCTTGAATTATGTTAGGAGATGAACTAGATGCTGCATGACGTTCCGTCTGAACCAGAAGCTTCAACCTTAATTGCATTGCCATCCGCACTAGAAAATTTCTACCAAGTTGTTGCCTTTCCGTTAGAGATAGATGCATGATTGTAGTAATCCTTAAGAGATCCCTGGACTATGGATACCTCGGATCCGGCAGCGTGCCCATCCGATGCTTCGGCTCTGCTGTATGCATATATTGCCTCAGCTTTATCGACGTTCAGGTACTCACCGACGGATAGATCGGTAGCGTCTGCCGGCAAAAAGCGCTGGTAATCATAATGATGGCACAAAGGTACAGCATCCTTACGTCTGCATCCACCAGGAGGCTCTCAGTCCTTCCCTCGAACCTGTTCCGCACCATCTCCGGGCGTGTTCCACTGTGGCTCATCGGGAGAGCCTTGCGGGCATTTTACTCCACCATCCTCATGGCAATCCCCCTCTTGTTGATCTCCTTGACCTTGGAGAATACCTGGTCCACCCGCAGGTGAAATACCATCAGCCCCTCATACGCATGGACTATGCTCAGCCTAGTAGGTACACGTTCAGGCGGTCCAGGCGGCCTAATCCTCCACCATCGATCTTCCCGCCCTAGTTACTTTAGACGCTCAATTTATCCAGCAGGTGCCTCCGATCCAAATTTTTCCTCACCTAAATTTTATCTGTCTTCTACCTCGCGCAGGGGCTCTATCTAAGAACAGATATCCTCCAGACGCGGCAGAACTTATTGAACAGTGGGTTATAAACGGCAACACCCAGGGTTCTGTGGAATGTCTTTTAGAGTTAGCACATGGCATTCGAGGGATTTTCAGATTGGAAAGAATATAGGGCCGTTGGAAGCGATAAATATGTTTATAGTCCTAATTTTATTGTGGGATCTAAACGATCGAGGGCAGGATTTTTAGAATAGGCCGTGGTAATATCTATTAGATCGGATCAGTGCCTTAGATTAGGAGCTGGACATGATCGAAGAGGTGGCAGCGCGGGCCATGGTGGCGCAAGACCTATAGCTGTGATCTAGTTTCTCTTTGGAAGCCCTCCTTTCCACGCGATTTTGTCCGAGGCCGCTATAAAGGGCCCTCCCTAAAAAAATCCCTAGAAAGCGGTCTCATTTCTCACGTCCTATTAGAGGCCACATTAACTCAGTTTTAAGAAGTTTCATGTGGCCCGTCGAAGAGGAGGATGCCGGTGAACGATCAAAAATGACCGAAGGGGCTTTCGATGAGCACGTAACATCTGGTTTTGGGCGGACGGTGTAGCGGGATTCTATTGTTTTCCAAATCCGAAAGCCACGGCAGATTGTGCCTCGTCAAGCAGCATCATATCCCTCACTGTTTTGGGCGATAAAATGGAAGAGATGGCAGAGTTCGCACCCCCGTAGGGGATAGCACTTATCTTTGTCCATCTTCAGCGCCATGGGATTTCCAGGGAACTTGTAGCCCACATACTTGGAATGGTGAAAAGAGAATATCCAGGCGCCTCTAATATTACTGTTCATTCTTCCATCTATGGAGTTGAGGCTTATAAGAGGTTGGGCTTTGTCACCTGCGGAGAGATGACCACATGGAACAGCAGCATTTACGTGCCCATAAGACTGATGGCGAAGTACGCCCCTGCCATAAGTTGTTGATGCTTCTGTTGATCAAAATTTTATTGCCCTAAAGAAGCTCTCAGCCCCACAGCCTGCTTTTATTCATTCTATACTGCCAGCAGTGCTACGAGGCCCGAAAGTGCCATCCAGCAATCCTCCTGCCAAATTCTTAGTGCACCCCTATGCTTGGGGTAGCCGCTGAGATGGCAAATACGATAGAGATGATTGCGCCTCTTTTAGCATAGTTTATCCATATCTGGCCTAATCCAGGGACCAGTAGGGGAAAAATCGCTGCTATCTGGGTATTTCTAGGCCGATCCATGGATCATCCTTAAGGCCGAATATACAAAAATTTTTGTGATTGGGATGAGTTTGGTTAGAGGCGACTAAGATGCGCTTCAAGGTAGCATTTATCCTTCCGGTTATAACAAAGCTTGCCTCAAGTGCTCATTTTTAAAGTATGACCACCATAAAGAAGGAACGGTGAAGAAATATGGCCTCCACATTGATGGATTATTTCAATAAAGCTCCGAGGAGTGGCATCCTCAATATCGCTAGCAAAGATGGAAATGCGGATCTGTAGTCTTTAGCTCCCCTTGAATGATAGATGAAACGGCCGTGGTTATATCCACTGGCAGGAATATGACCCTCTCCAACCTCCAAGGGAACCCTTATGCTGTATTCCTAATCACGGAGCAGGGGAGCTCCACCATGGATTGGGAGGGTATCAGAGTCTATACGAAGGCTAAACAGGTGGCAACCTCCTGCGAGATCCTCGACACATCCAGGCGTGGGGCTGCCAAGTTCATAGGCAAGGAAGCCTCAAAGATGATGCAGGCATCGGTCGCCTCCGAAGCCACTGAGGTAAGGCCTCTTATAGAGTTCGTACAGGGTTGGGAGACGCCTGTCTGATTTTTTCTTTTCTTTGTATGGTTAGCGATTCATCTTTTGCTTGTTGGCACAGATCTAAAAGAAGAGGGGCCCTTAAAGCAGGGCTCAGAGGAAAGAATATGCCGGCTGATTCAGGGGATATCTATGGCCAAATAGCATGTACGAAAAGTAGTAAGTCGTAGCAAACGTGATAGAAGGATCAGTCGGAGGAGAATAACATGAAGGTAATTCGAGGAATGGTGAGGATCTATCTGGCCCCTGAGGACCTAGATAAGACAGTGGACTTCTACGAGGCCCTCTTTGGCCAGGGGTGCGATATGCGTTTTAAGTATGAAGAAGCTGGGCTTGAGATGGCAAGCGTAGGATCGGTGCTGCTCATTGCAGGGAGGAAGGGGAGATTAAGGCCCTTTAGGGAGACCCGGGCTACCTTCCTGGTGGATTCCTTGGACAGCTTTAGTAAGACGCTTTTGGAGATCGGCGCCGATATCCTGGAGGAACCAAAGGTGGTTCCTACCGGCAGAAATATGCGAGTCCGTCATCCTGACGGCATGGTGATCGAGTACGTGGAGCACGCCAATAAAAGAGCTGTCTGATAAGGCATCTGATGAGGCTTCCGTATAGTGATTAGAGCCATTAATGGTCAGAATCACGGTGGTGATAATGATATCCGATATAATCCCAGCTATAAGGGCAGATCTGAGCCGACAGGTTGATCCGAAGACCAGGGACAGAGCCCAGCGTTTCTTCAAGGAGGAAGTAAAATTCTACGGCATAAAGTCCGCAGCCGTAAAAAAGGCCGCCAGGGGATACTTTGCCAGGATCAAAGGCGCGGATAAAAAAGAGATCTTCTCCCTGTGCGAGGCTCTATATCGATCGGATTACAGCGAAGAGGCCCTCATAGCTTCGGAATGGGCTTATATGCTAAGGAAGCGATTTGAGCCCTCCGACTTTTACGTATTCGAGAGATGGATTGGAGACTACCTCAATAACTGGGCCAAATGCGATACCTTCTGCAACCACACTATGGGCTCCTTTGTGGAACAGTATCCCGAATACGTAAATAATCTTAAAGAATGGACAAAATCCGAGAACAGATGGCTAAGGAGGGCCTCAGCGGTGACATTTATACTCCCGGCTAGAAAAGGGCATTTCTTCAAAGAGGTGCTGAAGATATCAGATATACTTATGGGCGATGAGGATGACCTCGTGCGGAAAGGCCAGGGCTGGGTTCTCAAGGAAGCGAGCAAAAGTCATCAGTATGAAGTATTCTGCTATATACTGGATAATAAAAAGGCCATGTCCAGAACTACCCTGAGGTATGCCATAGAGAAGATGCCCCAGGATATGAGAAGAAAGGCCATGGAGAAGAAAGATATTTAGCTTTCAGCCAAGTCTTCCAGCCCTATGGATATCCTTGCGGACGTCGGAGGCAGGCCCGGTCTGGACTGTAAAGGATTTTGCAGCTACTGCTATTTTAAGGGCGTAAAAGGAGTGGAGCCCTTTGGGTGCAAGAACTGCATGCCCTTCAAGAAGGGCTGCGACTACTGCTCCCGAGCCATAATAGAGGGCTATCCCGGCTTCAAGCCTCTGGACATGGTGGTCTTCGAGGTGGCCCAGAGGGCCTTCGGCGCCATGCCTGACAAGGTCACCATAAGCGGGGGAGGGGACCTCAGCTGCTACCCCGATCTTCTGGATCTGGTGACCATACTGAGTCAGGGCACCGTTCCAGTTAGCCTCGGCTATACAAGCGGCAAAGGTTTTGTCAGGGGCGACGAGGCCGAGGACCTCATAGGGGCAGGAGTAAGGGAGGTATCCTTCACCGTCTTTTCAACCAGGCCAGAGCTCAGGAAAAAGTACATGGGCGATAGGCACCCTGAGGCTGCCCTCTCCAACCTGGAGATCTTCTGCCAAAAGTGCGACGTCTACTGCGCAGCTGTTTTAATCCCCGGAGTCAACGATGGCCTGGAGCTTGAGAAGACCTGCTCGGACCTAGTAGAGATGGGTGCCAAAGGCTTGATCCTCATGAGGTTCGCCAACGCCAGGGAGCAGGGGATCATCCTCAGAAATGGGCCCATCCTGTCCGGAGTTGTTCCCCACACCGTGGAGGAGTTCAGGAGGATAGTCACCGATGCCAGCGGGAAGTACGATCTCAGAATTACAGGAACCCCTCTCTGGGACCCGGAGACTGGAGCGCCCTTTGCCCTGGCACACCACAGGGAGGAGATAAAGAAGCTGCCCAAGATCAGGAGGAGCGCCACGGTGATCACGAGCTCCACGGCCCAGCCTCTCCTTGCCTCCATCTTCAAGGAGCTTGGAGATACTGTGAATGTGGTTCCATTGAAGAAAGATATAGGCTGTCTCATCACCCTGGAAGATTTCCGAGGACTGAACCTGAACGAGATCAAAGATACGGTGCTGATTCCAGGCAGGGCACTGGCCTTCGACCCCGAGATCAGAAAGGTCCTTTCTCTAGATGGCAGGGATCGCATGGTGGTTAGAGGTCCCGATCGCCTCACTGTGGATGGGGAAATGTCCATATCCATGAGCCTGGAGGAAGTCATCGATCTGGAGCTGGAGGCCTTTACGGACCTGATAGAGACCATCAATGCCCTGGGAATCTAGAGAGCTAGGGATTCTAAGCGTCCTTATTTTTAAGCCCCGCTTTAGGGAGAAAACTTGGCCAGATCTTTTTTGAAACTGCCGAACCCCATCTCTTCGATGATATCTCCCAAGCGCTTCTTCTGACCCAGGGCTTTGATATAGAGGATCAGCTTATCCACCAGCGCCAAAGCCTCACCGTCTGAGAGATTCTCCCACAGGGTTTGGGCGATTCTCGGCCTGGCGCCGGCGCATCCTCCCACCAAGACCTTCCAGCCATGGGTTGTGCCTATAAGTCCTATGTCTTTTAAGGCAGGTTCGGAGCAGGAGTTGCTGCATCCAGAGACTCCCATTTTTAATTTAAATGGCATCTGAACGCCCTGGTATTTCTCGTCCAGCTTGAGTCCCAGGCCTAGCGAATCCCGCTGGCCTCTCTTGCAAAAAGTAGCACCTGGACAGATCTTTACATAGCGTATCCGAGGCCCTGTGAACCCTCCGGGCCTCATCCCAAGATCCTTCCAGACCTTATCGAGATCCTCAGGAGCTATGCCCATGATGGCAATCCTCCCGCCCGAGGTAAGCTTCAAGGCCTTAGCCTGGTGCTTCTCGGCTACATCTGCGATCTTTCTCAGGCCCTGGGGATCTATGACGCCCCCTGGGATGTGAGGAGCTACCGCGTAGGTCTTCTTATCCCTCTGTAATGCAGCGCCCTTTTCGGGAAGATTTTGGGTCATATCAAAGATTACGATGGAACGATGTAATATACTCATCCGACGATGCTTAAAATGCTTAGGTACTCCCGCCATCGTCCCGCTCTCCCAGCCCCATAAATTGAATGCTTTTCAATTCAGTAGTTCAAACTAAAGAAAACGCTTGAATAAAACTTATCCTTTTATACCGAGAAGTAGATTATGTATTTTTGGAGAAATGTGGTATGACCAGAACAGCTATGGCCATTCTGGCTTGCGGGCTTCTATGTTTTATCGGTACAGCCCTGGCTCAGATCTCGGATCAATCAGGGGACTATTTAGGATCATACTACGGGCAGCAATCCACGAGCAACTCTTACACCCCTTGGAGCAACTATGACTGGCTCTCTCCTGGCGTGGCTTATTACGTGAACTACTACTGGTATCCGGGACCCTACTACTACCGTGCATGGTACCCGACCGGATATTACTGGTACTATCCCCACTACTACAGCAGCTACGGGCCGTGGTACTACTATAACTACGATCCTTGGTGGGCTGCCAATGTCTACGGGCCTTACAGAACGACGTACTATTGGTGGAGCTGGTAGGTTTCCAAGGGATTGAAGATAAAGAAACAAGGAATATGGGTGGAAAACTCACTTTTTTACCCATACGCTCTACGGCCAGCTTTGCCCGTCAGGTCTCTCCTTCCGTGGCAAATCCAGATTTCCAGGCAGAGCTTTCCAGATGCTGCAGGAATAAGTGCAATATTTAAGAGCTATACCTGTAAACCTATTTCAGAGAAGGAGCAACCCTGTGGTTGAAGTCGATAAGATAAGGGTAGAGTTGGTGGAGTCATGGGATGAGGATACCATAGTTGATCTCTACCTGGCAGGGGGCTGGTGGAATGAGGCCATGGATAAGACCAGGCTATCCGATCTTATACGCGGAAGCTTTCTCTTTGCTGTAGCCTCCGATCCGGCATCCTGCAGGACAGTAGGTATGGGACGGGCCATTTCCGACGGTTTATCGGATGCTTATCTCCAGGATCTGATAGTGCTTCCGGAGTGGAGGCATAGAGGTGTAGGCAGGAGCATCGCCGTCGCGCTTTTGGAAGGCTGCAGATCCCGCGGGATAAAATGGATAGGCTTGATTGCAGAGCCTGGGACCGAGGCATTCTATCGATCATTGGGATTTGAGTCCATGAAAGGATATTCACCTATGCTCTTTCTTGATAAGCGCTGAAAGATCCGCTGATAGATTAGAAAAGGCTGTGAGATATTCCAAGGAGTTAACAATTGTTGATTCTTTCTCATGCTATCCAAAAGGTTAATGCTTGGAAGGTGGATTCTCGATGGATCTACATGAAGAAGGTTCAGGATGTAAAGGGCCTGGGCGGAATGCTCAATGGCTTTAGGGATTTGGTTAAAGACGATAAGAAGATAACCTTTGTCGGGTCTCCCGGCTTTTGTACACCCTTCGCCCTCTTCATGGGCTACCCGGTCAGGGAGAAGGAGTTGGCTTTTGTCCCTGGTTTGAAAAAAGACCTGGCCAGGAAGATCATTTTCACGGAATATGGGCTGGAGCTGGGGGAGAAGACCAGCGCGGATGCTGATGTGATAGTCGTCCTAGGCGGTATGGCCATGCCCAAGATAGGAGTGGAGCCCGAGGAGATGAAGGATTTTCTATCCAAGGTGAAGTACAAGAAATTCATAGGAGTCTGCTTCATGTCCATCTTCGA
>DAXJ01000098.1:31727-33794 GCA_002506335.1 Methanosaeta sp. UBA114
AAGGCTGGGTGGTGCCAGGCTCTGGGCTTCGATTACGTCATGAACATGGCCATAGAGGGAGATATATCGAAATAGCTACCCGAGCGTCCTTAGAAACCTACTTTTTTGATAATTAAATAGCCCGAAACACATCTCTATATGGTTCTATTTTATAGATAGGGCCGGGGTTTTAGGAATGCCCACCCATCCTCTAAAATTCTACCAGATCCCCTGAGGTCAGGGGCCTGCATCGGCTGCCCAGGGATTCCCTAAGAAGGCAGAGAGCCTCAAAACCGGTCAGTGCCCTGGCCTAACTGATCTTCGGCTCAAGTTTCCTCAGCTCCTCGGTAGGTCAAGGCCATGCGCTCCTCATCAGCGCTCGCCAGGTGAAATCCGCATATCACAGCATAGGTCTCCTGGACTCCGGTGATCTTATGGGCATGCTTTATGTTGTTAATGATTCCGGAGTGAGTGCAGCCTGAGATGATGACCATGCTCCTTGCCCTTGATCTCCGCCACCAGGGCCTGGTCATCGAGAAGGGGGTCCTTAAGGCAAAGGCCGCCTCTGACAGTGAGGAAACCCTCTGGCTTTTCAAGGGATATCCTGCGTTCAATCCACCCAGAGGTCGTAACCCACTCCCCAAAGTGACCGAGTTTCTGGCGCAGAGCGTGGAGGTGCCGCAGGCCTCTGCATCGGACCATGAGAAAGAAATGTCTATGGACTCTTCGTAGAAGGCTTTGATTTCAGCATGGGAAAGAAGACATCGGGGTGAGCCAGGACTGAAACCTGCCTGCCCATCTCCTTTAAAACCCCTATGAGTCCTCCGGCGTGATCACAGTGGCCGTGGCTCAAAAACGTTAGGTCATGATCCGTAAGAGCGATATTCAGAGCATCGGCATTGTGCAAGGTGATTTCAGTGAAGACGCCGACACCCACGAGCACCCTCAACTTCTCTCGGCTGCCAAGGTCCATCTCCACAAAAAGGCAAAGGCCGTGCTTAGCCCAGACCTCGGCCCTGGCTAAAGGAGCGGGGTTTTCCATCACCCCCAGGGCCATCCTTTGGACCATATTACTGGCTGGATCTCAGCTTCTCTATTCTTTCTCTGGCGTCTTTCAAATCCTCCTCCAGCTGCCTGGCTGTGCTCACCAGATTATCCATTTCCTCCGCGGGCGAAAGGTCCTTCCCAGCCTCGCAGCAGCAGGCGGATCTCCTAGAAAGACCCTTGATTAGGCCCCTTTCCATCCCATGCCCTGGTCTCTGCCCCTGGCATTCGCAGCTCTCATCCGTTTCCTCAGAGTCCCCATCCGCCCGGTCCTTCATCCCTCTGGGTCCTGTTCCATCTCTGCATGGCATAATTTCTACCTCTCGATTGTGACCGATAGTTTGTTATCGGTATTAGTAGCATATGAGATCATATATTTATAACTTCCTATGCCCAAAGTTCAAATACAACTTATTGGGGGTTCTAACTATGTGTCCCTGTAAAGGCAGACGTCGCGGCAAGCGGTGGATCTCTGAGGTTCCTCCCATAGGAAGCTTCGTGCCTGAGGGCTGTTCTCTTCAGGATATAGGTTTCATATCTCTTACCCTGGAAGAGCTGGAGACGGTGCGCCTGGTGGACCTTTTGGAGCTGGAGCAAGATGAGGCGGCATTTTACATGGGCATATCCAGAAAAGCCCTCTGGAACGATTTGGTGAGCGCCAGAAAGAAGATCGCTGCCGCCCTGGTGTACGGCTCGGGCATAAAGATCGAGGGAGGGAGCTATGCGATCCGGGCTGGTGGATGCTGCCCCAACTGCCCGGGCCGTGCCCAAGAGGTGGGTATCAGCAGGGAAGACGAGATCTGCCTTGTGGCGAGGGAGATGCTGATCCTCAGAAACCGCCTGGCCAGATTGAACTCCAGGATGGTGGCTTTAAAAGAAAGCCCAAGCCTTGAAGCCGAGAACGGCGAGCCCTGCGGTGAGCAGATCTGAAAAATTAAGGTACGCGGGGATGATTGACCTCAGCTGCATAGCACCTCATGCTCTTCTTCTGTGATCCTGGCCAGGACTTCCTTGGAGGGCCCAGCAAAGATTACCTGGCCGTTC
>DAXJ01000045.1:0-3490 GCA_002506335.1 Methanosaeta sp. UBA114
CACCAGGGTAGGAGACGAGATAGTATCTGCCAACAATCTCTACGGAGGAACCTACGAGCTCTTCCACTATACCTTCCCCAAGCTCGGCCGAAAGGTCACCTTCGTGGACTCCACTAAGCCTGAGGAGTTCGAGAAGGCTATCACTGATAAGACGAGAGCCATCTATGCCGAGACTATAGGCAACCCAAAGCTGGACGTTCTAGACTTCGAGAGGATTGCAGGGATCGCTCACCAGGCGAAAATCCCATTGGTTGTGGATAACACCGTGGGCATCGGCATAGTCAAGCCCATAGATTATGGAGCTGATATCGTCGTTGATTCTGCTACCAAGTTCATCAACGGCCATGGAAACTCCATAGGTGGGGTCATAGTGGACTCGGGAAAGTTCGACTGGTCCAATGGCAAGTTCCCAGAGTTCACGGAGCCCGATCCAAGCTACCACGGCCTCAAGTTCTGGGATGCCTTCGGCAACTTCCAGGGCCTTGGAAACGTGGCCTTCATCTTCAAGGTCAGGGTGCAGCTACTCAGGGATCTGGGCGCAAGCCTGAGTCCCTTCAACGCGTTCCTTTCCCTCCAGGGATCTGAGACCCTGGCTCTAAGACAGGAAAGGCATTCTGAGAATGCCCTGGTCGTGGCCAGATATCTCAAGAGCCATCCGGCTGTAGCCTGGGTGAACTATCCCGGCCTGGAGGAGCATCCAAGCCATCTCCTGGCCGAGAAGTACCTCAAGGGCAACTACGGCGCTCTGCTGGGCTTTGGCATCAAGGGCGGCCTTGAGTCCGCTAAGAAATTCATAGCTTCAGCCCAGCTCTTCTCCCACCTGGCCAATATCGGCGACTCTAAGAGCCTGGTGATCCATCCAGCCTCCACCACACACCAGCAGCTCACGGTCGAGGAGCAGGCAGCCACAGGAGTCACTTCTGACTTCATAAGGCTCTCCATAGGAATAGAGGATGTGGATGATATCATCGCCGATTGGGATCAAGCTCTGGCCAGAGCAACAACGTAATGAAAGATCGAGGTGGGCTTGTCGCTCCCTTTTTCTTTTCGGTATCCTCATTCCTAATATCCTGCGTTTTATTACCTTGATTTTAACACCCTGGTTTTTAATGCTTAACTTGGCTCTAGTGCTTCATTTATGATATACAATAGTAATATGTGGTAATTGTCGGCTAATGGTCTTTGTTTGGGTATGGATTGGTAAGTGAACTCTGTTATTTTATTGGAAAAATTTACTCACAGATAACTTAACCGCAAGTTTCCAACGAATCTCCAATCCCATGCTTGGGCTATGAGACATGAGGTAATATCAGCATTAGGATGATAGATAACAGCAGCACTTTTTTCATTTTTTGATCCTTCTATGTTTTAAGGGTCGAAGCATGATTTGAGGCACGATATATCTGGCATAAATCGTGCAGTCATAATTTAACCTATGAATTTGACCTAAGTATGGAATTGCATTCCAAAACCGAAGTAATCTTCAAGTTCACATTCTGTAACCTTCAAAGAGCTTTCATCTCAGCTTTTGATAACTGCCAGGGGCGAGGGACAGATTCATCACACCTGTATTATCCCATACGTAGAGGTATGTCCTGGCAGAATGTGGAGCCATAAGGCATTAGGAGGTCGTACTGTCATTTACTCAGTCATCACCCCCGAGATCTTCGGGTTCAATCCATAGAGGCTCTGACGTGCATCCTGGAAGTAGAAGCGCTCTTGAAGGATCTTCTCGTCCTTCAGCCTGTCCAAAGCATATCTTACGGTCCTGGAAGGAAGATAGGTCTTGGCAACGATATCTTTCTGAGTTAGAAAGCTTCCTGATTCCAACACCTTAAAGACTAGCTTTGCTGACGGCGGCAGATGCTCTAACTTCTGGCTTGGCAGTTCATTCCTGATATCGGCAAAGGCGATCCCTCATTTACAAATCACCGAATCTATACATCACGCAAAAGAAGATTAAGCTACCCTTTGCGGCAATATTGGCTCCTTAACTCTGTTTAAGGATTATTTATGATAAATCACCTAAAAGCCAACATACATATCTTCTTCAGAGGTGAGTTTTGTCTAGGCATTGTATTGGATAATGATCGGATAACCTCAGATGATTACCTCGGTATCGGAAAGGATTCTATGAGTTTGAGACGGGGGCCCATGGATGCTGCCAAGATAGATGCTATCGGTTTGAACTTATGAGTCCTTAGATGGTGAGCTGGAATGAAAGTTAAGGAGAGCAGCGTGCTTGATGAGCCTACCTGGGGCCCTTCTTCAGCCCATGCCAGATTTTAAGTGAGATGGGACTTGAGGATACAACTTCAGGGGTGGCCGAGCTCGGGTGCGGCTATGGCCCTTCACTTTTCCAGCGGCACGGGTAATACGTGGAATGATCTATTCCCTTGACATAGAGCCGGATCTGGTGAAGATGGTGAGCTGGAGTGCTGAGAAAAAAAGCCTCTATGACGTGGTAGCCGAAGTCAGAAATTTTGGAGCCGATGGGTCTGGGCGCCAGGGTGAATCCGTGGGTTATGTCCCGCGCTTCAACATCTTCCCTGCCGAGAACCCCATAAGCCTCTCAAGGAAGCCTATCGCATCCTTATGCCTTACGGAAAAGTCGGAGTGATTCACTGGAAATACGATCCTTCGACCCCAAGGGGATCCCCCATGGAGATCAGGCCCGAGCTATGCATGAGCTGGGCGGTCAATTCAGGGTTTGATCTTATAAAGAGATGTGACAGAGATGTGACCTGAAGCCCTACCATTATGGATTGGTCTTTGTAAAGCCCATCAATGGAAGAAGGGCGGAGGTCTTTTAATGATCCTTCTAGATTTTTTAAACAGACCTTTAATTAACCTTGCCATCGTGGCAATCTTTGCGAGCTTCTACACGGATAAATACGATGTCAATGATAAAAGGTTCAATCTCCGGTCTGGCCCGGAGATACAGACCCATCAGCTTCTGGAACTTCACGAGCTTCCGTAGCTGCCCATGGCGGAGTTCATGCCAGGCGTCATCAGTCACGATTTGTGGCTCCACCCCTGAGTTCCACTGTACGCCATTTTAATTCACCGGCGAATACGACTCCTTCTAAACATTTATGCGTTAATGTTTAGGCAAAATTTGCCGATATGAGGCGGTTAAGTGATAGATTCTGGTAAAATTTGCCGCAATAATAGCCATAATAGGCGTTTTTCCCTTTTCAGGCGTTAAATCTGGAACCTCCATCTATATTTAAAATTCGATCCGATCTGACCGATTATCCTTTAAACCTCCTAATCGAGTCATTAAACCTTGCTATCTAGGCTACTTTTGCGGTTTTCTGCGTTAATAAATACGTGGATCACGGTTGGCCGACAAAGGGCACGAAACTTGCAACGAGACCGCACGATCTCCTGATGTGTGGTCTCATAGTTAAGAAAAAGCAGTCTGAGACGTATATGGAAGTGCCCAGGAACTCCAGGCTGCTAAGGAGATCCTAGGCTAGGTCTTCGG
>DAXJ01000045.1:3858-23379 GCA_002506335.1 Methanosaeta sp. UBA114
CGCCCTGTTCTCTCTACTATCTTTATCCCCGTTAGAGGTGACTATCTAACTGGACTTTTCTGCTTAGCGATAGGATTTGACAATTTTTACATCATTTGCAAGATTTCACTACCCAAACACAAAGTCAGTGTCTGTCTCACTTACTCCCGGAACCTTTCTAATCTCGCTTAGAACGCGTATAAGAGTTTAAAATCCAACGCACCGCTCAAGGTAGGCCAACCTATCGGTGGTGAACATTTCTTCTGATTTACCCCTAGGTATAATTTAAATTTGAAAAGAGCCTATATAGATCAGTGGTCCCGGTTCACCAGCAGGGAGATGCCTCATAGATCCAGCTTCTACTGATATATCTACAGGCGGGATAAATGCATCATACAGAAGTTTACCTGAAGGATGATCCTCAATGGTACAAGGACGCCATAATCTACGAGCTCCACATAAGGGCCTTCTATGACAGCAACGCCGATGGTATAGGCGATATTCAGGGGGCCCTGGAGAAGCTAGATTACCTGGCCGATCTCGGGGTTACCGCTCTGTGGCTCCTTCCCTTTTACCCATCGCCCCTGAAGGATGACGGCTACGACATTACCAATTACTTCTGCATTAATCCCGACTATGGTGACACCAGAACATTCAGACGCTTTCTAAGAGATGCCCACAAGAGGGATCTAAGGGTTATCACCGAGATGGTCATCAACCATACCTCCGATCAGCACCCATGGTTCCAGCGGGCCAGGAGGGCCAAGCCCGGCTCCGTCTGGAGGAACTTTTACGTATGGAGCGATACCGCTGATAAGTATAGAGATGCCAGGATAATCTTTCAGGACTTCGAGAAGTCCAACTGGACTTGGGACCCCGAAGCCCAGGCCTACTATTGGCATAGGTTCTACCAACACCAGCCCGACCTGAACTACGACAACCCAGCCGTCCAGAAGGCCGTGCTTCGAGCTATAGACTTTTGGTTCGAGATGGGCGTGGACGGCATGAGGCTGGATGCCATACCCTACCTCTACGAGAGAGAGGGGACCAATTGCGAGAACCTTCCTGAGACCCACGCTTTCCTGAAGAAGCTCCGGATCCACATCGATGCCAATTTTAAAGATAAGATGCTTCTGGCCGAGGCTAACCAGTGGCCAGAGGATGCAGTGGCCTACTTCGGGTCCGGAGATGAGAGCCATATGGCCTTCCACTTCCCACTCATGCCCAGGATGTTCATGGCCATACAGATGGAGGATAGGTTTCCCATAGTGGACATCCTGGAGCAGACGCCCCCCATCCCCGTGATCTGCCAGTGGGCCCTATTTCTGCGCAATCACGATGAGCTGACTTTGGAGATGGTCACCGATGAGGAGAGGGATTACATGTACATGATCTACGCCAAGGATCCCAAGACCAAGATCAATCTGGGCATAAGGCGAAGACTGGCCCCCCTCCTTGGAAACGATAGAAGAAAGATAGAGCTCATGAACACCCTCCTCCTTTCCCTCCCCGGAACCCCTATCATATACTACGGCGATGAGATAGGCATGGGGGACAATTACTATCTCGGCGACAGAGATGGAGTAAGAACCCCCATGCAATGGAACGATGAGCGAAATGCTGGCTTCTCCCAGGCCGATCCTAGAGGCCTGTACCTGCCGGTGATCGCGAGCCCTGAGTACCATTACAAGGCGGTCAATGTGGCCCGGGAGGAGAGAGACCAGTTCTCCCTTATGTGGTGGGTGAAGCACACCCTGGCCATGAGAAAGAGGTTTAAATCACTGAGCCGCGGAGACCTCAAGTTCCTCTTCCCCTCCAATCCTAAAATCCTGGCCTTCATAAGGAGGTACGAGGGTGAAACGGCCCTTATAGTGGTCAACCTCTCCAGGGTCACCCAGTATACCGAGCTGGATCTCTCCGATTACGCAGGCCTTGTCCCTTACGGCCTCTTTTCGGGCAACAGATTCCACCGGGTGGAGAATGAGCCCTACCAAATGATCCTCGGGCCCTATGATTACTATTGGTTCACTTTTAAGGAGGAAAAGGCCCTACTCTGCATCACATCTCAAGGAGTGCTGCCGAAAATAAGCATCACTGGCTGGCCCAGGCTCATGGATGAGGCCAAGGACGGGATAGAGAGCGATGTCCTTCCAAAATACCTCAGGTGCTGCAAGTGGTTTGGCGGAGTTAACCGGACCATAAGAAAGGTCACTATCCAGGACAGCATCCCCATATCCAAGGGCGCTCTCTCATATCTCATTATCCTCAGCATAGATTACACCGAGGGGCTCCCCGAAATGTACCTGCTGCCCATATCCTTTGCTCTTAAAGACAAGGCGGAGCGAGTGAGGGAGATGTACCCCCACGCCATTATATCTTGGCTTAAAACCGGCGCTGGGGAAGGAGTCATCTATGATGGCACTTACGATGAAGAGCTGAGGCAGAATCTCCTGGCTATGACCCTCCAGAGGAGGAAGGCCAGGGGCGAATACGGAGGGCTGGTCTTCCACTCCAGAAAGGTCCAGCCCTCCGGTCCAGAGGAGACGCGCCGAAGCTCCGAGGTATTGAAAGCCGAGGAGAGCGAATCGATCATCCTTTTTAAGGATAGATTCTTCCTCAAGCTCTTCAGGACGTTGGAGGAGGGAACTAACCACGGCATAGATATCTCCAGGTTCCTTTACGATCACGGATTTGCCAACATACCTCCCTTCGAGGGCTATATCGAGTATAGGCATGAGGAGACCGGGATCATACAAATAGGGGTTCTTCAGGGCTTTGTTCCCAATGAAGGCGATGCCTGGAGGTTCACCCTGGATGAGCTGGATAGGTACTTCGACGTGGTTCTATCCAGAAGAGATCTTCAGCCGCCAAAGCCTCCTGAGGTCCTCCAAGGCACCCAGTCTGCCCCGCCCGAAGTTGTAGAGCTGGCTGGAGGGGTTTATTTGGAGATGATAAAGCTACTGGGCAGACGGACAGGGGAGATGCATCTTACCCTGGCATCTTCCAAGGAGGTTGATTTTGACCCTGAGCCTTTTTCAGCCCTTTACCAGAGGTCGGTATATCAATCTATGAGGGTCTCTGCCTACAGGGTTTTAGAGCTTCTCAGAAGATCCAGGGGCAGCTTTCCTGATGATCTCAAGAGGGACGCATCGGAGGTTCTATCCATGGAGAGGGAGATCATGGAGGATCTCAGAGCCATAACCGGGAGAAAGATAGATGCCAAAAGGACCAGAATCCACGGCGATTATCGCCTCGATAAGCTCCTCTACACGGGTAAGGATTTCTACATCGCCGGCTTCAACAGCAGTCACGGCTACACTCTGGCCCAGAAGAAGATAAAACGCTCGCCTTTGAGGGATATAGCCAGCATGGTAGTGTCCCTACACATGGCTGCCAGGACCGCCCTGACCATGAGGGAAACCCTCAGGCCTGAGGATATGGATGTCCTCAGAGCCTGGTGCAATGTCTGGACGGGCTACGTGAGTGGAATTTTCGTTGGATCTTATATTGAGACCATCAAATCCTCCCCCTTCATGCCAGGGGAGAGATATGAGATAGAGCTTCTGATGAAGGTGTTCCTCCTGGACAGATCCATATACGGGCTTGGAGAGAGTCTGGATAGTGGCGAGGGCGTACCTGTGGCCTTGGCCGAGATAAAGCAGCTGATTGGTAGGAAGAAGGAAAAGGAGATCTCTCCCCCGGAGGGTGCCGGTTGAAGGTAGGAGCCATGTATCTGGGTGGGGAACGATGCCGGTTCTACGTCTGGGCACCCATTCAGAGATCCGTCTCCCTCAAGGTCGTCCTGCCTGAAAGTATAATTATCCCCATGGATAGGGTGGAGAGGGGTTACTGGTGCACCGAGGCTCACTTATCCCCTAAGAGTAAGTATTTTTTTACCCTGGAAGGATGTGTAGATAGACCCGATCCTGCATCTGCTTATCAACCCGATGGCGTCCACGGCCCTTCCCAGGTTATAGATAGATCCTACCCCTGGAAGGACCTGGGGTGGAAGGGCATCCCTCTGGAGGAGATGGTCATGTACGAGCTACACGTGGGAACCTTCACCCCTGAGGGAACCTTCGAGGCCATAATCACGAGGCTTCCTGACCTCCTGGACCTCGGGGTCAATGCCCTGGAGGTGATGCCTGTAGCCCAGTTCCCAGGACAGCGCAACTGGGGCTACGATGGAGCTTATCCTTTTGCGGCCCAGAGTTCCTACGGCGGGCCTGAGGGCTTCAAAAAGCTCATAGATGCCTGCCATGGCATGGGCATGAGCATCGTTTTAGATGTAGTGTACAACCACCTGGGGCCAGAGGGCAACTACCTTTCGGAGTTCGGTCCTTATTTTACAGATAAATACAAGACCGACTGGGGCAGTGCCATGAACTTCGACGGCCCTTTCAGCGATGAGGTGAGGAACTTCTTCATGGAAAATGCCCTCTACTGGTTGGGTGATTTTCACCTGGATGCCCTGAGGCTTGACGCCATCCACGCCATATACGACCTGAGCGCAAAACCCTTCCTTCAGGAGCTGGCCGAAGCGGTAGAGTCCCTGCCCGGAAGGAAGCGATATCTGATAGCTGAGAGCGATTTAAACGATGTCAGAGTGATCAATCCCAGGGATAGAGCCGGATACGGCATCGATGCCCAGTGGTGCGATGACTTCCACCACTCCCTCCACGCCCTCCTCACTGGCGAGAGGGCATGTTACTACCAGGACTTCGGCAGCATCGAGGACCTGGCCAGGGCTTATCAGGACGGTTTCGTCTACGACTGGAGGTACTCGACCTCCAGAAAGAAGCGCTTCGGGAGCTCCTCTGCCGGCTTGCCCGGGGAAAAGTTCATCGTCTTCTCCCAGAACCATGACCAAATAGGAAACAGGCTCTTTGGGGAACGGCTCGCATCCCTGGTATCTTTCGAGGCCTTGAAGCTTGTAGCAGGTGCTCTAATAATTTCGCCGTATATCCCTTTAATCTTCATGGGCCAGGAGTACGCTGAGGACGCGCCATTCATCTACTTCGTGGATCACTCGGATGAGAAGCTTGTCCAGTCGGTCAGAGATGGCAGGAAAAAGGAGTTCAAGATCGAGGGGGATCCCCCAGACCCCCAGGATCCTCAAACTTTTTTACAGTCGAAGATAATCTGGGAGAGGAGAGATGAAGGACACCACAAGGTTCTCCTCGACCTCTATAGAGAGCTCATAAGGCTGCGAAAGACATACTCTGCTCTTTCGAACCTGAGCAAGGAGAACCTTGTGGTTGCCCTGGAAGGGGATGTGCTCATTATCATAAGGGCGCACAGCAGGGGTGATGTTGCTGCCGTAATGAACTTTGCAAAAAAGGAAGCCTCATTATGCCTGAATCTCCAGGGGAAGACAGGCAGAAAAATCATCGATTCTTCAGACAGAGTCTGGAAAGGGCCGGGATCTTTCACCCCTGACTATACCTCACAGGTTGAAAAATTTCATATAAGACCTCTCAGCTTTGTATTGTATGAGTTGTTTTGATCCATGGCAAAATACATTTGCATTCACGGTCACTTTTATCAGCCTCCCAGAGAGAACCCCTGGCTGGAAGTGATAGAGCTCCAGGACTCGGCCTATCCCTACCACGACTGGAATGAGAGTATCACAGCTCAGTGCTATGATCCTAACGCCGCCTCCAGGATATTAGGCCCTGATGGGACTATCATCGACATCACCGATAATTATCAGAGAATCAGCTTCAACTTCGGCCCCACCCTCCTCTCATGGATGGAGAGCAAGTCTCCAGAGACCCTCAAGGCCGTCATCTCCTCGGATATGGTCCCCGAAGACAAGTTTTCAGGCCACAGGAATGCCATAGCTCAGGCCTACAACCATATCATCATGCCCCTGGCCAGCTCCAGGGATAAGAGGACACAGGTTATATGGGGTATCCGGGAGTTCGAGCACCGCTTCAATAGAGAGCCCGAAGCCATGTGGTTTCCTGAGACCGCGGTGGATCTGGAAAGCCTGGATATGATGGCCGAGCATGGGATGAAGTACGTGATCCTCGCCCCTCACCAGGTGTGCAAGGTCAGGAAGATAGGCGATGAGGCCTGGACGGAAGTTGCCAACGGCGGCATCAATACCAGGATGCCTTACCTTTGTAATCTCAAATCTGGAAGGTCCATAGCGGCCTTTGCCTACGATGGCCCCATATCCAAGGACGTGGCCTTCTCTGATCTCCTGAATAACGGTGAGAACTTCGCCGGCCGTCTTGTCGGGGCTTTCGATCAGGGCGAGGAGGGAGATCAGCTCGTTCACATAGCCACGGATGGGGAGACCTACGGTCACCATCATCTGAACGGCGACATGGCCCTGGCTTATTGCCTTTACTACCTGGAATCCAAGGGCCTGGCCAAAATAACGGATTACGGAGAGTACTTGGAGAATCACCCTCCTACCCACGAGGTCGAGATCTTAGAGAACACCGCCTGGTCCTGTGTCCACGGTGTGGAAAGGTGGAGGTCCGATTGCGGCTGCAATACAGGCGGCCATCCGGCCTGGAATCAGAAGTGGAGGGCGCCCCTTCGGCTGGCCATGGACTGGCTGAGAGATCAGCTGGCCGCCATATACGAGAGAGAGGCTGCACCTTACCTCAAGGACCCTTGGCAGGCCAGGGATGATTATATCTACGTCATCCTGGACAGGTCAGTCCAGAACGTAAGCAAATACCTAACAGAGCATTCTGTCAAGGACTTGAGCCAGGATGAGAAGGTCAGAGTCCTCAAGCTCCTTGGGATGCAACGCCAAGCCTTGAGGATGTACACCAGCTGCGGCTGGTTCTTTGACGAGATCTCAGGGATAGAGACCACTCAGGTCATGAAGTATGCAGCCAGGGCCATGCAGCTTGCACGGGATGTGAGCGGAGTGGACTTGGAGCCCGAGTACAAGAAGATCTTGACGGAGGCACAAAGTAATATCCCTGGCTTTGGCAACGGCGCCGAAATCTATGAGAAGATGGTAAAACCTGCAGCTGTGGACCTTTACAGGGTCACCGCCCATTACGCCATATCCTCCATCTTCACCAAGTACTCTCCGGTGGCCAGGATCTTCAGCTATACCGTGGATAACCTGGTCTACGATCTAGAAGAAATGGGGATAAATAGGCTGGCTATAGGCAAGGTCAGAGCTCAGTCCGAACTGACCTGGGAGGAGGAGGTTCTGAGCTTTGCCGTGGTCTACTTCGATGGCCACTACGTGAGCGGAGGTGTCAGAAAGTTCTCGGGGGACGAGAACTTTGAGGTCATGAGGACGGAGATCAAAGATCCTTTCTCCAAATCTAACATCCCTGATGTCTTAAGGTTTTTGGATAAGCACTTCGGCGACCATAATTTCGGCCTCTGGCACCTTTTCAAGGACGAGCAGAGGAGGATCTTTGAGAGGATTCTAGAGCCTCATCTAAAGGAGATAGCTGGGGATTTCAGACAGCTCTATGACCACGACTATACCTTTATGCAGGTGATGAAGGGAGTGGATGTTCCCCTGCCTGAGGCCATGATAGTAATAAGAAAGTTGGTCCTCAATGGAGCGTTAAAAGTTGCCCTGGAAGAGGAGAACATAGAGGAGCTTCAAAAGGCCGTGGATGAGATCAAGAGGTGGCCGGTGGATCTGGACGTGCCGGGCCTTACTTTCACCGCAGGGAGAAAGATAGAACGCCTCATGGAGCGTCTCAGGGATAAGCCTGAAGACATCAACCTCCTCCAGACCATCAACTACATGGCTAGAGCCTTAAACGATGTTCACCTTCAGCCCAGCCTCTGGAAGTCTCAGAACATTCTATTCTCCTTAAGCAAGCAATATTTCAGCGGCATCAAGGCCAGGGCCGAGAAGGGTGATGATAAAGCCAAGATGTGGTTGGATCTGGTCCAGGAGCTTGAGAACTTCATGCACGTGAGGATCCCCTGATGCTTTGGATGCTCTGCTTATGCGAATCCCCATAGCTACCTACCGCCTCCAGTTCACCGCCGCCTTTGGCTTTGCGCAAGCCTTGGAAATCCTATCCTACCTGGCGGATCTGGGCATATCTGATATCTATGCCTCGCCCATCTTCAAGGCGAGGAAGGGAAGCCGCCACGGGTATGATGTAGCTGACCAAAACCAGACCAATCCGGAGCTTGGAATGAAGGTTGACTTTCAGAACCTCCTGGGGGCGGTAAAGGATAGAGGTCTGGGATGGGTCCAGGATATCGTGCCCAACCACATGGCCTACAGTCAGGAGAACGCCCTCCTCTGGGATGTGCTGAAGAACGGTGATAGCTCCAGGTACTTCAACTTCTTCGATATCTTCTGGGATCATCCCTGCGGCGACCTCAGCGGAAGGCTTCTCGCCCCATTCCTAGGGAAGATGTATTCCGATGCCTTGGAAAGCGGGGAGATAAAGCTGGAGATGGCGCCTGAGGGTCTCTGTGCCAGGTACTACGATCTAAAGCTTCCCTTAAAGCACGAGTCCATGCAAGAGATCCTATCGGGAGCTTTGACTAAAGTTGGATCTGGACGAATCGCTGGCCTGGGCAGAGATGATTTAAAGAGAGGCCTTTGGGAAAAATATAGCCGGGATGAAGAGTTCCAGGAGCTTTTCGACTCCGCTCTGGGGGAGATCAACGGCATTCCTGGAAAGCCCGAGAGTTTCGATGCCCTGGATAGGATTCTATCAGATCAGCGCTTCAAGCTCTCCTTTTGGAGGGTCGCCTCCCAGGAGATCAACTACAGGCGGTTCTTTACTATAAACGAGATAATAGCCCTTCAGTCGGATCTGGAGGAGGTCTTCGATCACACCCACGCCTTCATCCTAGACCTGGCCGCCAGGGGAGACGTAACGGGCCTCAGGATAGATCACATCGATGGCCTCAAGGATCCGGCGGCCTACTTGAGAAAGCTCAGGGAACGAGCAGTGGATAGGTATATAGTTGTGGAAAAGATACTGAGCCGCGAGGAGCGGCTTCCACCCTGGCCGATCCAGGGAACCACGGGGTACGACTTCTTGAACATTCTGGGCGGCGTTCTTGTAAACAGGGCATCGGGAGGGGATTTCGAGAGGATCTACTCTGGTTTTACAGGCCTTACCACGCCCTATGGCGAGACGGTCTACCAGAAGAAGAAAGCTGTCCTGGATAAAGAGATGGGCGGGGACGTGGAGAATCTGTCTTTTCTTCTAAAAAGGATCTCGGCATGGGATAGGCGCGGCAGGGATATCACCCATACTGGTCTCAAGAATGCCCTTGCTGAGATCATGGCCCTCTTTCCTGTTTACAGGACATATGGGAGCCCGGAGGGCTTTAGGCCTGAGGATAGATCTATCCTGACAGACGTGATAAAGAGGGCTAAGGATAGGAATCCCGAGCTTAAAAAAGAGCTGGGGTTTCTAGAACTTTACCTCCTCCTGGAGCCTGGGGGGATGGAGGAGGAAAAGAGGGATAGCATCGAGGAAGTTGGGATAGGAGATAGCCAGAAAAATGGTGCTGATAGCGATGAGGCCAGCGAGCAGAAAAAGAGCACTGATGGTCATGATACAGATAGAAGAGAACGCCCAGGTAAAGATAGAATGCAGTTCCTGCTTAGGCTTCAGCAGTTCACGGGCCCTCTCATGGCCAAGGGCTTTGAGGATACTCTGTTATACAACTACAACCGGCTCATATCCCTAAACGAGGTCGGTGGAAGCCCGGACAGGTTCGGCGCAACCCTGGATGAGTTCCACGGCTTTCTGGCAGAAAGGGCTGTGCTCTGGCCAGCCTCCATGAACGCCACCGCCACCCACGACACCAAGAGGGGCGAGGATGCCAGGGCCAGGATCAATATCCTATCGGAGATCCCGGATGAATGGCAAAAGGCCCTGGAGGCCTGGAGCGGCATGAATAAGGGTAAGAAGAAAGAGGTGAAGGGAAGGCTTCTTCCCGGCAAGGATGACGAGTACTTCCTTTATCAGACCCTTTTAGGATCCCTGCCCTTCTACGCCGATGAGTACCCGTCCTTTGAAGGGAGGGCCGGGGACTATCTTATCAAAGCCGCCAGGGAGGCCAAGGTTCATTCAGGATGGGTGAAGCCCGACACCTCCTACGAGGAGGCCATGACCGCCTTCTTCAACGATATCCTCCGCCGGGCCGAGGATAATCCCTTCCCAAGAGATCTGTGGAAGCTCCTGAGGAAGGTGGAGCACCACGGAATGCTGAATTCCCTGGCCCAGACCCTCATCAAGATCACGGCTCCGGGGGTGCCTGATTTCTATCAGGGAACGGAGCTCTGGGACCTGAGCTTCGTGGACCCGGACAACAGGAGGCCGGTGGATTTTAAGACCAGGAAGGCCTATCTTGAAGAGATAATGGAGAGGGAAGAGAAGGATATGTCCGGCCTGATCTCGGAGCTTCTGTACCTGGCGAGGGATGGGAGGGTGAAGATGTTTCTGATACATAGGGCCCTCAAAGCCAGGAGGGTTTTACCTGGGCTGTTCTTGCAGGGAGATTATCTGCCCCTCTATGCCCAGGGCTCGAAAAAGAAGAATATAATCGCCTTTGTCAGGCGGTTCAAAGAAGACAACTGTACATGGGCTCTGACGGTAGCGCCCAGGATCACGACCGATTTGGTGGATGTTGAAGGATATCCCTTAGGCACCGATGTCTGGAGAGACACCTTTCTAGCCATGCCCAAGGGTGCTCCGGAGCAGTGGGTGAATGCCCTCACGGGAGAGAAGATGATCCTAGAAAGCAATGTTGAGGCATCGCAAGGGGACGATAGAAAGAAAGCTCAGGAAGGCATAGACGCTGAAGGAAGATTGCTCCTAGGAAAGGCCCTGTCTAAATTTCCCGTAGCTTTGCTCCTAGCGGGTGATGTAATATGAGGGTCAGAGGCAGTGGCGTTCTCCTGCATTTGACATCCCTTCCTTCTTCTTACGGTATAGGGGACCTGGGGCCTTCGGCCCACAAGTTCGCCGGGCTTCTCTCAAAGAATCGCCAGAGCTTCTGGCAAGTCCTGCCCTTGACTCCTACGGATATGGCCTTCGGGAATAATCCCTACAGCAGTTGCTCTGCATTCGCCGGAAACCCTCTTTTGATAAGCCCCGATCTACTGCTTGAGGACGGCCTATTAGCTAAGGAATCGCTTCAGAAAGCCCCGGAGTTCCCCGTGGACAAGGTGGACTATCCCAAGGTGACCGATTTCAAGAAAAAGCTCCTAGAGCAGGCGTTCCAAGCGTTCAATGGCTCAGACATGTGCGGCTACGGTGATTTCTGCCGGGAGAACGCCTTTTGGCTGGACGATTACTCCCTCTTCGTAGCCATCAAAGACCGCCAGGGGGGGCGGGCCTGGAGCGAGTGGCCTGTAGAGCTGAGGGATCGCCTGCCTGAGGCGTTGAAGAAGGCCATGGAGGAGCTGAATGAGCGGTTGAGGAAAGAGAAGTTCTTCCAGTTCCTCTTCTTCAAGCAGTGGCTCTCCCTCAAGGAGGAGTGCACCGCTAAGGGGATAAAGATCATAGGGGATATGCCCATCTACGTCAACTATGACAGCGTCGACGTCTGGTCCCACCATGAGATCTTCAAGCTTGATCAGGACAAAATGCCCATCTCAGTATCAGGTGTGCCCCCCGACCTCTTCAGCGCCACGGGCCAGCTCTGGGGCAACCCCACCTATCGCTGGGACATCATGAAATCCAGGAGCTTTGACTGGTGGGTCCAGAGGATAAGCCAGAATCTCAAGCTCTTCGATATCCTGAGGGTCGACCATTTCATGGGCCTGGTTGCCTATTGGGAGGTCAAGGCTGGGGAGAAGACTGCCATGGACGGCCAGTGGATCGAAGTCCCGCACCGCGAGTTCTTCCAGACCCTCTTTCGGCACTTCTACAGTTTGCCAGTGATCGCCGAGGACCTGGGCCTCATAACCCCGAATGTGAGAGAGGTGATCCGCCACTACGGCCTGCCCGGCATGAAGGTCCTGCTCTTCGCCTTCGGCGAGGGGATGGCGGAGAATCCCTACGTTCCCCACAACGTGCCCAGAAACTCGATCATATACACGGGCACCCATGACAACAACACCGTCAGGGGATGGTTCGAGAAGGAAGCTACACCCGAGGACAAGAAAAGGTTCTCCAGCTATGTGGGAAAGGAACTCAGGGCAGAGGAGGCCCCTGTTGAGATGATAAGGCTGGCCATGAGCTCTGTGGCCTGCACTGCCATAATTCCCATGCAGGATATTTTAGGCCTGGGTGGGGAGGCCCGGATGAACTATCCCAGCAAGACACAGGGGAACTACCAGTGGAGGCTCCTCCCTGAGCAGATGGAGCTGGATGGGAGGCTCAGGGAGATGACGGAGATCTACGGAAGATCCTGAATCGAGTTAGAAGCATAATTTCCCTGATGAATCCGCCCAGGGTTTTTGGCCCTACTGATCCATGGTCACATTTTCCATGCGTCAGGTTTATTCATCCCAAGACCCAAGGCTGTGAGCCGGTTTAAAGTGATGGGTGGAAAGCAGAGATGAGATACCTTAGAATCTTAATAGCTATCATAGCCCTGGGATGTCTGGATGTCCACGCCTACGCCCTGGACGATGAGCAGGGGTACTTGGACCTTGCCAATCCTGATGAGAACGCCAACGCCAAGCACCAGATAAAGGATACCATGCAGTCCGATATCTTCAACATCAACAGCAAAGGCAGCTCCTTCATCTCCTCCTCTTTGGGCCCCGAGAACTCCGATATGCGCCAGGAGAAGGGCCGCACCTCATCCCTCTCCTCTACCAGCGGATCCAATGCTGCTGCGGCCAATCTGGCCGGAAGCTGGTCCCTAGATCTCAGGGACACTTCTGCCAGGACCCTATCCTTAAACATTCTCCAGTACGAAAGCATGGTCTTCGGCAAGGGCACCATGACCTCCAGCGACGGAGGAAGTCAGGATATTGCAGCCACAGGGATCGTCGAAGGAAGCAATGTCCACCTTGATATAATCTCTTTGAAGGACTTGGGCCTCTTTAAGCTGAGACTAAGCCTCAGCGGATTGTCTATCTCCGGTAGCTATGACGCCTACAGTGCCTCCAAGGCCCCCTTGACAGGAACGGCCAGCGGAGGCGTGTCCGGGTGAGTGGTAGGGCTATCTTAAGGCACCTATACGTCTAACGTCGATCCACGAGAGGTCCCATTAAGCTTATTACCGAATAGGTTTGAGAGCTTAGGGAGTGGCTGGATACACCCATCCAGAGTTTCCTCACGGGGTGAGCGACCACGCCAAACGGAGGTTTAATGAGAATGAATCATGCAGCTAAAATGACGTTATTAGCCTTACTGCCTTTAATAATTCTGACCACCACATCTGCCATCGCCCTCGCCGTCGATTGGGATAACCCCCAGGGTAAATCGGCTGATGACCTTATCAAAGGCACCGAGCAGTACTTCCAGACAATAGACTCAAGCCTGGGAGCCACGCCCCAGGAGTCGAGGAAGATCCACGCCAATAAGACGGGGAATGAGATCTTCACGCCCATGCCCGATAGCCTCGCCTCGGGAAATTCGCCCAAGGAGGCAAGAGAGCAGGGCACGACCAGCTACGATAGTAGCTCCACGAGCACTGCTGCTTCAACGAGCGCGAGTGCCAGCAAGCAATCTTCTAGCACTTCCCAGGAGTCCGCCAGCCAGACAAATAACCAGCAAGAAAGCTCCGATTCTTCATCAGTGGAATCCAGGGATATCTCAGGTAGCTGGACCCTGGAGCTGCAGGGCGAGATTCCCAAGGAGATGGCCTTAACCCTCTTCCAAAAAGGAACTGATGTCTTTGGCACCGGTAGATCCGTAGATGGGGATGAGACCCTTCTGGCCACGGCATCAGGCTCACTGATAGGAAACAACCTCAACCTGTACTTGGTCACAATGGGGTCCATACAGTTCTATAAGATAGGCCTCAGCCTCGACGGCGACTTTGCCTCCGGGAAATACACAGCCATCTCGGCAATAGGAGCGTCCACTGATGGTAGTGTTAATGGCACCAGGTCGGTGCCTGGTGATTAGGGATAGCGCAACGAACCTACAATACTGCACCCTTTTTTCTCCAGAGACTTTTTATTGGTGCATCCCCTTGCCTAAGCACAAACTTTAAACCCATGAGGTTCAGGATTAGTCCTGGAAGTGTGGATATGGGATTTAGAAGTGTGGTATTAATCCTAGCCTTAGTTGGGTGTCTGGCCTTCCAGGCCTCAGCCCAAGCACCGAAGTATTACATAGTACAGAAGCCCTTCCCGAACGAGTCCATGGACGACTACTCCCTGTATCAGGACGTCAGGGACTCCTTCAGGAACGAGAGCCTCTTCTACACCGATCCCATCACAGGCATGAGCCCCAACGTGGGTTACAGGCCCGGGGTGGTCAGGATGGTGCAGCTGGCTCCAACAGTAGCCGCTGCCGGAAACTGGAACCTGGAGCTCAATGCTGGCTCCGCTTCCGCCAAGAGCTCAATGAACCTTGTCCTCTTCCAGTCCAAGGACGCCGTCTTTGGGTACGGGAACATAGCAGCACCCGACGGCACATCTCAGAAAGTCTCTGTGGGTGGAACGGTTGCTGGAAACAGGGTGGACCTTTACGTCATGCCTGAGGGGTCCTCCAACCTGTACAGGATGAGCCTTGACATGAGCGGATCTGGAACCATGAACGGGGACTACACCTTCAGTGCCCAGGGCATCAACCAGCCGGGCGTAGTCTTCGGCAGGATGCTGGCACCCCAGACGATGCAGGGAAGCTATCAGGCACCCAGCCCTCAGCAGGGTGGGGTCTAGGCTGCTTAAGGATAGCTAAGCTTCTTAAGCCATCAACCTCGCCTAAGAAAAAATCCCGGGGCAATGCCGCCATGTTGCGGCCTCCTTTTTACCATCCATACAAGCGCAGCTATGACATGTATCAGGACAACAAGTGCCGCGTTGACTACATCCGGTTGACGGGCCACAATCGCCCTGGAACCAAGAACCACATCTAGGAGTGCCTAAGTTCAAGAGATACGTAGTCTCGTTAATCTGGACGATATTAACGCCAGGGAGCTCGCCCAACCGATTAAGTAGGTCATCTGCTTCTGATGCTTCAGCCACCCCCAGTACCAGAAGCGCTAGGATCCCAAACACCAGGACCGCTCGTTCTATCATGGGTTGAGGTCATTGATGTTGTCGCCATTTTTAGGTTGTGATGCACCGTTTATGTGCTAACTCAGCCTTTCGAACGCCTTAGGAGATGGGCGGTTCTACTGTCGCCGATGCCTTGGGCTTAACTACAGGTCCACCAGGCAGCCGGAGTGGCTGAACGCATGCGATAAAGCTTGGGAGCTGTGCGAGAAGCTAGGTCCAGATGTCAAACCGCTCGATGTTGCCTTTGCTGAAAGACCCCGATATATGCATTGGGATACCTATTACGAGCTTAAAGACCGAATAAGCGACCTGTACTATGGCGGCATGAGAATCTATCTCAAGATGCCTGTTCCTCAGCTGGACATTGATAGATTCTGACAGCGTTCATGGTCTCCGAAGAGTTCGGTAAGATGAGGAAGCTAAGCTTACCTTACCGGAAGGTCTCTCACAATAGTGCAATCATGCGCCCCACCAATAATCGATGTTTCCGTTCGTATTATCGTGAACGATCTTTTCGTTCCCGTCCACACCATGCTTAAAGAAATACAGATCATATATGCCTCCGCCTAACCTCTCCTTCTTAGCGGTATTCGTTGAGGTGTCTCCTCCCTTCAGATGTACGTACGAGTGGCTATTATAAACACCGCCGCCAGCAAGGGCTTCGTTCCCATGTATCTTTCCACCGTTCCTGGTAACAGTACCCTCTTTAGGGTTACAAACTCCGCCACCTTTTTGGGCTTCATTTAAGAATATTTCTCCCCCATTTATGGTAATAGTACCTTGCTGGCCATTATAGAATCCACTGCCATAGATGTCTGCTCTGTTCCCGTGTATGTGCCCGCGGTCCATAATAACGTGCCCTGTACCAGGGTCATTATAATGATCAGGGCCTTTATTATAAACTCCACCGCGCCATATCGGGCGGAGTTCGAGTGTATTTCACACAGGCGCAGGGTTAAATCCCCTCGGTTGTGAATCCCTCCACCCTTTTGTGCATTACCATTGAATATAGTCAGACCATCGAGACATACGTGGGCACTTTCCGTGACGATATCGATCACACTGCCCATCTCTTGACCATCTGATCTATAGCGTATTGAAGGCTACCAGCGGCATCGCTTTGCATTGACTTTTGGGAAGCTTCGTGATCTTTACACCTGTTGTGATCATCCGACCAACGTTCCAGACAGAACCTTGATGGCGGTTTTGTTATCCTGAACCCCTCCACTCGACAGGGTCAGGTTTCTCTCATTGTAGACAGCGCTGCCGGGCCCTGAAGCATAATTTGAGCGGAATCTCGCTTCATTAGTAGTCAATGTTCCAAATTGCCCATTGTATATAGCGCCTGCTAGTTCGTTGGCGGTGTTGTTAATTAGCAAAACGCCAGAGTTAACGATTAACGTTCCTGCTTTTTCAACCATGGCAGTATGTACTGTACCGCAGCTCTGATCTCCAATAACGCAGCAAAGTTGGGCGCTGGGATTTTTAACGATGTTGGATCGAGGTTGACCCTGGATGCTGTTAATATCACCTCTAATACAGCTGAAACTCATGGCGGCGGGATTTTTAATAAGGGAAATATGAATTTTAAGGGTGGCATAGTATGGCGGAACTATCATGATAATATATGGGATGGCATAGCAAACGCCAACGTAGGCCTTCGACCTGATGGTAACCTAAGCGCACTTAACCCTATATACAGAGATGGCGTATGTGTTTACGCCTGCGGCGTAAATACTGGGTCATGCACCGTTGATAAGTGTTCCAGTAGTTGTACTGATTGCAAGGATACCTACGCTGCATGGGCTGCAAAGCCGCAACAACGCATGAAAACCCAACACGCCTGCCGCCAAGATGGTAAAGCCGCTTGCGACGGTACCGATGAACCTGGTTGCACCACGTGCAGATGTAAACCTTAAGGTGAATGCTTCCCGGTCTAAAGGCCGGGAACCTTCCCATCCCATGAGGTAAAAGAACATGGATTTAAAGTCTTTTGTGCTAGTCGCATGCTTTCTAATAGGCAACGCGTGCGCCCAAGATAACCAGAGCCTATATACTGGCTTGAACAACTCTGATGTTAGTTCTAGCCCGAATGTTGGTTATAGCTTGAATAGTACAGATCTTACCACCCTTTCGAGATTAGACGTGTCTCTGCAAAAGATAATAGAAGATGCCCCGGACAACTCGTCCATACCTATACCTTCGGGCAGTTATATTTTGAGCGAGCCGCTACACATTAATAAAAATATAACTCTGACTGGCTCACGTGGGAAGACTTATCAACCGAGGCAGGTCGGGAGAAATGGAGACTGCAAAACACTGACACATCGAACAAGCTTGCCCTCGATCAGTCAAACTAATTCCTGAAAGTTTATGGCGCTCTTAAAGAGAACGCAGAAGAATGAGACGCTGCTTCCAAAGAGCTTCTAGCTTCGATCGATATAGTATTCCAAGGAGTCAAGAATGGGACAATCGAGTACTCCAACGCCATGGAGATAGCGGGCAAAGCGTTTCTTAAGCTCGCTCCTGAAATGGTCGCCGAAGGCACTGCTCTGAACGCGCTATTTGCATCTTTCGCTAACAGCCGGACGCTTACCATCCATTGAAATACTTTAAGATAGTAAGTTTCTAGGAGAGGTTTTGCGATATGAAGTATAGAATTGCCTTATTAAGCACCGTGCTCCTGACCTGCCTGGTCCTCCTGGCCTCCTCCCAGAGCTATAGCAGCAGCAAATCAATCCAGCCTGTAGCTTTAGGAAGCATCAGCACCAGCAGCAGTACGGTAAGCGGCACATCAAGCACCACCGCCGGAACCGCGCCAGTGAGATCAGGGGGACCTGTGATCATAGGAAGCAACGCGGTGAACACGTCATCTTCTGCCTCTGGAGTGCCCCTGAGGGCATCTGTCCTGAATATCACAGGTACGATCTCCTTGAACCTGGCAGATTTTGCTTCTAGAAACTTAAACCTCAATCTCATACAGAACTCGGGAGTGGTCTTGGGCCAGGGAAGCTTAGTTTCAGGCAATGAGACCCTGCCTGTTACCGCCTCTGGATCCTTGAACGGTAACACCCTGGACCTCTTTGTGACGCCCACAGCAGAACTAGAAACCTTAAGGATGCTTCTAAGCATCAATGGAAATAGCGTCAGCGGAAGCTACAACGTCTATCTAACTGGCAGCCGGACCTGGAGCGGCACGGCCTCGGGCACCCTCAACCAGGCGGGAGCTCAGCCGTCCTCAGGCGTCAATGCCACAGCCACGGCAGTCGAAGCCCAGCCTATCACCAGCACAACCTTGCCCGTGATCAGCGTGGTTCCAGCAGTTAAGTCCATAGGAGGCTCTAACGGTGCGACCGGCGTTTCTGCCACAGGCGGACCCAAGAGCTATCTTATTCCAGGCAATAGGGCCTCGGGCAGCAACCCCCGGGGGATATCCCAGAGATATCAGAGCACTTACAACGGCATGGCTACCACTACCTATGGCGATGGCAGTCAGACTGTGACGACCCCCACGGGAGATATCGCCAACACTAATGGCGTAGTAACCACGACTGATAACACAGGAGGATCGGTGACTACTAGCTATTAAATCTTTTTTAGAATTATAATAAATATTTATATAGGAAAATATTTCTATAAAGGAAGCGTTAATGCATCGAGTGCAGTATCATTATCCGGAGTCAAATGGAGAGCTGTTCCGGAGGTACACGTTGACCGTTTTGATCTTAGCATTATCTATTCTCTTAGCCTTCTGCCCCCTGGCCTCTGTGGGCTGCGCCTGCTCCGGCACCAGTGGGCCATCGTCTTACAACTACCTGATGGGCCCGGAGTTCGACGTAAATATGGATAGCTTCGAGGAGTTCGCCTATGAGAACTGGGAGGACCCATTACCAAACCGCAAAGATCTGACTGCCTCGCCTACTAAATATTACGTGAGTTATGGATATCTCTAGGAGTAGTAAAAGATATGTTGAAATGGTGGGTGGCAATGGACGACAGGCTCCTCCTATCACCTTCACAATCACACAAGCGGAAGATTCTGATTAGGTTAAGAGATCGAAATAGAAAAAGCACTCACATCTTCATCCCAGGTCCAAATTTCTTCATGAGGCGCTTCATGTTCATCTTTCCCGCGCCTCCCCTCATGCCCTTAATGGCCTTCTGCATGGCCTGGTGGGCTTTCAGAAGCTCCTTCACGTTCTCAGGCGATGTGCCGCTGCCAAGGGAGATGCGCTTTATCCTGGAGGCCGTGATCATCTTTGGATCATTAAGTTCATCCTGGGTCATGGAGTCCATGATGACTCTGAACTTATCCAGCCGGTCCTTGGTCATCTGGTAGTCGCTATCCGAGAGCTCCACTCCAAGGCCTCCTAAAGGAAGCATCTGCATGATCTGCTTCAGAGGCCCGAGCTTGTTCATGGCCTCCATCTGCT
>DAXJ01000045.1:23647-25049 GCA_002506335.1 Methanosaeta sp. UBA114
TCCATCTGCTGGTACATGTCCTTCAAGGTGAAGCGGCCCTTCATGAGGGCCTCCATATCCACCGCTTCATCGGTCTGGATCTCCTGGGCCCTCTCTATGAGCGTCTTTATGTCGCCCATGCCCAGGAGGCGGGAGATGAACCGGTCTGCCTCGAACTTCTCCAGGTCGGCGGGGGTTTCGCCCACGCCTATGAAGGCCACGGAGGTCTTGGTCTCAGCCACGGCCGATAGGGCGCCGCCGCCTTTGGCAGTGCCATCCAGCTTGGTGATTATAACCCCTGTGATGTTGACTGCATCGTGGAAGACCCTGGCCTGCTCTGAGGCCTGCTGGCCTATGGCCGCATCCATGACTAGGAACTTGTGGTCGGCGCCGACAACCGCATGGATGTCCTCCATCTCTTTGATAAGGTCCGCCTCCAGGGCGTGCCTTCCTGCGGTGTCCACGATCCTAACGTCATACTTCTTGGTCGCCTCAAGGCCGTTTCTGGCAACATCCGGTGCGTCTGGATTGCCCTTCTCGCCGTAGAAGAAGACGCCCTGCTTCTCACAGAGAGCCTTGAGCTGATCGTAGGCTCCTGCCCTGAAGGTATCGGCGCATATGACCGCCGAGCGAAGTCCCTTCCTCTGGAAGTAGGTGGCAAGCTTGGCAGTGGTGGTGGTCTTTCCAGAGCCCTGTAGTCCTACCATCATGATGGTCTGCTTCTTCAGAGGGATGTCCGTCCCCTGGCCCACCAGGTTTAGAAGCTCTTGGTAGACGATGTTGATGACGTGCTCTCTCGGGTTCATCCCTGCAGGTGGCTTCTCGTTCAAAGCCCTCTCCTTGATCCTGTTGGAGAGAGACATGACTAGCTTGACGTTGACGTCAGCCTGCAGCAAGGCTCTTTGGATCTCCCTAACGGCCTCGTCCACCACCGCCTTATCTATCTTGTTAGCGGAGGCGATCTTCCTCAGCGCATCGCGCAGGGATACGCCTAAGTTCTCAAGGACCATAACTCTCCAGTTTTTAAATAAGGAGCCCGCCGGCGTATAAAAACGTTATCTTTGTGGAAAAGATGTAGACCGGGTAAGGTTTGTGCCAGTGGTCCAATCGGCGTGAATATGCCCTGGCGGGTCTGAATAATCGCGAAACGTTCTCTAGATTTTAATCTCAATGGCCAGCTGCTGGACATAGACTAGGGACCTAGAATAATGTGATCTATATCTTGACAACCATTATCTCTATTAACCTATCTTTGTTTTTGGATAAGACTGGCATATAGGGCTCAGTGACACAGTTCTAGCATAGCTCTACGGCGGGATGGCCTGGATGCATCCGTTCTCTTCCAGTACAATGGTGAGCGTGTGCGAAGAGGCTGCAGAGACTGAAGAGACAGGGATTGGTGAAGATAAACCGTTTTTTTTTT
>DAXJ01000045.1:25372-28391 GCA_002506335.1 Methanosaeta sp. UBA114
CCGGGGGTCAGATCGATCAGAATGGTCTTATTGCCTCCTAGGGCCATATGACCGGCGTGGAGCTGTGGCTGAAAACTGCCGTGGAACAAGGTCTTGTGTGGTCTTTCCATGCTGTGAAGTCAGCTACCTACCCTTGGCCAATACATAATGACGATCACACCAATCAGGGCAATAAGTCCTCCAATTAGATCAAATCTATCTGGCACTACTTTATCTATCTGCCATCCCCAGAGGATTGAAAGCACTATGAAGATCCCTCCATATGCAGCATAAACTCTGCCAAAGTTTGCGGGCTGGAATGTAGGGATGATCCCATATAGAACAAGAATTGCTCCACCTAGCACAGCAACCCAGATTCCTTTGCCATCCCTTATCCACAACCATATGAGATATCCTCCTCCAATCTCGCACAAACCAGCCAAGAGGAAGAATAACAAGGATCTGGCGATCTCTATAAACGGTGTCACAGACTCATCACCCCCGATCTGAATGACTTGAGCCAAAAAAAGGTTGTCCTCCGACTAAGGGGTAGAGCCAGATCTATGAAACAGGAAGCCCTCTCCTTTCAGTAGTCTGCGAAATCGAGGTATATAACTGCGGGTGCAAGTGCGTGCTCCCTGTCTGGTTTATTGTTAATGGGATGATTTGTTAGGAGAGGAACGCGGCTTAACTAGTTCTCTCCTCTTTTCGATTGAGACGCCTAAGTAGAGATCTAATTCTTACAAGGGCCCGGAACCTCACTCTTGTATTTGAAGCAAAGCCCTATGACTGTGGCCAGCGTTGTGAGGGAGATTACGTTGGCGGTGATCATTATGTTATCCTCTCTGTGGATGCCGTAGAGCAGCCAAAGGAATGTGCCCAGGCTGGACTGGAAGAGCATGAGAAGGCTCACATCCTTCCCCGAATGGGTTTTGAGTATCTTATGTATCTGGGGCACGAAGCCGAACATTGTCAGGGTAGCCGCGGCCGAGCCCACGACCTGCCATATAAGGTCCATTTGATCTCCTTGCTGTCCGCTTCTATTTAAATCTTCTTTTTATTATTAGCCAATGATTACTGATCACTCATCATCCATTCCAAAACACTAATTACTGATGAGCAAGGAAGTCCTGGGTATGGGTCTTAGCGCCATCGTAAACGAGACTGCATAGCCGTCCATCATGCGCCTGCTCCCAGCGAAGCGCCTTCGGCTTTTAGGGAGTAGGCAGTTTACCGTAATCTAAAAATGCACACTGTGCCAATAATTTCAATTCATGATAACCTTCTGGTTCAGCCCTCCTGTGCAGTTCAGTGAGGGAATGATGTGGCTGAGATGATAGAAGCTGAACATGGAGCAGGAAACACCAATATCGGGAGCAATACAGCAGCTTATGGCGGTGGTGTCCTCAATCATCTTGGCAAGGTGAGTGTGTCCACGTATGACACAACAAATAACAAAGCTTTGGGGCTACGTAGCACAGATCCTCTTGGAGAATGCGAGGGGTTTGGAGTTTTGGTACCTCCACGCAGGCAGATTGCAGCATGCGGAATAACCAACCCGATGATGTATACAATAAACCCATCCCACCCACGACGTCATGATAGAGGATGAAATAGCGAGACCGCGGCGCGGGATTTTATCCCGTGCCTCAGGAACATTTTTTACGACGAAATCAGGCAGAAAGCCCAGGTGCTTTAGCCCTGGGAGTATGTCAGAGGTTTTGATCCTGCCCTTCTGGGCATGCTGGTCCTTTTCTTTTTGCGGTTTCCTTCGAGGTTTTGTTGGAAGCAGAGTTCAAGTATTAAAACGATAGTGTGCGCTTATGAGGAATAGTAGCTCATGCTAAAGTATCTGCCCGTAATTGCGGCGTTCCTGTTGCTGTTAAGCGGTACGCATGCGACGGCCCTTGATTGGCTCGGAAACCCTGAATGAAAAGCTGGTGACGCAAACGACGTCAAGAACGCTGCGAGCTTATCTATAAATGGCACGAAATTTGAGGATTTAAACGGAAATGGCAGATTTGATGGTGATGAGCGAGGCCTCTCCGGGCGGGTAATCAGGTTAAAACTTGACGGTAGAGAGATTTCCAATACTACAACTGATGAATCAGAAAGATATTCTTTTACAAATCTAGAGCCTGGTAAATATACTGTAATGGAGGATCAGGACGCTGGCTGGGAACAGAGCGTTCCCGTTAACGGATGTTACAACATTAGCTTATCCAACGAAAGGGCGTATAAACTGAATTTCGGGAGCTCCATACTTTCTAAACCGTCCTCCAAGCCCTCCAAAGTATCTTATGAAAAATCCAGGCTTTCCAGAGCACCTGACGAAGATGATGACGCAAAAGAGTTTCAGGGAAAATTCCTTCCTGATAACATGTGCTGTGGCCCTCCCCATTGGTGGATAGAATGAATGCCGTGCTTGCTCACACCCCCAGTGGCGAGCTACCCTCATCACCGATGGTATGTTACCAACGGAAAAAAGGCTGATTCGGCAGCGTCTCCGGCCATCAGATACCTTTCTTCTCTGCGGCCGGCTTTGCTTCAACCAGCTAGTCACGGTATCGTACCAAAGGCTCTGAGCCTAGTGACCACTCCCCCGACTGAAGTCGCGGGGATTAGCCCTGAATTTTTCCTAATGCCTGGTGACTATAACGTAACTGAAGATCAGCAAGCGGGCTGGGTGCAGAGCTTTCCTGATAGCGGGTACTACAATATTTATTTGTCAGATAAATGTGCATATAAATACAATTTTGGGAACTTCAGGGTTTCTAGAGCATCCAGAGCAGCAGTCAGCCTTTCCAGTGCGTCCGTCCGGCCTTCCAGAGCATCTGAAGAATATGATGATGAGCGTAATCCGACTACTGACGAGAATGGAAACGTGCATTACCATACAGTCATCCACCTCACTCCTGAAATGATAGCTGAGGAAGAGGAGATGTATAAGAGGGCACCTTCGTCCCTTCGGTCGAAATGTGATGAGAATCCATCCTCCCAAGGGCTTTAGCCCTGGGAGAAGTCACTCCTTCTACTTAAT
>DAXJ01000081.1:0-16238 GCA_002506335.1 Methanosaeta sp. UBA114
TGACGCCACCCCAAGATTTCGGACCATTACTAAGGATATTAGTCCGAGAATTACACTTAGTCTATAAACAAATTATAAAAATTAAAGGCGATGGAAAAGGCCTAAGTGCCCAGTGCTGGAAAGAGTACCTTCAAGGCCTCGGCACTCTCACCCAGGGCGATGGATAGGAGAAGCAGCCCGAAGATGCGGGTGAGGATCTTCATGCCCGATATGCCAAGCACTCTCTGGACTCCCGGGGCGGCCAGCAGCGTCAGAGCCGTGGCAATGCTCACCAGAACCACTATCACGACACCTTTGATCATGTCAGCCAAGCCTTCCACCTCGGCGGCGAAGTTGATTACTAGGCTTATGGATGCAGCCCCGGCTAGGAGGGGAATGGCCAGGGGAACTATGGCTATGGAATCCTTCTCCACAACCTCCTGGTTCTCTGCCGGGGATTGCTGCAATTGGCTGGTATTAGCCTTGAGCATGGACCAGGCCAGGGAGGCTACGACCGCCATGCCAGCCAGGCGGAAGGCATTGATGTTGATGCCGAAGAGCTTAAGGAGTGTCTCCCCTGAGAATAAGGTCACTAGAAGGGTGATCATCACAGCGGCGGAGGCTACCAGCGCTGTGCGCTTCTGCTCCTGGGGCGTCTGATCGCAGGTCAAGGCCAGAAAGAGGGGTATATTGCCTATGGGATTGACGATGGTAAAGAGAGCAATGAACTCTACGCTGAGGTTTACATCCATATTGGCTTTCCTCCGGGGATAGGGGGATCTTCTGTAGGGTGTCCTCTGGAGTTATTAATATTTATGCTGGAAAAGACGGGTCCAGTGCGGTTGGTAATTCTTGTGTCGAATGGGTTTATATCTCATTGGCGTTAATAATAGAAGGTGAGCTACGTCGATGATCGAAATGGGAAAGAGGTTAACGCTCAGCTTGTACGCAGAGGGGCGGACACCGTCTCGATTTGGACTGCATTAGATGCTGGCAAAGAGAGCTTAAAGCAGATGAATGAAAGAAATCATGAGTTTCCTATAAGTATCCTAATGCGTTCATAATCTTCGCATCAGTAATTTATTCCTTCCTGTGCATGCCATATAGACAGCTAGACGGATTTATCGTCCAACTTGGAACTTACATAACAGGGTTGGTAGCCGCGGACTATACTACGCTTCACAGACGTATCTCTAAGTTAGCATAAGAGAAAGTGCTATTGTGGATGAAGGGCCACCACCGAGATCGAACGCTGTTCTGGAATTCAAGAAGATGGGCTATAACGGTTGGTGCCAAATGCATCGGTTTGGAAGACGATGGGCAGTCGAAGCCTACTTCTCCGCTATCAAACGAATCTTTGGTGAAACGGTTAGAGCTTCTTCTATCGAAGGTACGATCTCTGAAATTGTAAGGTTATTCACTCCGTACGCTATAATAATCGGTGCTTAGATAAACTCAATATCTTAACATAAGTATTGTTACAGGCACAGTGCTATAGCATAATTAACGCAGCATAGCAATGTGTCCCTCAGACGGGTCGATATCCAATGGTCATCCGCGAGTTGAAGGTGCACGGAATTATATCAAATCTGAGATACTGCTAACTTCTTGCTATGTGGTTGGGCTAGGAGGACGGCATGGTCCTGACCAGCAAGGAGCTTTTAATTGCTTTTTTTGAAAAGGTTAAAATTTTGGAGATCAACCTGAGGGACAGGTCTCACCCTCGGAACGTTCCTCTTCCTTCGGTTCCTCCTTGGGAATTTTTCCTATCTTCATCCAGTAGTCCTTGATGGCTGAGTGAAGCGCGTCGGCCCCCAGATTGGAGCAGTGCATCTTCTGGGGCGGCAGCCCTTCCAGCTCCTTGGCCACATCTCCCCTGGTGATCTTCATGGCCTCATCCAGGGTCTTGCCCTTGGCCATCTCAGTGACCATGGAAGAAACGGCAATGGCAGAGCCGCAGCCGAAGGTCCTGAATTTTATATCATCTATCTTATTGTCCTTGACCTTGATGAATATCTCCATGAGGTCACCACAGACTGGATTTCCTACCTGTCCATAACCATCGGGATCCTCAATGACCCCCACGTTTCGGGGGTTCATGAAGTGTTCCATTACGGTTTTGCTGTATCCTACTTGTGCCATGATCATCACTTTCCATATAGCGGTGATAGAGCTCTAAGCCTATCTACTGTCTGCTTAACAGCGTTAGCCACGGCGGGGACCTGCTCTAAGGTGTTGCCCTTGCCAAGGGTGAGCACCATGGACCCATGGGCCTCCTCGTGCTTAAGGCCTATAGCCAGGAGGACGTGGGAAGGCTCCAGGGTTTTGGATGAACAGGCAGAGCCCGTGGAGACCTGGATGCCGAACATGGCATCCATGGTCAGAAGGATGCTCTCACCCTCAATTCCCTTGAAGATGAAACTGGCCTGGGTGGGAAGTCTCCTATCCCGAGAGCCCGTCAAGCGAGAGTCATTGATCTTCAGTATGACGCCAATAAGGGCATCCCTCATGGCCCTAAGTCTATCTTGCTCAGATTGCATCTCATTGGACGCCAGGTGCGCCGCCTCGCCCATCCCAGCTATGGCGTAGAGGTCTTCAGTACCGGGCCTGAATCCACGCTCCTGGCCACCGCCTACCAGGACCGGCTGGGTTCTTATTCCAGGCTTTATGTAAAGGGCCCCGACGCCCCGGGGACCGTAGATGTCGTTGGAGGATAAGGTCAGGAGATCTATGCCGTCCCTTTGAACATCTATGTCCAGCTTACCTTCGGCAGCCACGGCATCTACGTGAAGGTAGTTGCCCTTGGAGTGGACGACATCGCTAACCTCCTTGACGGGCTCCACGGTCCCAATCTCGCTGTTGGCATACATCACCGAGGTCAGAACCGTCTCTTTGGTGACCATGCCCTCCAGGGCTGAGAGGTTCACGATTCCCTCGTGGTCTACGGGAATGGTGGCAAAATCAAAGCCAGCCTTCTTAAGATCCTTCATGGGATTTATGACAGAGATGTGCTCTATAGCGCTGGCCAGGACCTTCTTTCCCTTGGAGAAGTTCCTCTGGGCCGTGCCCCTGATAGCGATGTTGTTGGCCTCGGTGGCCCCGGCGGTGAAGATTATGGTCCCTGGATCCTCGGCGTGGATGAGAGTAGCAACCATTGCCCTGGCATCCTCTACGGCTCCCCTGGCAGCCAGGCCTACCGAGTGGAGGGAGGAGGGATTGCCAAAGCCCTGGGTCAGGTATGGGCTGGCAAACTGAGCGATCCTCGGGTCCACCGGGGTCGCCGACTGGTAATCCATGTATATGGCCATCAGAAGGTCATCACCGCATCTGCATCCAAGGCTAGATCGTTAAGGGTTCCGGCTCCGGCAATTTTGGCCTCGGGTATGAAGTCTCCCCTGCTCATGCCCAGAAGCTGAGTGCTCTGCTCGCATACGTACAGATTGACACCAACCTTGATGGCCTGGTCCATGGCCTCCTTGAGGGTTGGGAAGTTTCCGACCTTTATCTTCTCGGCCTCCCCTTTTCTCAGGGCGGTGATTCCCTTGATGATGAAGAAGATGGAAGCTTCGGTATCCATGGCCCTAGCCGTGGCCGCGAGAACGAAGGGAGCATAAAGCCTCTCGGGGGTATCCAGGCCGCTGGTCTGAACGTAGAGTATGCTGCTCATATTATCAGTCTCCTCCAATTATTTCTTTCTTCTTATCCAGAAGGTCAGCACGTTACCAGATCTCTCGAACTTGACCAGCTCGTGCCCCGACCTCTTGGCCCAGCGGGGTATATCCTCCTCTGAAGCCGGATCGTCGGCCTCGACCTTGAGTATCCGGCCAATATCGACGTTCTCTATCTCCTCCTTGGTCCTGGCAATGGGCATGGGGCAGTAAAGGCCCACGCAGTCCAGCTCGGCATCGGGTTTAATAGAATCCTGGGCCACCTTCAGACACCTCTTTGTGCTCCAGAGGACCTACCTTCCAACTCTTTAGAGCTTTATGGCCTCAGATAGACCTCAATTGTATATCTAACTTCTCAGCAGCTGGCTAGATGTTAGGTGGCCTTTCAAGGCAGATTATCGGTCCTGCCGCCTATGCATTGGTCTGTGATTTGGTCACGTTTTCTCTAGCGGCGGAGAGAACTCCAGCAATCGGCAGAATTACCATTGAAACCCAGAGGGCGGAGTCTATCTCAGCTATGAACTCGCTAGCAATGCCTCAGGGGATGTTGATGGTCCCGATGAAGACCTCGAAAGCCACTGATCTCGGAACCGATACTGAAGCTACAGAGATCGCCACCATAAAGCTCCCACGGATGCCTATATCTCCTAAAGTTCTAAGAAGACCCGAGATGCTGCCGTAGGACCTCTGATGGGCGCTTCGCATCACAGCGCTGTTGTTGGCTGGGAAGAACATGAGGGCCCAAAAACTTGCCATGGTGGAGACGATCATCGCGGTGTACAGCGATGAGTTTAGGCGTAGGGTCAGGTAGATGGAGATGGCGACCTCCAGGATGATGATGCCAATGGTTGCTATATTTTTGGAGCCTATTGCCAGTCCCAAGAGGTGGTGTAGGTGTCCACTATCATCAAGATATGCCTAGCCGAGCTTGTGGGCACCTTCGACCTGGTCTACTTCGGGGCTGGGCTGCGGCTATAACCCTGATAGAGCTCCCGGGGATCAACGCCCTCCAACCCTTTTAATATAGGTACAGGCGCTCTGGGAGGACTCGGGGACTGGTTGGCCATTGGTCGCGCATATGTCCTGGCCATATTAGCCTCCATCTACGCCCTGGGTGGAATCTCAGGGGCTCACCTAAATCCGGCGGTGACTATAGCCTTTTGGGCAGCCAGGAAGTTCTCAGCCAAGGATGGCATCCCCTAGATCATTCCCCAGTTAATTGGAGCAACCATTGCAATCGTTCTCTTTGCTGCCACTGCTGGTCAGGATACGGTCACCACCGGAGGCCTGGGTGCGACGACTCCCTTCCCGGACCTAAGCTACTTCCAGGTCATCCCGGTAGAGGCGGTATGGATCTTCCTGCTCATGATATCCCTCCTGGGTACAGCTGTGAATGAGAAAGCAACTCCGGGATTTGCGGGGGCTGGTCATAGGTCTCACTGTGGGAGGAGTAATTACAACCATAGGCAACGTAGCCGGCTTCTCCATCAATCCTGCCAGGGCCTTTGGCCCTTACCTTGCGGGTTACATCCTTGGAGGCTCAAATCTGTGGGCTAACTATCCCATCTACATGATAGGGCTGATAGTTGGGGCTGTCATAGGTGGCCCCGCTCTACGATTACTTGGCATCTAAGTAGGTTTTAACCTTTAGCTGAGCAGCATAGCAAGGCCCAGGTCGACGTTGGCCGCCATGAGCGTCAGGATGGCTCTTCCCGACCGCTTGTGCAGACCACGGGGACTTTTGTCCCGTCTTTTTAGCTGGATGTATCCAATGAAGGGCATATAGGCAGCCATAATGGCTATGATCAGGCCGAGGTAAGAGTAGGGCTCATCTATGAGGTTGATCTGGAATGGCGGAGGAATACCATGATCACCGCCACTATCAGTCCCACCAGGACCAGAGCTGCACCGACGATTCCCAGAGATCTGCGGATGGTAAGCCAGCCCTTTCTTTTCTTCACGGACCTGGCAGTCAGAGCGCCTGAGAGCATGAGAATAAAGCCAGAGGAGACGAGGGCTAAGTGATAAGGCCATAAATGCGATACATTCGACCCTATGCCTGAGCCCATGTCCGTTGTCATCTCAGGCTGGCTTTCGGGCTCAGGGCTCATGTGAACGATGTATAGAGAATAGTTCCCTGGGTCGTAGGCCAACCCTACCTTAGGTGCATTGTGGGCAGATCGGGGGAGGATAACAGACATGGCTGCCAGTATAATCAATACTGATAAAGTAACTGATAGTCTTTTAATCCCTTTAATTCCACCCAAAGCCACATCCTCCACCTTGTTGATATCTTTAAGAGAAACAATGCTTATAACATCTGTCAATATCCCTAAGCTCTCGTACTATTTCAATACGTGGTGATATCCCTGTAAATCGGCGTTCATATCTGCACATAAAATTCCCCCCCCCCGGTTCCTAGGTCTTCAAAAAGCGCAGATTTGATCGCGAGCATATCTTCACAATCCTGAACTCCTCAATCTATCATCCGTTCTCTTGGCCCTTTGTGGCCTCCCAAAGGAAAGGACGTTCTATGAGAGGCCATGACGTTCCCACGAAGTTTTTATATGCTGGCGACCTGATATGGTATGGAGATTATTACGGCTGTAAAGAGGGACGAGGGGCAAAGGACGAGGGACAGAGGGTTAGGCGAAAGGATGGCTTGGCCTGCCTCAAAGGCTTAGAATTCGGAGAATGGAGATGGACAGTTTTTCTGCTCTCATAGGCGGGATAGCTGGGGATGGCATAAACGAGGCCGGTGTTACCATCGGACGCATCCTCAACCAGCTCGGTTACCGCATTTACATGTACTATGACTATCCGTCCCTCATCAGGGGAGGGCACAACTCATCCCTGGTCAGGGCTTCTAAGAGCAAAATCGCCGCTCACGAGGAAATGGTGGACGTCCTCATAGCCCTGAATCAGGATACCCTCAAAATCCATAAGCTTAGGCTTAAAGAGAATTCCTTTATCATCTATGATCAGGACAAGGTGACGGCGGGTGGATTGAAGCAAAAAGGATGTGGCCTTCCCATCACCTCCATGCTCAAGGAGGAGGGCGCGCCGCCCATCATGCGCAACTCCTGCATGATAGGAGCCCTCTGCAAGGTCTCGGGCATCCCCTGGGATGTACTGGAGCTGGTCTTGACCAAGCATGTGCCAAAAGCTCTGGAGTTGAATCTGAATGTGGCCAGAAAAGGGTACGATTCAGCAGTAGAGTTCTTCAAGGTCAATAAGCTTGACCAGCCGCCTCTGCCCATAGTCCAGGGAAACCAGGCCATAGCTCTGGGAATGATCAAGGCAGGCCTCGGTGCATACGTGGCCTATCCCATGACCCCCTCCTCCAGCCTCCTGGATTTTGTAGCCCGCGCGGCCTCCGATTTTAACCTCAAGGTCGTCCATCCCGAGAATGAGATAGCTGTGATTCTCATTGCCCAGGGCTTCGCTTACGAGGGAGTTAAGGCTGCGGTGGGAACCTCTGGAGGAGGCTTCTGCCTCATGACCGAGGGCTTGAGCCTGGCAGGTCAGGCGGAGATGCCCATAGTCATAATACTTGGCCAGAGGACAGGCCCCAGCACAGGCCTTCCGACTTACACCGCCCAAAGCGACCTTCACTTTGCTTTAAACGCCGGCCAAGGCGAGTTTCCCAGGTTTATAGTCGCCCCCGGAGATGCCGAGGAGGCCTATTACTGGTCAGGGGTGGCGGTGAACATGGCCTGGAAGTATCAGATCCCCTCCATCATACTCTCGGACAAGATCGTGAGCGAGGGGGTATATAGCTTCGATCAGGCTGAGGCTGGGGAAATAAAGGAAGAGCTTGCGTCCCTTTGGATGGGTGAGGGAAAATACAACCGGTATCAGTACACCAAGAATGGAGTCTCGCCCCTGGCTTTTCCGCCTGTTAAAGGCCAGGCGGTTAAGGTTGATAGCTACTGCCACGACGAGTACGGCGTGACCACCGAGGATGGAAGGATCACCAGTGACATGACCGATAAGCGCCTCCTGAAGGGAAAATCCCTGGCTGAGGAGATGGCTGGGCATGATACTGTGAAGACCTACGGTCAGGGAAGAACGGCCCTCCTCTGCTGGGGATCGAACAAGGGAGTCTGCCAGGAGGTCGGGGAGAAATTAGGCCTGAAGACAATTCAAGTCCTGGTGCTATCTCCCTTCCCTGCGGCCAAGCTCTATGAAGCCCTGAAGGGTGTGGATAGAGTGATCTCTGTGGAGTGCAATGCCACGGGCCAGCTGGCCAGCCTTGCCAGGTGCTACGGCTACAGGATAGATAGGGAGGTTCTCAAGTACAGCGGCAGGCCCTTCTCCCTGGAGGACCTGGAAGCTGATCTCAAAAAAGCCTTATCAAGGGAGGTTAGAGCATGAACGGCAGTAAGAGCCCAAGCGGCAGTCCAGGAGTAAGCAGCAGTCCCAGCACAACCGCCAGGCCTGGAACGAGCGCTAGTCTCGCCACAAGCCCAAATATGAACCCAAGGGAGCTTGGCACCTATACCAAGAACACCTGGTGCCCCGGCTGCGGCAACTTCTCCATCTTAAGCGCCATTCAGACGGTCCTTGCCTCAATGCACGATGAAGGCTATCCCCTGGAGAACGTGGTTATAGTATCGGGGATAGGGTGCCACGCCAAGATCTCCGATTACCTCAATATCAATAGCTTCTACTCCCTCCACGGGAGGACCCTGCCTGTGGCCACGGGCATAAAGCTGGCCAATCCCGACCTGAAGGTCATATGCTTCTCCGGGGACGGCGATTCTCTGGCCGAGGGCCTGGATCACCTCATCTTTGCGGCTAAAAGGAATTTGGACATAACCCTTATCCTCCACGATAACCGCGTCTACGGTCTGACCACGGGCCAGTACACGCCTACTTCTCCATTAGGTTTCAAGGGCAAATCCACTCCCATGGGAACGGAGGAGCTGCCAATGAATCCCATAGAGCTGATGTTGGTCTCGGGCGCAACCTACCTGGCCAGGGGTTACACCCACGGCATAGACCTGCTCAGAAAGCTCTTCAGGGATGCCATAATGCACAAGGGCTTCTCCTTCGTGGACACCCTCCAGGTCTGCGTGACCTACTTCAACATGTATGAGACCTATAACAAGAGGGTCTATGAGGTCCAGGGAAACGATGCCTCAAGCTTCGATGAGGCCATGAAGATCGCCCGGTCCTGGGACTACAACAACATGGAGGCACCTATACCCCTTGGCAAGTTCTACGATATCGATAAGCCCCGGTTTGATCAGGTCTTCCCGGGGTATGAACCCCATCCGGTGGATAGGGATGCTAAGATTAGAGAAGTTCTGGATAGCCTGATCTAGGTAAGTTAAATTCAGGAAGGTTCAATTAGATAAGCTATCATCACAGGTGAGAGCATGGATAAGTACATCTGTACTGTATGCGGGTACATCTACGACCCCGATAAAGGAGACCCAACCTCCAATGTGGCTCCTGGGACCGCTTTCGAGGACTTGCCCGATGATTGGGTCTGCCCCGAGTGCGGTGTCGGCAAGGACCAGTTCGAGAAGATGGTGGCCTGAGGTAATGGTCGAGGTAATTTTATGCTCAGTTCCAGGATGAATGATGCCCTCAATGGCCAGGTCAACGCCGAGCTTTATTCCTCCTACCTTTACCTCTCCATGTCGGCCTACTTCGAGGCCCGGAAATTTAGAGGCCTGGCCAGCTGGATGAGGGTTCAGGCAGGGGAGGAGCTGGTCCACGCCATGAAGATGTACGATTACGTAGTAAGCACCGGAGGGAGGGCCAGGTTTCCCGCGGTGGACGCGCCGCCCTTCGAGTGGAGCTCGCCCCTGAACGTCTTTGAAAACGTTTACAACCACGAGAGGAAGGTCACTGGGCTCATCAATGCTCTCATGGATATGGCCATGGCCGAAAAGGATAGCAATACTCAGGCGTTTCTCAAGTGGTACGTGGACGAACAGGTGGAGGAAGAGGAGTCATCTGGAGGAGCTTTGAATAAGATCCGGGCTGCAGGGACGGATACAAAAGCAATCCAGTCCTTTGACAAAGATATGGGGCAGAGGAAGTTCAAGTTCCCTAGGGGCTTTGTCATGTTTCCCTACAATCAAGAGACGACTATAGGATCTATGAAGTGACTCATCTTTAAGCTTGGAAAGGGCTGAGTGCCGCCGTCTTCCTCCTTTTTATCATTGTATTGATTTATCTTAAGGGAGGATAGCCAATAATAAACATCTGGAGCCCTCTCAGCCAGGGGATCTCATGTGGCTGCCGAGGGTGCACTCAGGCGCCGTGTGGACTGCCTCTAGCCCCACAATCAAAGATCCTTCCATAGGATATCTGGTGATTGCATTTTTTTATAGTAATTTTATACTCTTTAACCGCCTGATGCAAGGGCTATCCAAGAAGATAAGAGCTTTCACTTACTGCTATTCCCTTCATCAATAACGATCGATGGATTAATCAACTAATTAGTGATCCTTAGCTGGTCAAGGAGGTTACATATGACTCAAGCTCATCTGGCGACTCAAGAATCCTCGACAGCCCGGAGGGCTTCAATCTTAACACGGCTGAAGGATCAGATCGATTGGTACGATAAAAAGAGCGCCAGGAATCAGGGCCGATACAAGGGATTAAAAATCCTGGAGATCGTTGCGGCTGCCCTGATCCCCTTCATAGCAGGTTTGAATATATCTAATCCGAGCATCTTTGACTCAGGAATCCCTATTAGCTCCAATGTAATAGCTGGAATCTTGGGCGTGCTTATAGTGGTCCTAGAGTCCGTACAGAGCCTAAACCAGTACCAGAATAACTGGCTCAATTATCGATCTACCTGCGAGAAATTGAAGCACGAAGAATTTCTGTGGAACGCCAAGGCGGGAGACTATGCGGACTGTGAGGATCCAGATCGCTTGCTTGCAGAGCGCACTGAATCTCTGGTATCCACGGAGCATGCCCAATGGATCTCCTCCAGGGGGGGTATCGATAAAACTAAAACTATATCAGCTGCGGTTGAGCAGGAGTGATGAACTTTGAGTACGAAGCCCTTGGCCCCGTGAGCTGTGCTCACACCGATGACAGAGAGTGACTTTTATCGCCAAGCCGTTACCATGGGTAACGGTCAAGCTTGAATGGATCATTAATCACTTTAGGGAAAAGAGGCTCCTATCCTTTCCCCTATATTTTCAAATCTCATCAAAATAGTGATGTATACTCGAAGGATACTCCATGGCTGACCGTAAATATAAATCCCAGAAACTTCAATCCATCGCTTAGGCGAGACCTAATGGCCACCAAACTTCGCATAGCTACCTTCAACATGCTCAATTTAGACGACCGCAGGGATAGAATCCCCTCCCTGGAAGAGCGCATTCCCATCCTTCGTCCCCAGCTCATCCGCCTCAACGCCGATATCCTTTGCCTCCAGGAGGTCTGTGGCCAGAAGGAGCATGGTCAGATGCGCCTCCTGGCCTTAAACAAGCTTTTAGAGTGCACGCCCTACGAAGGTTTCCACAGGGTCTACACCACCTTCGGAAGTAGAGGTGATGCCTATGAGAACAGGAACCTGGTGGTATTGAGCAGGTATGAGATCGTAGAGTACCACCAATACACTCACCTTTTCGCCCCGGCCCCCAAGTACCAGAAGGTCACAGCTGGGCCCAAGGAGCTGGGGGCTAAAGAGATCACCTGGGAGAGGCCCATCCTTCACGCCAAGATAAAGTTGCCCGGCGGCCTTATCCTAGACGTCATAAACCTTCACCTCAAGTCCAGAAAGCCCAGCAACATCTCCGGCCAGAGGATCAATGATACCGCCTGGAGAACGGCCTCAGGCTGGGCCGAAGGGGTCTTCATCTCATCCATGAAGAGGATAGGACAGGCCCTGGAGACCAGGATGCTGGTAGACGGCCTGTTCGATAAGGACCTATACGCCCTCATAGCGGTCTGCGGTGATTTCAATGAGGAGTTCGACGAGGTTGCCTTGGAGGCTATAAGGGGAGATATCGAGAACACAGGAAACCTAGATCTGGCCATGAGAGTCCTTGTTCCCGCGGAAAGAAACGTTCCTGGCCCTGCCAGGTACTCCTTCCTCCATAATGGCAAGGGAAAGATGCTCGACCACATCCTCATCTCTAGGACCCTTTTGGCCTACTTCACGGGCTCCCAGGTCCACAATGAGCTTTTGCACGGCGAGTCCACAGTCTTTACCCAAAGGATCTTCTACCCTGAGTCGGATCACGCCCCGGTGGTGGCCGAGTTTTACCTTCCAGAATCGAAGATAAAGTGGTCGCCGACAAACTCATGCCCTCGATATATGTGCCATGGGATCGATAGAGGTCGATATTAATAGTTAAAGGGATTATAAATAGAATGATAAAAAGAAAAAGCCTAAAAGACTTAGCACAACCACAGCGTGTGAGCATATTTCTACACCATGATGTACTGACTCTATCCTACCATTTCTCCATCAACGATGGGCCGCAGACGAAGGTCAAGTCGACCTTTCGCCTAGAGCGTGTACCCAGGCACTTCGGAGGCTTCATGTTCTACACGCGGTGCCCAAAGTGTGGCAGGGGGATGCGGGTCATATACATGCGTGACGGTACTGGCTCTGCAAGCAGTGCCACGACCTCCAGTACTCAAGCAGCAGGCCTACTTCATGCTTCCCATTGGCGGGGCCCAGGTAAGGGTGGCTTCCAAGCGTGTCGTCGAAATCAGCCTGGAGGAAGATAAGGAAACCTCTACCGAGACGGTTATCGTCCTCAAGGGATCCATCGCGCCGCCCCTGGACGGAGAGCGCCTGAGGATTGAGATTGTTGATCCCGATGACCGAGCGGCCTTCCAGGCGGTAACCACAGTGCTTGATGGAACCTTCAAGGCAGTCCTGGACCTGCCTACCATCTACCCAGGTAGGCATTACGAGGGGGTATACGTATGCAAGGCCGTAATACTTAGCTCTCCCAAGGCTGCCGATGGAGCGATAGCCACCGTATGCTGCACTAAAGGACGATGTCCATAGCCCAGGGTCACATCCAGGCCCGGGACCTTCACGGTTCTTATAGCATACAACTCAACCAATAAATATTTATTGTGTAATGTGTCTCTACCTAAAGAGGGGTAAAAATGGACTCTATGATAATGGCACTGGCTCCGGTCTTTATGGTGGGCCTGGCAATACAGCAACTATTGGAGATCTTAGATCCGGTTATGAATAAGCTGGTAGGAGAAGGCGATAAAAAGCTCTTCCTTGGAGTTATATCCATGGTCGTTGGCTTAACCATAGCTTACGGCAGCCATATAAGCGTCCTTGCCCCCATGGGGATCGATGCAGGAGCCCTGGATGTCTTCGTCACAGGTCTCATTGTCAGCGCAGGTACTGAAACCTTTAACTCTAGTCTGAAGTTCCTGGGCTACGCCAAGGAGAACATGAAGGTCAGCACCGTCGCATTGAAAGCGGAAGCTCATAGGGATTATGTAGCCAGCAACATCATGTCCAAGATCGATGGGCGCTCGACGGCCAGGTGATAACCTACGGAAAATTCTTTTCATCACAGGTCTAAGAGATCTCCATGGCAGATCTCTTCACCTCTCGGCGCGGGGACGATAGACCTAAGGCAGATAGACCTGGCGAAACGAATCTCAGGCCATGCTCTGTTTCCTCCGCCGGGAAGGTTTCCCCAATTCTTTCTCCTAAGGTGCATATCGGTTATCCAACTTACACCATTCAGTCGGGAGCCAGAACGCAGACACGTATGGCTCCCGGAGTACCAGTGGCCCAGGGATCTCATAGAGGCCTGGACGGGAGTGGCTCCTTGAAGATCTGAGATCAAGGCCTGGAACCCACGTCATGGTGGACCCCGAATGCATAGGAAAGACCCAGACGGCAGTCGAATACGCCTATAGGAATGCAGGCGGTTACGACCTCATAGGTGGGTGAGGGCAGGACAGCCTGAGGTTTTACTACCTCAATGTCCCGAGTAAAAGCATCAACTTGATCTGCCGCGACAAAAATATAGCTGCAGAAGTCCTTTGAGCTGATAATTTGGCAGGCTGAGGACAGCCCAAACTGGGATCTTCGTCCTGGCCATCCATCTCCTAGGGAAATGGTGAAATATTCGTAAGGATAATGATTAATACGGTGAGATTACGGAACATAGATCCATGAGAATCGGCGAGAGAATCACCGGCAAATACAAGGATATGGTCCTGGATCCCAACAACAAGGCCTTCAAACTCTCCTTGGGAGATCAGGAGATCTACCTGCCAAAATCCATAGGGGATTCCATTCTAGAGAGGAGCCGTGAAGGATTGGATACATTTACCCTTCAGCGCACCAGGGATGTTTACAGGATAGCAGGAGGGCATGGGTGATCCTTGGAAGCTCTCGTTTATTGATGCTTTAATTTACTGATTTGAAAATTTTATTACACGATGGCAAAGACCTTGAATCTTTTTGCCACTCCTGATGGAATCTGCACTTGTACTTATATTGTTCTAAGAAGCGTTAATAGCTAAATCGCTAATTACTTGACCTCTAGTTATGCTAACAGTGTCTCACGATGCTTTAAATAACTCAATCACGTCTGTGTTAGTGGTGAGGCTTTCGGGGAGCTGTCAATGAGTGATGTCAAATATAGCAGTTGATGGAGTTGAGCTCAATCCTTCTTGCCCTTGAGGACGTCCTGGAACATGCTGGTGGTATTTTAGGAGTTCTTGGATATGATGGAGCGAACGAACTCCAGAGCGTTTTTCCTGTCCATCTCTATTCCTTCTAGTGATGCTACAGCCAGGCACTCATCGACTATTATCTCGACGGTCGATTCCATATCCTTGGAATGAGTAGCTTCATCCTTCTTCCGGACTGTGGCACTTATTGGATTGGCCACGGCATTGACCATGAGATTCTTCCACTGAAGGCTCTTGAAGTCAGGAGAAAACTCCACCCCAAAACCCTTCTCATCGAAGCGCTCTTTCAAAAAGCTCCTGGTTTTATCAGGTGTGCCATCCTCGAAAAAGGTGGGCCCTTATTCCTTTGAGGTCGATTACACCATCCTCGAGGAACTGGATGCCTAGAGAGGTGGAGCCCTGATACGCCTCATTCAAATGTAGATCAAGGGCCTCGCGGTTACCAAGACCATCCCTCAGCAATATGAAGTCGACACCCTTAAGGCATGTTCATCCAGGGCGTCCAAGCTCATGATTTCGGCGCGGAGATCAGGAAGGGATGGGGCTTTGGCGCAGACCACCACTAGATTAGGATGAAAGTCTGAGGTTTCCGGTTCCTTCAGGCTGGAGAAGGCATGATTGAAGCGGATGGATCTTGATTCTTCAGGCGTATTTATCCTCAGGGCGGACTCTTTTATCCTCTGGACATGGCCCTTCCTGCCCAGGAGAGCTACATTTCTTACGGCGCTGCCCTCGGTAACCTTTCTTTTAATTTCCCTAGTATCAGCTCTTTGAGCATCTGCTATCTCAGAAAGCAGATATAGCCCACAAAGGAACCTATCGCCCCTGCGCCATAGACCATCACCTCTCTCATAGATCGAACTCCCTTCTAGCGCAAGAGATGAGATACCTCAATTATTTGAGCTTCCTTTCTTAAAAATCATGGCGACTGTGCTACATTACCGCGTTTCGACCTTCAACCTATAGAGGCCGTCTAAAAAATCCCCGATATCCCTCAATGCATCAGGATCTCTGATAAGAACTCCCGATTCCAAGTTGATCTCCAAACCCCCCTTGGTGAGGTTCGCAGATGTAACAATCGCCTCTCTCCTGTCCGCTAGGTAGAGCTTAGCATGGAGGCCTTCCACGAGGATGATCTCTCCGCCGATCCTCCTTATATTCTCTCTCACCTCCATGCTCACACCCTGACCGCTATCTCCGGCGCTGGGCCTGGTGAAGACTCTGAGGCTGCCTCCATGATCGGTGAAAAATTGAAGCTCATCCCTTATCGCCTGCCAGGCAAATTCTTTGATCCATGGCGATACCAGGTCTACTTCGAACTCAGCCCTTGAGATCATATCTATCAGGGCTTCCCTGAGGGTTGTAATCCCTATGGACGTATCGAGGAAGATGACCATGGGTCGGACTTCACGGGTTTCACGGGCCAAAGCATCCAGGTTCTCCATCTTTTTGGCCTCCAGGTATTCGGCGCTTCTTTTGGCCTCTTTAAGCTCCATCTGAAGCTTTTCAGCCCTGTCCTTCCACCTGGCGGTATAGGCTTTGCGGAGGCGATGCGATTCCTCCTCCATCAATGAAATCTTTCGGCTTAGGTCCATGTTATCCTTGAGTAAAAGACCCTTATCAGAATGAAGCTTTTTTAACCGGGATTCCTTGGCCAGAAGGGTTATAAAAGCTAATGCTATGAATATTACCAATAATAGTCCTGTAATATAATCATCCATCCCTTTCTAGCCCCTATATAAATTAAAAGTCTGTGTTTATAAAGCTGATGTAATTGATAGCTAAATCAGCAGAGAACGGAACGGAGAAAAGATTTCAAAAACTTCAAAGATGCAAGCAAAAATATAGAAAACGGATTGGGGATGGGGATTTAGAACATCCCCGGGGGCGCTCCGCCCATCATTCCAGGCGGCATTCCAC
>DAXJ01000081.1:16526-20302 GCA_002506335.1 Methanosaeta sp. UBA114
CCATCATTCCAGGCGGCATTCCACCTGGCGCACCGCGCTCTGGCGGCTTCTTGGTGGAGGCGAGCACATCATCGATCCTCAGGACCAGGGTAGCCGCGTCGGTGGCAGATTCGATTGCCTGAAGTTTTACTCTCAGGGGCTCGACTACACCCTGGGAGAACATGTCTTCGATCTTGCCGGTAAAGACGTTGAGCCCTGCCTGCTTGCTGGTCTCGTGGGCCTTTCTAAGCTCGGCCAGCTTGTCAATGGGGTTTAGGCCTGCGTTCTCGGCCAGGGCTCTGGGCACGATCTCCAGGGCCTCGGCGAACTTCTTAACTGCCAGCTGCTCTCTGCCCTTGAAGGTGGAAGCATACTGCCTAAGCTTCATGGATAGCTCCATCTCAGGGGCTCCTGCACCTGCCAGGACTTTTCCATCCTCTACGACATCGGCCACGGAGTGGATGGCATCATCCAAAGCCCTCTCGGCGCTGTTGACCACCTGTTGGGTACCGCCGCGCAGGAGGAGGGTTACGGCCTTGTTCTTGGTACCTGTGATGAAGGTCATGACGCCGGCTCCGACGCGCTTCTCCTCAACGACTGCTGCCTGGCCCAAATCCTGGGGGCCCATCTCCTCCAGGCTGGTGATGACCCTTCCACCGGTGGCCTTGGCAAGCTTCTCTATGTCCTTCTTGATGACTCTTCTTAAAGCCAGGACTCCGGCATTGGCCAGGTAGTGCTGGGCCATGTCATCGATGCCCTTCTGGCAGAAGACCACATTGGCTCCAGTGGCCAGGACCTTGTCCGCCACGGCCTTGATCTGCTCCCTCTCCCTGTCCATGAACATCTGGAACTGGTCTGAGGAGGTGATCTTAATTTCGGCCTTGGTCTCGGTATCCTTGGCCTCGATGGCGACCATGAGGATGGCGATCTTGGCGTTCTCTACCCTCTCGGGCATGTTCTTGTGGACCCTCTGCTTGTCCACTATGAGACCCTCTAAGAGCTCCGAATCCTCAAGGCTTTCTCCGACCTTCTTCTCCAGATTGATGGCGTCCATATCGAAGACCATCTTGCCGTTCCTGTCCTCCACGGCGTTCAGGACCAGGTCGACGGCATACTCGGGAAGCTTGCCCTCCACGGACTCAGCCCACTTACCGGTCATGGCGGTCTTGGAGATTTTAATTAGCATATCCCTCTGATCGGGCTTGACGTTCTCTGCCATCTCCTTTAGAAGCTCCAGGGACTTCTCGGCTGCCAGCCTGTAGCCCTCCACAACCAGGGTCGGGTGGACATTCATGCCCAGAAGGTCCTCGGCCTTCTTCAGAAGCTCTCCTGCCAGGATAGCCACGGTTGTGGTACCGTCTCCAACCTCGGTATCCTGGGTCTTGGATGCTTCAATGATCATCTTGGCGGCAGGATGTTGAACATCCATCTCTTTTAGAATAGTGACTCCGTCATTGGTGATGGTGACATCGCCCAGGGCGTCCACGAGCATCTTGTCCATGCCCTTGGGGCCGAGGGTGCTGCGAACTGCGTTGGCCACAGCTCTTGCGGCCATGATGTTGTTGGAGAGTGCGTCTTTGCCCGTCTCCCGGCGGGTATCTCTAAGGATGATGACAGGGGTTCCTGACATTCCAGCCATTTAGCGTCCTCCACACGTCTTATCAGGATCACAGTATTTGATCTTCTATAAAAGATTTTCTCATAGGGTGCTGGTATGGCTGCTGATAGCATGAAGCGAGTGATGAACTTGGTCGTCTTTCTAAAGATGCATCGTTAAAACCATAAAGGAATCACATAACAAACGCTTAAATCAAAACATTTTTCAGCCATTCACTCCTTTTTATTAAAGATATCTATGTCTTATGGGTTTTAATATTATCGATTATTCCTTAATTCCTAAGCCTTATCGTGCTGACGCTTAGAATTTAGACGCGGAGAGCCTAATTGTAGAAAAGCTTGTGCCATTAAAAAGCCTAAAATCATAACCGCACTTAGCATGCCTTAGCCTTTGCCTTGACATAATGCAGAACTCTTTTTGCCTGCAGGAAGGGCAAGAAAGACCATACAGTCTATCACAAGGATATTGAAGAGGTATCTTTTCATCAGAGACCAGTCACCCCAATTCTATTATGTAGTGCTCCATAACTTAAAGTTAGGGGCAAACGGTGCGCAATTACCTAAGCTATAAATGGCCGGCTGATCTTTTCTATAAGCTTTCTGCCTTCTTCCGATCTGAAGAGGGGCAGATCCCAAAGCTGAATCACCTCATCCCCTTTTCTGTAGATTGCAATCCCTCTCCTCTCCCAGGCTGGGGTCTTGGCCAAATTTATCCCTCTATCGAAGAGAAGCTCATGGATCTCAGACTCCTTTAGACCTCTCAATACCCCCATGGCCTCAGCCCGGCTCTTTCCCTCAGCTACCAGGGAATAGAATCCATAGGAGAAAACGCAGTTCCTCCAGGTCTCATCCTGCCTATCTCCTAGATATTCTACAAATTCACCGGGGCAAAGAGGAATTACCCTAGCGTCCATGGATACGACCCTTTGAAGATCCAGGGAAAGGGCTCCCGACAGAAAGGATGGAATGACCGAGTCCAGCTTCTCCACCCGGCCGCTGAAGGGTGTCTCAGATAACAGGATGCTTATCTCATCCGAGAAGGTGAACGCCATAATGGGTGTCAGCCCCGACTCCCCAATGAGCCTGGCTGCCGCTCCTGCCATGGATCTGGCAAAATTAAGGTCGTAGGGCTTCGTTCTGCCCTCCAGGATCTTGTGAAAGCCCCTGCCGTCAGCCCTGACTACCGCCGGCCCCCTGACCTTAAGCCCGGAATAGCTCTCCCAGCTACTCGTCTTCCCTATTGGCTTGGCCATTTCTGGTCAGGTGCCTCATGAGGATTATGTCGCCTATAGCCGTAACCAACCTGTAAGGTATCACGACTCCCTTGCCCTTATGGTCAAAGAGCTCCTTGTTGATGTTTCCCAAGGCAAGGCCGCTCACAATCCCTTGCTCGGGATCTATTACGGCATCATCCACCCTTCCCACGAAGATTCCCTTCTGTGTGTAAACGTCCAGGCCAAGCATAGAGGTGATATCAGCGTGCATGCAACGCCCCCTTATATAAATGGGACTCAAGATATTAAGATTGCGATCGCCGAAAAAGCATCATATTGGCGAGGGAATCTGGCACACAGACATTGAGGAATGAAATCGTCATGAGGATCCTTGGCATAGCCGGAAGTTTGAAAGAAGGAGCTGATACTGAGTACCTGCTGGACGAAGTGCTCAAGGCTGCCTAAGAGCGGGGCTTTCTGGCCGAGAGTCTCCATTGCTATGAATCCGATATTAAATACTGCGCAGGCTGCGGGGGGTGCTATCGCGGCGCGAGACGGCCATGCTCCGTTGATGACGACGTGTCAAATTTCTATGATGCCTTGGAGAGGGCAGACGGTATCATCATAGCTACACCAGCGCTATTTGGAAATGTCCCTGCCAAGCTCAAGGCCGTATTCGACAGGACAATGCATTTCTTAAAAGGCTTAAGACTTAAGGACAAAGCTGGGTGTGCCATATCTATTAGTTCATACAGAAACGGCGGCCAGGAAAGAGATATTGAGGTCGTCCAACCCTGGATGTTGCTTCATGGCATGGCTGTGGTCGGGGATGGAAGCACGGGTGCCGTGGTGAGACCGGCCTTGGAAGACAGGACAGGAATGCAGACGGTATTGGGAGAATGCCAATAAACTCTGCGATCTTGTGGAAATGACTCGCAAAAGTAGTTGCTGGGGCGGCTGATAAAG
>DAXJ01000072.1:0-1939 GCA_002506335.1 Methanosaeta sp. UBA114
ATGCGGATCTCTGGTTCCAAAAGATCTATCCCAAAGGATCCATAACTGCCCTGTCAGCGGACTGATTATGGATAGAGATCTTAATGCTGCTAAGAATATCCTTCTGCTGGGATTACAGTCCTTGGTTAAAGGTTAAACCTAGAATCCCCCGAATAAATTCTGGGGAGGAGTCACGAAGCAGAAACAACATTAACCGGATCAATTATCAGTTCTAGTCAGGGTTCGATGTAGATCAGTATTCTAGGGACGTCATGACCGTGGCATGGGTTGGCAACACCTTGAGCCAAAGAAACCTAGCCGAGGCCTGGGGCTCCAATATAGATCAGGACCAGAAGAACCTCATGGGTGTTCTCAGCACCGGCAATAGCAAAACTCAGATGAACTCCACCAATGCTTCCAGCAGCCCAGGCGAGAAAGAAGCCTCAGCGAACCAGAGCCATTTCAATCTAGGAGTCCTGCTCATGGATACCAATGATCGTAACCAGTACGATAACGCAACCGCCGTCACAGGTAATGATCTCAACCCCATGATAGATCAGACCGATAAGAACCTGGCTCTTATGATCAGCGTTGACCCACCAAACATATCCAGCTTCCTAACTAGGATTGGATCTCCAACTTCAAGCTGCTGATCCTCAAACTGAGCCCCTCTGTAGTGGTCAACCCATTGGTCTCGGTGAAGCCTTCCATGAGATGCATGATCACCCCGTAACTGAAGGCGCAAGCCATCACCTTGTAGGATCTTAAATAGGGGCGGCATCCCGCCAAGGGATTGGCGGGTACTAGCCCGGAGTCATTTTAAAATAATATCCGAAGGCTTCCAATCCTCATTTATATCGCCTGGCGGGGCGGAGGTGTCGAAAGCATGGGACGGTCTAATCAGCATCTTTCCATCCGGGCCCGGTGAAGTTACATGTAAGCCCTGCGCGGTATTGTTCTGGGCGGGCGCTGCTGTAATCTGCGTGGGTGCCGATGCGTTCTGCTCGGATGATACAGGCAGAAGGTAGGTAGTTGCTTGGGTCGACTCGAAAGCCGTCTTCACAAGGCAATTCCAGGCCTGGGCAGCAGTCTCGTAGGCTGCGTTGTCCTTATGTATGAGCGCCTGGACGACGTTGTAGCCTGCTTCGAGCCCTAGCTGCAGGCCGTCATTATAGTCTCCCTGGGCTTGGGCCAGGGAAGTCAGTGCGAGGAGTAGAACGATTAATACTATTTTTCTCATAATTATCCCTGCATGGCGAAAGCTGTTTGCCTTTATATCTTTAATGGCATTAATTACTGTCTCCGGGTATATTTTCCTAGGATAAATCAACCTGGTGTAGGCTGACCTTCCGCCTGCCATATCACGGCCGTCGGATGCTATGGAATTCCGCAGTGCCCTGGTCAGACTTGTATAGCTTTTGGGGTATACATATCCTGGAAGGAGCAAATTCTGGCCAGGCCCTCCAAAGGCAACCCCTTGTAGTAGTAATCGAGGGTCAGATAATCCATTGGCTTCCTCAACCATCATTTTCTTGAGTACCAGCAGATCCCAGCCAATGGTGGGCACACCATGGGCCCAGCTCTCCTCCAGGGTGAGGCGTCTAGATAATGATCGCTGTCCGAATAAGTGCTTCCACCAAGAAAGGATACTTCCTTCACCAGGCCCAATCTCAGGCCCAAATCTCACATCTTCCCAATTCAGGGCCCTTTTCCCATGATGATCGTCGACATAGAAAGGCCCTTATCCTTAAGTAACCTTACCGCTCATACCAAGAGGTCGATGCCCTTTCTTTTACAAATCCTGCCAAAATAGATTAGATCGTTGTTCCAAGTTTTATATCAGGATATATCCAAACCCTGTTAAGGCCATCATCGAAGACAGGGCGTATCATTGATACTTTGACCGTAATATAATGTAGCATCGCTTAAGGGCACCTCGTTGACGAGGGTCAAGGCATCC
>DAXJ01000072.1:2282-18263 GCA_002506335.1 Methanosaeta sp. UBA114
ATAGGTTTACGCCTTCTGGTGAAGTTATGGTTTCCTTCTTTAGCAGTCCAATGGTCATCATCCCGGTATCGCACCCAAGGCCGACAAAGGCGGTGGAGAGCCTGTAGTTTACAGCATCTACCCCACTCCTGATCTTATCGAAGGGGTTGAAATGAGTAACCATTCCAAGGTTAGGCCTGCTTATCTATCCACCTTTAACCATCCCAAGGTAACTGTCAGCTCTAAGAAAACCATCCATTATCCTGGTACCACCCCACCGCCCTACTGATGCATTCTTCCAGGCTGACCGCCAGGCCTGTAGCTCAGATCCCTGGCCGCCGTCCCAATACTGCAGCCGCTGCTCCTGCAGAAGATGCCAATCCGTGAAGGGGTTAAGGGAGGATTGATTCCAAAAACTCCGGCTGCTCTTTCCATGGCTCTGACCAGGAGTAGGCAGAAGCCCTTGGAAACGGAAAAAGAAGGCCTGGGAACGCTCAGGGCGTCGGTTATCAGGGATGAGAATTCTTTTATGGTAGCGTACATCTTGCCCGCCATCAGATAGACATGGCCTACAGCCTTCGGGCTTTTCAAGCAGAGCACGAGCCCTCCGGTCAGGTAGCCCACATATGTGGTGTGCCAGACTGCCCCGCCTCCATCGATGGGATGAAAGCGCCTTTTTCGTATGGTCCGGAAGAGGCAGAAGGCATGTCGGTCACCCGGGACGTAGACGAACTCAGGCCTCGATACCACCCCAGACAGCCCTTTTGAACTCCAAAACTCCCAGGGGCAGCCTCTCCCCTGGCCTTGAAGGTCTCGTAAAGAGCCGAAGGCCCCGTCGCCCCGGCCAAACTGCAATGAACAGAGCGACTTACCCCTTCAATTAGATATGCCTTTGGCATGAGCGTCCCAGTAGATCTGGGGAAGGAAGCACTCATTTCCCCAAAATCCCCGCTGCGTGATAGACGGCCTCAATTCCCTTCAAGGCCTTTTTTAGGGATTCCTGGTCTAGTAGATCGCCCACGGAAATCTATGCTCATGAGTCCAGCACCTCCTTCGAGATGCCACTGTGGACCAGGCGCCTCACATCGTGCTCATCTACTAAGGCCCTGATAAGACGGCTTCCTATGAGCCCCGTTACCCTGGTCACCAGGATATTCATAACACCAGCTTGGCTCCCACCTTAAGTGATGTCTTCAGATCACAGAACATGTTGGTGTAGAAAGCATTGGCCAAAGGGCAATAGAATTCTCATATCTTAAAACCAGCGCTTATCTCATCGGCCTTCCTGTCTCCCAAGACCTGACTGGAATCATAATTAACATCTTTAAGATTACCCATGTGCTCTGAAGATGCCGAATCCCAGGCCCACAAGGGCTATGCCGAATAGGAGCTTGGGGGCAAAGGCCATGATGTTGACTGTGGCCAGCCAGTAGAACCTCTAAAGGCCCTGAAGCACCTCTGAGACTGCAGGCATCAGGGTGGAGATGACCACCAGAATGCCTAGGATCAGGGATATATTTCCCGGCTGAATCTTGAGGAAAACCCCAACCCAAGGAAGAGCAACGTACAGGAGTCTAAATCCCAGGAGGCCTGCTGCCAGGACTTTGGCCAGAAGACTCCTGGTAAAAGCCAGGGCCACGGAGGTCTTTCTGGAGCCAGGAGCTCCGATACGAACCTTGCGCCTCCTGCTTGCGTGGCTCTGGAGAAGGCGTAAGCCATGTAAAATAGGGCAAAGATGGACCCAAAGATTCCATTATCTCCCGAGACCTAAAAATGATGCGATGTATACCTGGTAAAGATAGTTGAAAGCCCCATAGGCCAGGGATGAGGCAAAGAGGACGGCGCTTTGCTTAATGAAAGGATCTCTGGATAGCATCGCCAAAGAAGTAACCATATCTTCTACGGCCTTACCCGGGTTTACCTTTTCTGTTATATCACCCATAAGGGGCTTAGAATGATCCTTTGTATTTGAAAATGGATGGAAAGAAAATCTCAAAAGTTTTGTATACTTTGAGAGTAAAAGTTATTACTATGATTGTTGCCGATTTCAGGATAATACCCGTGGGAGCGGGCACAAGCCTGGGAGATTACGTTAAGGCTGTATACAAGCTTCTGGATGAAGAGGGCATAAGCTACCTTCCAGGGCCCATGTCCACCTCTGTAGAGACCGAGACCCTGAAAGACCTTCTGGATATTATAAACTCGGTCAATCAGATGCTTGCCGAGAGTGGGCTCCAGAGGATCATGACCACCCTGAACATCGACTACCGCCTGGATAAAGAGGCATCCATGGAGTCCAAGCTGGGTGATGTCGGAGAGCAAGACCTAAGGGAGCACATACGCTGTAAGGGCATATAGAGTCTCGCGCATATTGACCTTGAGATCACCGCTTCCTCAAAGGGCCTTGTGGGTGAGCACTCAGAACAGGCTGGCGTAAGAGGAGAGAAGCTATATAACTATAGTTATTTTTATTTGTTATACAGATGCGTTTATCCGGACACAAGCTCCCTCTAACGAACGTAACAAATCTAAGGTTGGGCTAAGCCTGCAGGTACCTGATTTCCAGAGACAAGCTGGCATCATGTCCTTCGATAGACACGTTCTTTCTCGTGAATGCAAGCCGGTTTTGGCAAAAGAGGGAGACTCAAAAGGTCGATACTCATTATAGAAATTAACCCTGATACCTTATTTTAAGGGGGGATTTTAATCGAATACCTGGGCCGCGTCGCCCCAGATATCTAGGATTGGCGGAGCAGCTCACGGGTGACAATTACCTACCACCAGGAATCTCTAAGCTATCCAATCCCGAGGGGAGGGTAATAAAACCAGCACTCCTGGTCCATCGATCTCACCTCAGAGCATTGAGCTGTCCTTAGAGAGCTCCGTGAAGCCATGGCAGAGGTTAAGAGGCTGGCAATGGATGCCGAGACTTATAATAGTATCCTGGAGGCAGTCATTTCACCCCTAACTCAGCCGGTGGTAATTTACGACCATAACCTAAGGGCGATAAGGCCTAATTCTGCAGTCCAGGCCGCCTTTGGCCTCGATCCAGCAGTTCCGAGTCAGAAAGAGCTCAATTTGAGATTATCGGTCCTGGGAGATGGCATCAAGGCCACAGAGGATTATAAGTCCCTATGCCAGAGGGCTATGAGAGTAGAAGACGTTAGGGGCAAAGAGTATCTTTTCAAGGGACCCAGGGGCGAGCTTAATGATGGAAGCTTCAGTGCCGTGCCCATAATGGAGGGTGGTGGAAACGGGTGCTGTGGCCTCCTGGTCCGACCTCACTGAGAAGGTCAGAGCTGAAAGGGAGCAGCGGAAAGCTGGAACTCGGTAATCGTCCTTTCGATCTGAGGGACTGCATCGAAGATGCCCTGGGTCAGGTGGCTGCCGCAGCCTTGGAGAAGAGCCTCTGGATCTGGCCTACGAGGTGGATAGGGGGATCCCAGAGGTTGTTATAAGCGATCCCATGAGGATGCACCAGGTTCTTGCCAACCTGCTTTCCAACGCTGTCAAATTTACCGATCACGGAGAAATGGTGGTGAGGGCAAAGAGCCACACCTGCGATGGAGGAGACTGCGAAGCCCACTTCGCTATCAAAGACACGGGCATAGGTATCCCAAAAGAGAGGATAGGTCAGCTCTTCCTGCCTTTCCCACAAATAGACGCGACAGTCACCAGGAGGTACGGAGGCCCCGACTTTGGCCTGGTCATAAGCAAGTGCCTGGTGGTGAAGATGGGAAGGCTGATACGGATAGAATCCACTCCTGGGGAAGAGTACACTTTCAACTTCACGGTCGTGGCCAAAGATGCTCCGGAACTCAAGCCCGCAAGAAGGGCCAGCCTCCAGATAAAGGGAGAGAGAGCTCTGGTGGTGGATGATAACAGAACTAACAGAATGATCTTAGGCCATCAGCTCCCTTCCAGGGGGGTGCAGCCGAGGCTTGCCTCCTCAGGTAAAGAAGCTTTGAATCTTTTGGAGAAGGATACCTTTGACATAGCTATCCTGGATGTGAACATGCCCCAGATGGACGAAGCTGCCCTGGCCAAGGAGATCAGGAAGAGGTGGATGGACACTCCCACCCTAATGCTTACCTCCATGGGCCAGAGGCCTAGAGCCCATCAAACCGTCCTACCTCCACCATGCCCCAGGAAAGGCCTTCGCCCTGGAAAGGCTAAGGCTATAGCTGCGACCTCGCTACCAATGGCCTGTAGATGCTGGAGGCCCTGGAGCGCCGTCCCTACGATGTGATCCCCCCATAGATACACAGATGCCAGAGATGGACAGCCTGGATGCCTCCAGGGCCATTCACTAAAGGTGGTCAAAGGAACAGCGGCCCAGGATAATAGCCATCACCGCCTATGCCCTGAAAGACGATAGAGAGATACATTGCCGCAGGTATGGAGGACTATCTGGCAAAATCCATGAAGAAGGAGGAGCTTAGAGAAGCCTTATCTAGGCGTTGTTCTAAAAAAGCCAAACGAGATCCTCTGGGGCAGCTGGGGCGATAAGTAAATAAACTTACTAATTATTAGGGCTGGCAAGAGAGATGGGGAAAAATTAGAGAGGTTATAATGTCTGAAGGATTCGGCACATCGGATGCTCTTGATAGGTCGGTGCTGGACAGCTTAAAGGAGCTTCAGGAAGATGGGGATCCTGATATAATAGAGGAGGTCGGAGGCCTATTTCTCAAGCACTCTCCAGATAAGATCACAGCCATAAAGAAGGCTACAGCTTCAGGAGACGCCAAGGGCCTGCAGATCGCATCTCACAGCCTAAAATCCAGCAGCGCCTACGTTGGCGCCATGAGGCTTTCATCCATATCCAAGAGCCTGGAAGATATGGCCCGATCAGGAAACCTGGAGGGGGCATCTCAGAAGGCGAGCATACTAGTGGCTGAGTACGAGCGCGTCAAAATAGCGCTGGAGGCCGAGATCAGCGCACGGCGCCCTTGACTTCATCTACTATCTTATTGAAGATGCTCTTATCTTTATCAGAGGATTTGTCTGATCTGTCTGATGGCTTGCCCTGAGGAGTAGATTGGGGGGTACTCTTCTCCCCAAACTCGGCTGCTAGCTCTTCCATCAGCTGCTTTTGTCTGGGAGTCAGCCGGACTGGAACCATGACGCTGACCTTGACGTGCATGTCTCCCACCCCCGAACCATGGAGCCTGGGCATGCCCTTGCCCTTCAGCCTGAAGACGGACCCGCTCTGGGTTCCTGGGGGGACCCTGATCCTGGCCCTGCCCTGAAGGGTTGGCACCTCCAGATCGTCCCCGAGAGATGCCTTGGTCACGCTTAGGGGCACCTCCTGAAGCAGATCACTTTCCATTCGTTGGAATATAGGATGGGGGTTGATGTTGACGAAGACGTAGAGATCTCCGGGGATGCCTCCTGGGGGCGCGGCATCACCCTGGCCCTTGAGCTTCAGGTGGACGCCGTCATCCACGCCCTGAGGTATCTTGATGTTGATCTTCCTGGTCCTTCTAACAAGTCCTGAGCCCCCGCACTCGGTACAGGGGTCCGAAATGATCCTGCCCTTGCCACCGCAGGCAGGGCAGGGGCTGGAAGCTATCATCTGGCCAAAGGGCGTTCTCTTGACAGAGGTGACCTGGCCCTTGCCGCTGCAGTTGTGGCAGCTTACGAGGTCAGTACCAGGTTTGGCTCCGCTTCCGATGCAGGTCGGGCAGGGCTCGGTCCTGGGCACGTCCAAGGTTCTATCCAGGCCTTGAGCCGCCTGCTCCAGGCTTATGTCAAGATCGTACCTTAGGTCTCGTCCCCTGGCAGGACCGCGCCTACCGCCCCCTCCAAAGATGACGTCGAAGATGCTCTCCCCGCTGCCGAAGCCAACGCCTCGAAGGAGGTCCTCGAAGTTGGCGCCCCTAAATAGGTCCTCCTGAGTATACCTGCCATCTATGCCCGAGTGACCAAACTGGTCGTACTGCTTCCGCTTATCCGGATCGGCGAGGACTGCGTAGGCCTCTGAGATCTCCTTGAACCTCTCCTCGGCGTCCGGGGCGTCGGACCTGTCAGGATGGTACTTCATGGCGAGCTTGCGGTATGCACTTTTTACGTCCTTCTCGCTCGCATCCCTGGCAACTCCCAGAACCTCGTAGTAGTCCCTCTTCTCCGGCATACTGATCTATTGAACTCCTTCACTTCTTATCGTTTACTACCTCGTAGTCGGCGTCCATCGTTGGGCCTTCGGATCCAGTAGGTCCGGCGTTAGGGCCCTGGGATGCCTGCTGCTGGGCTTGCTGAGCCTGGGCAGCCTTCTGGTACATGGCCGAGGATAGGTCGTAGATGGCAGTCTGCAGGGCCTCCATCTTGTCCTTTATCTTCTTGGCATCGGGACCGCTCAGCGCCTCCTTGAGCTCTGCAATGCCCTTCTGGATCCTGTCCTTCTGATCGGCAGTGGCGACATCGTCCGCATCCTTGAGCATCTTCTCGGAGGCGTAGACTAGGGAGTCGGCTTGGTTTCTGGTATCTATCTCATCTCTGTATTTAGCGTCGTCCTGGGCGTACTTCTCAGCATCCTTGATCTTCGAATCGATCTCGTTCTTGCTGAGCTTGTGGGGTGCACTGATGGTTATCCTCTGCTCTTTCTTAGTGGCCAGATCCTTGGCCGAGACGTGGAGGATGCCATTGGCGTCGATATCGAAGGTGACCTCGATCTGCGGAATGCCCCTTGGCGCCGGAGGAATTCCCACTAGGGTGAATCTCCCCAGGGAGACATTGTCCTTGGACATGGGCCTCTCGCCCTGGAGGACGTTGATATCCACCGAGGTCTGATTGTCGGCTGCTGTGGTAAAGATCTGGCTCTTTCTGGTGGGAATTGTGGTGTTTCTGTCTATGAGCTTGGTTGATATGCCTCCGAAGGTCTCAACACCCAAGCCCAGGGGCGTTACGTCCAGCAGGAGAAGATCCTTGACCTCGCCTCCCAGAACACCCGCCTGGATGGCCGCGCCCATGGCAACGCACTCCATGGGGTCCACACCACGCTCTATGTCCTTGCCAAGGAAGGTCTTGACAAACTCCTGGATAACAGGCATGCGAGTAGGCCCGCCTACCATAACGACCTTGTCTACCTGATTTTTCTCAATCTTGGAGTCCTTGAGAGCCTGGATCATGGGCCCCCGGCACCTCTCCACCACATCGCGGATCAGCTCTTCTAACTTGGCCCTGGTGACGGTCATGCTCAGGTGCTTGGGACCTGTAGCATCAGCAGTGATGTAGGGCAAGTTGATGGTCGTCTGAAGGACCGATGAGAGCTCGATCTTGGCCATCTCCACGGCCTCTCTGATCCTCTGCATGGCCATGGAGTCATTTCTAAGGTCAAGGCCAGAATCGCGCTTGAAGCTTTCCAGGACGTACTCCATGAGGCGCTCGTCCATATCCCTACCGCCCAGCTGGGTGTCGCCAGAGGTGGATCTGACCTCAAAGACCCCTTCGCCTATCTCCATGATGGTGACATCCAGGGTTCCTCCACCCAGATCAAAGACCAGGAGCTTCTGATCTCCGGACTTGTCCAAGCCGTAGGCTAAAGCTGCGGCGGTGGGCTCGTTTATGATCCTCACCACATCTAAACCGGCGATGGTCCCTGCATCCTTGGTAGCCTGCCTCTGGTTATCGTTGAAGTAGGCAGGGACGGTTACGACCACCTTCTCCACGGACTCCCCAAGGTAAGCCTCAGCATCGCTCTTGATCTTTCTTAGAATCTGGGCTGAGATCTCCTCAGGGGTGTACTCCCTGCCAAAGACCTTGATCTTGTAGTCAGTACCCATCTTTCTCTTGATGCCTGCAATGGTTCCATCCGGGTTGGTCACGGCCTGTCTCCTGGCGGGCTCACCCACCAGAACCTGGCCATCTTTGGTGAAAGCTACGTAGGACGGAAAGGCCTTGCCGCCTATGCTGGTTCCTTCGGCGCTGGGAATAATGGTAGGCCTGCCGCCTATGAGAACTGCGGCAGCTGAGTTGCTGGTACCCAGATCTATGCCTATGATCTTAGCCATGGTGTCATCTCCTTATATGAGTATAACATTGTAAATATTTAAAGTTTTCACCGCTTGGCCACAGCCACCTTGGCAAAGCGTATGACCTTGGAGTTGAGGGTATATCCCTTCGAGATCTCCTTGGCCACTGTATCATCTTCTTCGTCACCCTTGCATGGGACGCTGTAAAGGGCCTCGTGCCTGTAAGGATCGAACTTCTTGCCTAAAGACTCTATGGGCTCCAGCCCTTCCGTCTTTAGAACATCCATAAGCTGCTGATAAAGGGCTTTAGCCCCCTCGTCGTGCTTGGCAGCCTGCTCCATGCTGTCCACGATGCAGAGGAGCTTGGCCACCAGCTTTTCAGAGGCGTATCGAGCGTACTCCTCCTTGGCCCTGCAGGCGATCTTCATGGCGTTTTCTGCCTCTGCCCTGGCTCTTAGGAGCTGATCTAAGCGCTCGTCTGCTGTTTTCCTTGCCTCTTCCAGCCGAAGCTTGAGATCCTCCAGGCTTTCTTCGGGAGCCTCGAAGCTCACGTCCTCCAAAGCATCCGCTTTTGTATCTTGCGCCACTGGAATTCACCGCCTATAAGGGAGGGATGGACCGGTGCTATTGTTGCACCCCCCGGTCCAAGGCTTACATTCCAAAGCCGGGCCTGGTGTAATCGTGGGGGCTCTGGCCGGGCTTTGGCTTGAGCTCTTCCCTCTTGGCAGCGATGACATCGTCCACCCGTAGAATCATGGTGGCGGCCTCAGTTGCCGATTTGAGTGCCTGGGTCTTGACCTTCAGAGGCTCAATGATTCCCTGGGCAAGCATGTCCTCAGGCTTCCCGGTCTTCATGTTTATGCCGCTGATCTTCTGGCCTACCTGATGGCTGGATCTCAAGGCCACTAAGGAATCCACAGGGTTGAAGCCCCCGTTCTCGGCAAGGGTTACAGGTATGGACTCCACTGCCTTGGAGAAGGCTATGATCGCCAGTTGCTCTCTGCCGCTCACGGTGGAGGCGTACTGCCTGAGGTTTTCAGCCACCTCAATCTCGGCCGCCCCTCCACCGGGGACGATCTTTCCTGACTCCAGAACATCAGTGACCACGTGAAGGGCATCCTCCAGGGCCCGCTCCATCTCATCCAGGAAGACCTCGGAGACACCTCTGAGAATTATGGATACAGCCTTGGGGTTCTTGCAGCCCTCGACGAAGATCATCTGCTTGTCCTTGCCAACCTTTCTCTCCTCGACTAAGCCACAGCTTCCCAGGTCCTCGGATCTCACCAGCAGGGGATCGCCCACCAGCTTGGCCCCGGTGGCAGAGGCCAGCATCTTCATATCCTCATCCTTGACCCGGCGAACGGCCAGGATACCCTTCTTAGCCAGGTAGCCCTGAGCGAAGTTGCCTATGCCCTTCTGTACAAAGACCACATTGGCCCCGGCCTTTACTATGGCATCTATCTGACCGGCTATGAGGTCCTCCTCGCTCTGCTTGAAGCTCTGAAGGCCACCGACGTCGGTTATGGAGATCTTGGCATCGGTCCCAAGCTTCTTGATCTCGAGGGTGCCTTCCAGGAGCATTATCCTAGCGTTCTGGATCTTCTTGGGCATCCCGGGGCTTGTTACTTCCTTCTCCATGATTATGCCGTAGTTTATGCTGGAGTCCTCCAGGGAGCCGCCAGGGATCTTGACTATCTTTACATTCTCTTCAAGATCAGAGGTTCCTCCGCCCACGACGGCCGAAGCCGTCTCCACGGCTATTTCCGACAGATTTCCCATGAAGAGCTCTATACCCTTGCCGGTCATGGCGGTCTGGGCAATCTTGAGGAGCATCTTCCTATCGCCCCTGGCATCTATGCCCATGCCCTCCAGAACCTCCTGAGCCCTGTCATAAGCCTTCTTGTATCCCAGGACTATCACCGTTGGGTGGACATTCTGGTCTATCAGCTCCTCAGCGTTCTTCAGAAGCTCTCCAGCTACGATCACGGCAGTGGTGGTGCCATCGCCGATGGCGTCATCCTGGGCCCTGGCCACTTCTACGATCATTTTAGCCGCCGGGTGCTCTATGTCGAGCTCCCTAAGGATGGTAGCACCATCGTTAGTAATGGTGGAATCACCCATGCTGTCCACCAGCATCTTGTCCATGCCTTTAGGCCCGAGGGTCGACCTCACCGAGTCTGCCACCGCCCTTGCCGCCATGATGTTCCTGCGCTGAGCGTCCTTTCCCGTCTCGCGCTTTGCACCTTCCTTTAGTATGATTACTGGAACTCCGCCTAAGCCGGCCAATTGGAATCCTCCATGACTTTCTGCTATAGGCTGTTTAAAGTTCTATATAAACGCTTCGCATTTAGACATAAAGAAGAGGGCGAGGAGGGGCGCGAAGTATATAGAAAGAATGCAAAATTTATATATCCAAGCCGGGGAGTTGGAGGGCAGGACTCCATCGGGCGCTTAAGATCTTCGAGGGGACCATTGCCAGATACCACGGCCTCGAAGCCGTGATTGACGCCAGGGTGACACGCATTGAGTTACAAGATAGAGTCAAAGAACCTGAACCTATGGTACGGAGATAAGCAGGCTCTAAAGAACATAAACATGGGGATACCTGAGAAGAAGATCACAGCCCTTATAGGACCCTCGGGGTGTGGCAAATCTACCTTCATACGCTGCCTTAACAGGATGAACGATCTGGTAGATAAGGCCATGGTGGAAGGTGAGGTTCTCTACGAGGGCACCAATATCTACTCCAAGGACATCGATGTGGTAGAGATAAGAAAGAAGATAGGCATGGTCTTCCAGAAGCCCAATCCATTCCCCATGTCCATCTACGATAATATAGCCTACGGCCCCAGGATCCACGGATTAAAGAACGTAGATAAGATAGTGGAGAGGAGCCTCAAAGATGCCGCTCTTTGGGAAGAGGTCCAGGATAGGCTGGATAAGCCAGCTCTCGGACTTTCAGGAGGCCAGCAACAGAGGCTCTGCATAGCCAGGACTCTGGCTATGAGGCCCGACGTAATTCTCTTCGACGAGCCATGCAGCGCCCTGGATCCCATATCCACAGCTAAGATAGAAAGCCTTATGGATCAGCTCAAGGAGATGTATACTCAGGTAATAGTCACCCACAATATGCAGCAGGCAGCCAGGGTCTCTGATGTCACAGCCTTCTTCCTCTTAGGGGAGCTGATAGAGGTCGGGGAGACCAAGAACATCTTCGAGAAGCCAAAAGAGAAGGGCACTGAGGATTACATTACCGGCAGGTTCGGGTGACCGAGGGGAGTGAGAGGATTTGAGCCCGGTTAGAGAGAAGTACCACAGAGAGCTGGAAGAGCTGGTGGCCCTGGCGGAGGATCTAGGCAAGAAAGCCGGCCTGGCGGTGGATAAGTCGGTTAATGCCTTGATCGACTGGGATACGGATCTGGCCAAGGAAGTGGTCAACGGCGACCAAGTTATTGATGACATAAATCAGAAGCTTGAGAACAGGTGCATGAAGCTTTTGGCTCTCCAGCAGCCCATGGCCAAGGATCTGAGGATGATTATTGCCCTCTTAAAGATAGGCATCGATCTTGAGAGGATAGGAGATCTGGCGGTGGATATGGCCAGGGTGACCATCCAATGCCAGGAAAAGACCCATATAACCAAGCTAGAATACATACCCCGCATGGCCCAGATCGATATAGAGATGCTGGGAAAGGCCCTGGATGCCATGAAGAACTACGATGCCGATCTGGCCAGGCAGACCACCAAGTGGGACTACGAAGTGGACGGCCTCTACGTCAAGGCCAGGGCCAAGCTCATGAATATCTTGGTGGGTAAGCCTAAGCTTACTGACCACGCCGGGTCCCTCATGATGGTGAACAGGCATCTTGAGAGGATCGGGGACCACATCTGCAATATATGTGAGGCCATAGTCTACATGGTTGAGGCTAAAAGGGAACATTTAAACTGATATTTGAACTGACAACTGATCATCATGGATACCAGAAAAGTTCAAAGAACGGGAAAATCCACATTCATAGTTTCCCTGCCCAAGAGCTGGGCGACTAAGAACGGCATCAAGGCAGGATCTATAATATACATAACCCAGAGCGATAGTGGTGCCCTGGTTTTATCTCCGGACAGGACCGAGAGGGATCTGAAGGTAAAGCTGGATATCGGCGATAAGTTCGGGGACCTCCTGGTAAGGGATGTCATCGGATGCTACGTGGCTGGATACAGGGCCATGGATATAGTCTCCAATCACATGTCTGCGGGCCAGAAAAAGGACGTCCGCGGGATAGTAAATAAGCTGATAGGCCCCGAGATCCTGGAGGAGTCCCTTAACAGGATAGTCATCCAGGACCTCTTAAGCTCAGAGGAGCTTCAGGCCGAGAGGGCCTTGAAGAGGATAAGGACCGTGGTCAAATCCATGATCCAGGATGCCATCACCTCCCTGGTGGAGAACAACAAGGAGCTGGCGTCTGACGTCGTCCAGAGAGACAACGATGTGGATAGGCTAAACCTCCTCATATCTCGCCAGTTCACGGAGATCTTGAGATCTGGCTCTGTAAAGCAAGAGACACTGAACTCCATTACTGCTTTCAACTACATGCAGGCGGCGTCCAACCTGGAGAGGATCGCCGATCACGCCTGTAGGATGGCGGATATCGCCAGCAAAGGAAACTGCCCCCTACCTGAAGACGTCAGAAAGGGGCTTACCGAGTTCTCATCCACTTTTGGAACCCTCATAGATGATTCCATCAACTATATCCTCCAAATGAACTCAGAGAAGGCCAATGAGCTCATAGCCCTGGCCAAGGATCTTCAGAAGGGAATTCAGGGCATGGGTCATGCCCAGGAGGGAGAGAATCGGGAGGCGATGCTTTTGAGGTTTGTCATGGCCAGCAGCATAGAGCGCATGATAGATTACATGGTCAATATCGGAGAGCTCATAATCAACCTACGCCATGCCAGCCCTGAGATGGAGGGCTCCTGAGAAAGAGCTCATGACGGACAGACCTTGATAGATAAGCATAATAAAACTAAACATGCCTGGAATAAAATCGATAAGCAAACCGAGAATAAGGTCAGAAAGCTGATAGAGATTCAGAGAAAGATCGCCTCCAGAGTTGTCCTAAAAGATGATTACTCCCTGGAGGCCGTAGCAGGGGTAGATCAGGCATTCGTGGGCGAAGTGGTGATCTCCGGGTCGTGCTCCTGGATGCCCCTTTAAAGATCAAGGATTCTTCCAGCTTCCAATCAAAAACCGATTTTCTCTATATCCCAGGTTTTCTCTCCTTCAGGGAAGGGCCTGCGGCAATAAAGGCCGTCAGAGGCCTTAAAGAGAAGCCTAATCTCCTATTCGTGGACGGCTGCGGCGCCAACCACCCTCGGGCTGCCGGCCTTGCGTCTTACATCGATGCAATCATGGACCTTCCCACCGTGGGCATAAGCAAGGGCATCCTGTGCGGCACCGCTGAGATCCCCAAGAATCAGGGTGAGGCCCATCCTCCGGAGTATAAAGGAGAGCAGATAGGATACCTGCTCAAATCAGCCAAAGGATGCAACCCTATCGTGATAGGGCCCAGCCACCTGGTCTCTATGGAGTCATCCCTGGACCCGGCCAGGAAATTTTTAGTTGGACAAAAATATAAGCCGCCTGGGCAGGTGGGGCTGGCTCACCGTTATGTAAATGGTATCAAAAGGTCTTTGTTCCTGAGGACTGTCCGAGACTAGTCCTCTGATTCCGATCAATACTAGAGGGAATCGATTCTAGATTCAGAAGCCTCCTCTTGACCGCCAGGCCTTGGCCGTATCCTCCTAAACCCTTTCCTGATACCACCCTGTGGCAGGGCATCACTAGGACGAAAGGATTGGAGGCCATGGCATTTCCTACAGCTCTGGCTGCTCCAGGGCGTCTGATCTTGGATGCAACCTCGGCGTAGGTCATAGTGCTCCCCCTGGGTATGGCCATGACAGCCTTGTAGACCGACCTTTGAAACTCGGTGAGGCCCGATATGTCTAGGTCCGCCTTTACGGGCCCACAGGTCCCCAGAACGTGACCTATGAGATCCCTGGCCAGGGGTGAGACCTCCTCAGGGAGGTCTTTGGAAAAGGTGACACTGGTGATCATTTTAACTGGGTCTTCTGACTCCTCCACTACCAGGTAGATGCCTAGCTCTTCGAAGTAAGCTCCTTTTGCCATTCTGAAAGCATCTCCCTGAAGGGTTTACAACTGCCCATCTCGATCAAATCAGCTTTGCGGCTCGAAGTATCCAGGACAGCCACGCTTCTCCTGCCCGTGAAATGGCCCCAGATCTCACCGGGATTTATAAGGAGGGGCTCTCCCGATGATTCTCCGTGGGATATCTCCGCGCGGTGATTGTGGCCACGGACGAGCACATCGTACTTGCCGCAAGCCGCCAGAGCCTCCACCATGGCCTCATCGGTGCCGTGAAGGATGGCGATCTTGAGGCCATCGGCTTCCACTACTCCGAAGTCGCCCAGGTACTCGCCCCCGACCCTGGCAAAGTCCCTGGCCAGGACCACTCTGTCGCCGTCGTTGTTGCCGTAGACGAGCTTTACGTCCATGCCGCAGCCCTGGAAGGCATAACAGTTTCCCGATCCCACCATATCCCCAGCATGAAGGACCATTTTAGCTCCCTTGCTTCTGAAAAGCCTGAGGGCATCGATAGTTCCCTGGAAGTTGTCGTGGGAGTCGGACATAATTCCTATGAGCATCTCTTCACCTTTCGTGAGGCTATTTCTTATGGTGCTATTTATACGAACCCTTGATAAAGGAATTGGGCCAAGGACAGGGATTGGATCGAAGGGCTTAAGTACTAGAAACACGACGTAGCGAGAGGCCCGCCTTAACTCAGCCTGGTAGAGTGCGCGGCTGTAGTATGGTCCGCACCCAAGTCGGGTGCTGCGCGCAGTCACCGCGATGTCCCCGGTTCGAATCTGGGAGGCGGGATCTATGGAGTCCGGATGGTGTAGTGGCCTATCATGAAAGCCTGTCGAGCTTTCGACCCGGGTTCGAATCCCGGTCCGGGCGCTTATTTACGCCTAATCGCGTCTCACCAACAAGAATGACTCAGAAGAAAACGAGGGTCCTTAAGGCCCTCGCTTTTCTTCCTGTGCCTTTTGTTTTTATTTATGCTGGTTTATCCTCATCTCATTTAGTTTTAAATACTGGCAGTACGAGGTAGCCATTTGGTGAGACGCAATGGCTGGAATAACACTCTTTGAGCTTAGGCTCTCGGTCACGCGGATAGTAGTCTTAAATGCGATCTCACTTGCCGAATAATACCGCTTTGGCTCCAAGCGAGATTCAGCTTCTTTTAATCGAGAACCAAAATTTAAGGGCAGCCTTTGCCAAAGTGGATGCCTCCAAGGATGCCGCTCTGAAGAGGGCCGAGGAACTCCATGCCCTGGCTTTTGGCGGCCTTCAAGGAATGCGCCCAGGACCGCCTAAGTCAGATCAGGACCGCAAACCTGGTCACAGGCAGGGAGACTATACCATCCTCCAAGAGACGGCAGCTCAGAAACTCCAGGACGCCTTTGGGGAGAAGGATGCCGAGGCCAGCTTTGCCCGGGTCTCAGCCTGCCTCAAATGGACTTTCGCTGAGGGCTTGAAGGCTGCCAGGAGGGCACAGCCGACAGAGGACTTGCCCACACCCAGGACCAAGACCGATATATCAGCTATGACCCTGATAACTACCCTGCAGGAAGAGGCTAGGGCGGGAAAGAAACTGATTTCCATGACCTCCAGCAAGGCCAGGGATCTGCTGGTGGGCAGATGGGGTGGAAAGAAGATATCCAGGAAGGTCGGCAGGGATGTCCTCAGGAGGACTGTAGCCTTCTGCCCTGTTATCCAACTGGGACATGTCCCTGGAGATCTCAGAGGTACCCTACAGCTTACAGTGGAGGGCTCCGAGGTTATTGATCGGCCATACCGTTACCATTCACCCCGGGCTGGAGAGAATAGAGGGAATAGATCGCTCTCTATGCTAGAAGTCATGACCAAATCGATAGGTGAAGACGATGCAGG
>DAXJ01000086.1:0-17111 GCA_002506335.1 Methanosaeta sp. UBA114
ACCACTCGGGTAGGGCGAGATTAGCCCTATCCATTACCGTCCAGCCTTTAATATGGTTTATAATAATGCTTATTAAGCCACCAACAAAACTTAGGGGTGCACTCCTGATGTGATGAGTATGCGCAATCGCCGCACGGGCTACCCCTAACCCCTCTCAAGGGGAAAATCCCCAAGCGCGCAGGCTATCCGTTTTATCAAATAACAGTGGCAGATGCCCTGAGGTTGATTGAACACGCAACCTCAGTTATTTATCCTAAAAGCCTAAAAGAAGCCAAAGAAATCTACCAAATGGAGAGTTGGGAGAGATGAAATTAAAAACAAAGTCTGTAGCCGTGATCCTTCTCCTCTTCCTGGGCCCCTTCCTCATTCAAACCGCCCTAGCCCAGGTGGAGTACGAGCCAGGAGAGCGGCAGGCTGAGATCCTCTTCGACATGGGCTTCGGTGGCCCCTGGATAGAGTCCCAGCACCATCCGGAACAGTACTTAACTGGCGATGATCTCAAGAAGTATCAGCAGAGCTGGCAAAGAGGTCCATACTGGCCTTATGGTCTATATCTCTATCCATACGCCCAAACGTACTCCAAGACATATCCGTATGATTACTCCCAGACGAGCTGCTATCTGATAGTTGTAAAGGAGAACACCGCTAGGGAGGCCTGGCAGGCTACAGTCCAATACACGGATCTCAACGGCAGGCATATCTCTGAGAGCTTCGGTCCTTATCCCCTGGGTGATCAACGAGCCATCTATGTGGGAAGCGGCTCATCCTTCGTGGGCACCATAAAGCCCATAAGCACCGCCTTCAGCACGCCGATTTACGTTAACGCCCAAAAAAACTCGCTGTATTCTACGCTCCACCTGGCAGTTTACAAGACCGATTGCCGCGGCTCAGGGCAAAGCCAGCTTCTAATTGATAGAAGCAACAGCTTTGGAACCAAGATCTACGCTGCAGTAACGGGCGAAAAGTTCGTGTGAATGTTCCCCGCCCTAAATGGTGGAACTTCCATTGATTTTACGAAGAGATTGCATTCCCAATGCATCACGCTCACACCTAACGCCCCTTTTGCTGTCGTTGGGACACATCCACAGCAGTGCGCGCATTCCTCAAGGCAGCTCTTACATCATTCAAAGATAGTTCGCACTGCTGGTCCATGGCGTAGAGCCTATGTCTGGCAGCCTTGGCTCTCAGCTCCTCCAGGCCGGTGGCGGCAAAGGCCGCGGGATCCTCCAGGCCGTGCTCGGCGGCCACTATTCCCACCTCCGCCAGGTAGTAGGCCGAGGTCTTAGAGGCGTCTTTGAGCTGGGATTCGGCGGCTTCCTCACCCATCTGCCTCAGGTATCTGGCAGCCTCAAAGGCGATCCTCTGCAGCTTTATCTCCGAGGCCGTGATGCCCAGGTTTCCCAGGAACTTGAGGATGGAAAGGACGGTGCTCTCCAATCTCTGCTCCGTCGCCACCACCCCTATGAAATTGAGGTTGGCCAGGATATTCCAGGCGAAGTCCTCGTCCTTCCTATTCAGGGCTAGGCTTCCCATCCTGAAGAAGTGGGATAGGATGTGATCTGCGACCAGGGCCCTATCTTGAGGGCTCTCCAACTCCACCGTCATCAGAGCCGATGCTCGGTTGCTTACTGCCCTCAGACCGTACCCCAGAGTCCCGTAGTCGTACCTCCCCCAGGAGCCGAGCACTATGTCTATGATTGGCTGGACGGGGTCGATATTGAAGGGGTTGTCCCTGTTCAGGAGCAGGAGGATGTGCTGTCCGGTGATCCTCTCTGATAGCCTGTCTATGATGGCAAAGGGCTGGAGCAGGCCGAAGGTGTTCCATATGAAGAGGATCAGGGCCAGGAAGGCAAAGATGCCCATGTAAAAGCAGAGGGATATGTGGATCTCCATGCCTGATATGCACTCCCTGTCCACTAGCTTGAGGGTCCAAAGGCCGTAAACCATGGCGGCTATGTATATCACCATGAGTACCCAGGGATCGGGGGTTCTCATGAAAAGGTCTATCACTCTGGCGGAGTAAGAGGTGGCCGCCAGCTGCACTGCGATGAGACTCAGAGTGACTACTATGGCAAAAATTCCGGCTTCGCTGTTCACCAGAGTATTGAGCAATATTCTGGCGGTATCCACATCGGTGTGAAGAAAGCCGAAGTAGGAGAAGAGGACGTGGGTTACCAGGAAGACGGCCAGCATTAGGGCCACGTAAAGCAGAACCGAGAATAGGTTCCTATTTTTTGGATCTCTAAGGATATCTCTAGCCCTCACAAAAGGGGAACATCGGCGGGGTGTATAAGGCTATCGAAAGGAGGTTCGACCTCTTTGCTAAACCTCCTTCTCGCTATCGAGCTGACTCTCAATGCCTTAGTTTTCACCCAACAGCCAGTGGTGCCATATATCAGGGTGGCTCATCTCATAAGCCGTTCCAGGACTGCCTTGCTGGTGTGGAGTCTGTTCTCTGCTTCGTCGAAGATGGCCGACTGAGGCCCGTCCATGACATCATCAGTAATCTCTTGGCCCCTATGAGCAGGCAAACAGTGCAGGGCGATGGCCTCTTTTCCGGCCAGCCCCATGATGCCCTTGTTGACCTGGTATTTGCTAAAGATCCTGAGCCTCTCCGCTTCATCCTTCTCATCGCCCATAGATATCCAGGTATCCGTCTCCACCACATCTGCGCCCTTGGCAGCTATGGCAGGGTCAGTCACCACGGTCACATCTCCGCCCAGAGCTTTGGATTCTCCCAGGATGGAGGGCTTCGGCTCATAGCCAGCAGGAGATGCCACTGTCATGGACATGCCCATGAGGGCCGATGCCAGTATCAGAGAGTTGCAGACGTTATTTCCATCTCCGATCCAGGCGATCTTGAGCCCCTCCAGGCGCCCGAGGTTCTGCCGCATGGTCTGAAGGTCTGCCAGGATCTGGAGGGGATGCTCCCAATCCGAGAGGGCATTTATCACTGGCACCCTGGAGTTGGCTGCCAACTGAACCACGGTGCTATGGGAGTACACCCTGGCGGTGATGCCCTGAACGAACCTGGAAAGGACCCTGGCGGTGTCTGCCACGGTCTCACCCCTACCAAGCTGTAGCTCCCCCGCGCTCAGGTAGAGTGGATGACACCCAAGATCGCTGGCCGCCACCTCCAGGGAAACCCTAGTCCTAGTGGAGGGTTTTTCAAAGATCATGGCCAGGTTCTTACCTGCCAGGATATCCGAGGGCTTTCCGCGCTCGTCCTTGAAGGCATCTGCCCTGTCTAGAAGCTGGATGATCTGATCCCTAGTTAGATCAGCGATGGATAGGAGATTCATGGGAACACACCTAAGCGGTAATCCTCTTAAAGAGATCGGAGATATCGGTCGCAGTTTCTGTGGACGGGGACGCCTTGGCCGAAACTCTCTTGTATCCATGAATGCTTATGTTGCAGACATCCTCCCTGACCAGCTGGTTGGACCATGGACTGGTAACCATAAAGGCAATCCCCGGATGGGGCTCGTCCTCCTCTGAACGCCTGGCCGTCACCACGATCTGGCCTACATCATTGCTCATGGACACGTTCTGACCTGCCTTGATGCCGGCGTTGGCCATGTCCTCTTTATCCAGGGCTACGCTTGCGCTCAGCTTCTTGTAATCCTCCGAAGACCTACCTTTCTTTTTCTCAGCCTCGTACTGGAAGATCTCCCGGTAGGTGATTATAGTGACCTCCAAATCCATCAAATCGCCTCCATAATCCTCTTCAAAATCTCCTCGTCGTTGGGCTTCTCAGCCGGATAGGGCGACGAGAACGATACCTTCACACCATCTGTTCTTATGGCGCTTCCTCCCGACTCCAGCCCATACATGGCCGAAGGAATGACCACTCTGGATGCATCGGTGGTGAGGGACCTGCGAGGATCAATTGCTATGAGGGGCATCTTGGCCAGGCGCCTAGCAACGCCGAAAGGAAGCTCAGACAGAGGGTCCGATCCTATGATCAGAGCGGCGTCGCAGCTCCTGGATGCCCCCACTATGCCTAAATCGGGGTTGCTGCTCACCCCGTCCTTGAAGGAGACCCTGTTTATGAAACCTGTCTCGGACATCAGGAGCTGATTGAAACCCCTGGCATTGAAGTGCTCGGCTGTAGGTATCACCTTGTAAGGCTTGATGCTGTTGAGCTTGGCAAGAAGAGCCTCCAGCAGGCTCATCTGATCTTGGAGGGCAGAGACTAGGCCCAGCCCAGGGAAGATAACTCCGAATTCGGCCTTTCTAAGAACGGTTCCAAGCTCTATCATCTTCTTCTTATCCCCGACCCTGGGGATCTTCCCATCCAAGACCGATATCACAGAGTTTATGAAATCGGCATCGTCACCAGGAGCAACCTTGAAGTAGTACTTGCATAGCTTTGCCGTGGATGATTTCCTGACATCCACGGCTATGGAATCCCTCTCCACCTCGTACCCCTTCTGCCTCTTCTCGCCCCTGGGATAGTAGGAGAACCGTGAGAGGTGCCTGGGATGGCTGTTGGTGGGATCCGATCCCCAGAAGATCATTATGTCCGCGAAATTCCTTACATCGTCCAGGGTGCATGTTGGGACCTTACCTTTCAATACAAGATCCATGAGTACGTCCTGGCAAAATGAGGTGGTATCGTCTATGACCGCCCCAAGCTTCCTGGCCAGGTCTATGCCCACCTTCTGGGCCTCCTGGCTGGAACTGGACCAGCCATACAGCAAGGGGTTTTTGGCATTTCTCAGAATCTTTGCGGCTTCAGATATGGCCTGGTCCAGGGAGGCATCTTGGTTATCCACTCTGGGTATGGTTCTCTCGTTGAAGAGCGCACTGAAGTGGCCAAAGCCCTTGCGGCAGAGGTTATTGGCCTCGCCCACTCCTCCCGCTTTCAAAGTCAGGTCAATGTCCTCACATAGAAGAGAGCATCCGGTGCAGACTGATTTTACCATAATCCACCTTCACCTACACGAACTCTATGGCCTTGCTCGGGCAGGTAACCGTACAGGCGTTGCACAGTATCTTATTGGGCCCAAACCTCCGGCACTCCTTGGGGTTCAAGCAATTCACTACGCCGTTCTCCACCTTTAGGATAACCTTATCGCTTGTAGGCCCATGGCCCAAGGCACAGCCTGTTGGGTCATTGGCCACATTGACGGGGCAGGCCACCACGCAGTTGCCGCAGCCGAAGCACTTCTCGTCGTGGATGACCAGGCCCGTCTCCGAGGCGCTCTCCAGGGGGGCCAGCATCTCTCGCAGCTTCTTCAACTTTGCCTCGTACTTGGGCTCAAAGATGACCGGGCAATCCTCCAGCTTCTTTTCCTTGCGCAGCAAGCCTACGGCGAAAGCCATGCACGTAGCTACGCCGCACTTCTTGCAGTTAGTCTTTGGCAGTAACTGGTAAATCTCCATGGCGCTGACCATAATCTGACACCTAATTGGGACCTTGGTGAATCTAGGTGATCGTTCGTTAAAAAGATTGCTGCTCGGCTTCATCGGGGCAGCATAATCCTTAATCCTCCATATCCTGGAACTTTCAGGGCAGATTTAGGGATATCGCGATCTAAGTCAGGTGCCACTTGAGATACACATGTGATCACAATCTTTTTGGCTGAGGACTATAGTGATAACGCCTTACAGCGATCTCGGTAGCGTATTTTCGCTTAGAGATGATAGATATATCCGTTCTTTTATCTATCATACGAAATTCTTTCAATATCTCACTGCATCCTCTACATAACGATTACATATATCACAATCCCACTTATCCGGCACGCCTCGGCTCGATGCAGAGCCCCCTGCCTGCGCAAACCTTTTCACGTATAAACTACTCACTGGGACCCGATGCCCTTCAGTAACCCGCTGGCACTCCTGGGACTTTTAAGCCTCGTGCCCCTGATCATCATCTACCTCATTCGGCCCAGGCCAAAGGAGGTCCTCTTCTCCTCAAGCCTATTTTTGCCGGAGGGCGAAGCCGAGCGCTCGGCGGTCTTGAGCCGCCTCATAACGGACCCCCTCTTCTGGATCCAGGCCCTGATACTGATCACCCTCTCCACGGCAGCAGCTGGGCCCTACACCTTATCCGAGGGCACTCCCAGCACCCACCTAGCAATAGTTATGGACGTCTCCGCCAGCATGGATGGCGGCTTTCAGCAGGCTTTAAACATTCCTGAGCCCTACCTGGACAGCTACAGCAAGGTGAGCATAGTCATAGCAGAGAACATCCCTGCCGTGACCCTCCAGGCTGGAAGTCCGACCGAAGCCAGGGACACCCTGGCCAAGATCACCCCAAAGGCGGTCACGTCAGACCTATCTGGGGCCATGAACCTGGCCAGAGGGCTCCTGGGAACTGACGGTGGAAATATCCTGGTGGTGTCAGATTTCAGGGGCTGGCTCGGTGATGACCCGGAAAGTACTCGAAAGCTATTGGAATCCAAACCGGGAATAAGCGTGGTCTTTGCTAAGACCAGCACAGGAGGAGACAACGTGGCCCTAGTGGGCGGATGGAGCGTCCCCTCTGGAAGCGGCTATGTCAACCACACGGCCCAGGTACACAACTATGGGTCTGCAAGACAGGTGCCTATAACAGTGAGCAGCCCCGGTGGGTCCTCGACCAAGGCCGTGAGCCTGGCCAATGGTCAGGACTACTACTTCTCCTTCAATGCAGTCCCGGGCATCAACATAGTCAGCCTGGGGGTAAACGATGCCGTAAGCTCCGATAATAGGGCTTACATTTACGTGCCAGGTCAGAGGCAGACCAACGTTCTTTACTTGGGAGAGGATGAGCCATCCCTGATAGCCCTGCAGTCCCTCCCCAGCGTTAAGGTGGAGAAATCTGGCGACCCGTTGGACTTCGATGTTGTGGTAGCCTCCAAGAACTCCTCCACCGATGGCGCCCTCAACAGGTACGTGGATGGCGGTGGAAAGATTGTTTATGTGGCCTACAACGACAATGAAAGCCCTGATTACCTACCTGTGAAGATAAACAGAAGAGCTGCAGGCCCCGTGAGCTTGTGGCAGAGGTCCCAGGAGTTTGCCGGAGACATCCACTTCGATGAGATAGGTGTTCAGAACCACCTGGATGCTGCTCCCAGGAGGCAGTCCCAGACACTGGTGGAGGCCAATGGTGCCCCCGTCCTGGCCTACTGGATGTTGGGCAAGGGGACAGTCGTTTATAACGGCCTGGAGTATGACTCCGACTTCTACGTCAGGCCCGAGTACCCGATCTTCTGGTACGAAACCCTTAACTGGCTCCTGGGGGTTCCGGACATATCAGATTCCAACAAAAAGACCGGAGATATAGTGCCCCTGGGTGAGATCCTGACTGTGGACACCCCATCGGGCGGTGAGACCACCTCCAATCTCCTTCTGGATGATGTGGGCATCTACAGGTACAGGGATACAACCCTGGCTGCCAGCATGTACAATCCACAGGAATCCGACCTAGTCGGCGATGGTGCCAGCTATCCTTCCGGCCAGTTCAGCATGGCCTCGGCAAGGGAGGCCCAGACCCAAAATGACCTCTCCCTATGGGTCATCCTCCTGGGCGCGGTCCTGATCCTCGGCGAGATGGCTCTCGTATGGTGGAGGAGGGAGGCTTAATGCCGGACATCTACTTCGCAATGCCTCAGCTACTATGGCCTCTGCCACTTCTCCTTCTGGCTGGGCTGGCCTACGCCTATAAATCCAAGAACAGTCTTCTGGTGCTGAGCAGAGTGGCAGTCTTCTCTCTGGTGATAGTTGCAGCCGCTAACCCCTACGTGGTCGCCAGCCACACCACGGAGTCCTCCAACCCGAGCATCACCATCCTGGATGACAAGACCAGCTCCATGAGGGTCTTCGACCAGAGCGTGGCTGCCAGGCTCAACCTGGCTCTGCCAAACTCCCAGGTCAGGTTCTTCTCAGGGGATGCAACACCTCTAGGCGATGAGATAATGCAAAATGCCGTCGCTGGATCCACCCTGGTACTGGTCTCTGACGGATACAGCAATAAAGGAAGGCTTCTTAAGGATGCTCTGGCCCTGGCTATGGACTCCAATGTCACCGTCTTTGCCATCCAGATGGCCCCAAAGGAGGTGGATGCCAGTGTCGCGATCTCTGGGACCAACACCGCCGTGCTGGGTGGGGACTATCCCTTCAAGGTAGTGGTCAGGTCCTCAGGAATCTATCAGGGCACTCTCACAGTTTACGCCGATGATAACAAAGCCATCTACTCTGAGGATATCATCGCGAATGGTACCACCTCAGTTAAGATCTCCCATACATTTACCTCCCAGGGAACCCACTCACTAAAGGCGGTCATCTCTGACGGCCATCCTATCAATAACGAGTATCAGAAGGCAGTTTACGTCGTGCCAAAGCCTAACGTCCTCCTGGTCTCCAATGCCGCCTCCACGCCCTTGGCCACGGTCCTGTCCAGCCTCTACAACCTTACCCAGGCCCCGAATCTTCCTTCTGATCTTAGCAATTACAAGGCCGTGGTACTGGAAGACCAGATGTACTCGCCATCTCTGAACGCTATCAAGGATTACGTCAGAAACGGTGGAGGGCTCGTTGTCGTCGGGGGCCCAGACTCCTACGAGCTGGGAGGCTACTACGGCACTGGCCTGGAGGAGGTCATGCCCACCAGATCCAAGCCCAGCACCTTTGAGGGAGGAAAGGCCATGGTCCTGGTGCTGGATATATCCTTCAGCCTCCAGAGCACCAGGACCAAGGACGGAACACCCCTCCTGGACTACGAGAAAGCCCTGGCATTAGAACTCCTCAAGTCCCCTGACTTCCAGGACTGCAAGATCGGTGTGGTGATCTTCGGCACCAAGGCCTACGCCGTCCAGGACCCCATACTCATAGCCAGGGGAAGGAGCATCTTGGAGGAGAGGATAGCCGGTCTCTCGCCCACGGGAACCCAGAACACCTACCTGGACACGGGCGTACAGCTGGCCTGGGAGATGCTCAACACTAGCGAGGGCAAGGGTGACCTCATAATCCTCTCCGATGGCAAGCTCTACAACTATCCTGATGTCTACAGCCATTCTATCCAGCTCATCAGGCAGATGAATGCTACCACCAGGATGATACAGGTCCAGGCCTTCCCCGGGGCGGGAGGGGAGCTCTCCAACTTAGCCGCGGATACGGGAGCGGATTTTGCCAACTTCGTCTATCCGGACTCCGTCACCACCAAGCTCCAGCAGGCTCCGGAGGTAAAACCGGAGGAGGTCGCTGCCATTACCAGCTATCCTCTGGCCGTGGTAAACACCAATCACTACATCACCTCTGACATGGAGGTCAACGCCAACATCACGGGGTTCAACGACATCACCCCAAAGCCGGGCTCCCAGAAGCTGGTAGCCATGGCCGATGGAAAGCCGGCCCTCACTGTCTGGAGGTACGGACTGGGAAGGGCAGCCTCCCTCAGCACCGATGACGGCACCCAGTGGGCCTCGCAGCTTTACTCAGCTGCCAACTCGGCTCTGATCTCATCGACGATCAACTGGGCGGTTGGGGATCCAAGGCCCGAGAACAAAAGAATCGAGGCCGAGGATGGATGGGCGGGCACTCCCCTAATGATAACGGTCTTAAGCTCGTCAAGGCCCGCCTTCGACCAGGGAACGGTGGAGAAGATAGGAGAGAACAGGTATACTGTGACCTTTACGCCTAATGCTAAAGGGATCTACTACCTGGGGAACTATGGCATAACTGTGAACTATCCCCTGGAAGATCTGAACCTTGGATTCAATCCCGATCTGAGCAACCTTCTCATGGCCAATGGTGGAAGGATCTTCACCGAGGCCGAGGCCAGGAAGAACTTGGTGGATGAGGCCAGGAGAATGAGCGTGAGGACCGTCCAGGATAGGGTCTCTAGAAGAAGCGCTCTTTTACTGGCAGCCTTGGCCATCTTTCTTGGAGAAGTTATAATGAGAAGGCTCCAAGAGATCAGACTGAGGGGCCCCCAGAGGTGAGGGCTTACCACCAGATATTAATAGCACATCTGCTTAGAAGGTCCCATATTCTGCGGAGGTAACTGTCACCCAATGAGTTCTGAAATGTGTTCGGTCTGCGGCCTGCCTGGAGAGCTTTGCATCTGCGAGGAGGTCGCAAAGGAGCAGCAGCGGATAGTGGTCAAAGTTCAAAAGCGCAGGTATGGAAAGGAGGTTACGGTTATCCAGGGTATAGATCCAAGGGAGATAGATCTCCAGGAGCTGTGCACTTACCTCAAGTCCAAGCTCGCTTGCGGTGGGACTGTCAAGGAGAGTCTAATTGAGCTCCAGGGCAATCACATACAGAGGATCAAGGATATTCTTGTAAAAAGAGGCTTTGGCCCCGAACAGATAACTACTTGACTCGATCACAAAGCTCTCGGCGGGGACATATCCGCTGAACTCTTTTCATCGAAGTTAGCGTATCTCGACGAGGATGCAATTCTTCGAGATAAGATTTATTAGAAATCGATCTGGTTTAATGGTGAGATAGGAGGGATCAGGCTTCTCCTTCCTTATCCCCGTTGATATCTCTATCCACGCCTCTGAATCTGCCGGTCAGACCTTCTGGCCGACCTCCCCCTTCGGCCCCTTCCTTGCTCAGAACTATGGAAAAGATCCATTCACTGAGCTTGGCGCAGTGCTCAGGCTGACACTCCTCAATGCACCCTGCACAGGGCTCGAAAATCTCCACAGGCATGAGGGAGCTGAAGCGTCTGCCTTGGGGCTTCTCGGCAGTGGACGTGAGCCTGTAAGTCCTTATGCCGTCTATGGACTCCACGTTGCGGGTTATCTGGCGATCTTTGAGAAGCTTGGCCACTATCCGTGAGGCCTTGCGCGAGTCTATTTGAAGAATCTTCCATAAGTCGCTTTGGAGAACCCCGTCCGGGTGGGTCTTTATGTAATCTAAGGCCTCGTCCTCGGCAGACATCTCTTCACCTTACTCCACGGGGCTTATGAGGATTATATTGTTGCCGCGGAGGATCACCGAGCCTAAAGACCTGGTCTTCTCCCCGCCCACCAGCTCCACGGTCTCGAGGAGGTGGAGGTTTAGATACTCGTCAACGCTATTCAGTATGCCTTCCAGGACATACCTTGGGGAGCCTTTCATCTCTACCTGGATCTTGGTGCCTATAAGCTGCTGAACCTTCTTGGTCGGAAACACCGTAAACGCCTCCTATGTCAAAGGGAGATTATCGTAAGTTATTTTGAAATCTATAAAAGGGGATGGTCGGATTAAACCGCCTGTACGCCCTTGACCCCAGGGACGTCCTTTTTGAGCTCCTTCTCTATGAAGTTTTTGAGAGTCATCTGAGAGAAGGGGCAGCCGGCACAGGTCCCCTGCAGCTTGACTTTGACCACGCCATCATCAATGCCCATGAGTTTGACGTCCCCACCCTCTACGCGGAGGGCATTTCTTATCCTTTCCAGGGCGGCTTCAACATCCTTATTGAGGTCTTGCATAGAACGACTAGTCCCCTTTCACCTTTATAGATGTAACCTTGTGCCCCATAACGGTGTACCTGATCCCTTTTAAAGCTTCCTCGAGCTGCTTAATGAGCCTCTCGCATTTGTCTGAGCTAACAACGGTGTTGACCATAACTCCTGGATCAGAATGGTTTCTTATGGTCTCCAGGGTCAGCTCAGGGTCCTCACTCAAGCGAAAGTTCTTCCAGGTTTTAGGCGCCATGCCCTGATATTCTACAAGGTAAAAGCCGGTGATCCCAAGCTCAGTCAGAGTATTGATCACCCTAACCAGGTGCTCGTGATCCACGAAGATCTTGACCATGGTCTTCATAGATATCCCTAACGTCATTTATGGGTTGGAGCCTTAAATAAGTTCGCAAGATATTCTTTTATCCTTCCGCTCCAAGTCTCGCCACCATGGCCAAGAGAGACGTAAGGGATGTTCTAGTGGGCATGGGGATCACAATAGATGAAATTGTGTCCGCAGCCCTCGAGCTTTACTTCCCCCATCCGGGGGTGGAGACCCGCGAGAAGGCCGAAGCGATCTTCAGAAGGGAACTGGGCCTGGCCTTGAGCGACCCGAACCTCGCCCTCCTCATCTACGCGGGGGTCCTGCTAGAGAATGAAGGCCGGAAGCAGAACCTGCCAAACATCAATCAGTCAGACTACGATAATGACTTGACCTGTCTGATAGCAGACGAGGTCCTGGGCATGAGCGTAGCCAAGTACATAGGCGGGTACAAGGGCATCTTCGACTACGTCAGATATGACAAGGCCAAGCCCGGTATCCTGGGAAGGCTAGGTCCCTTCATGGATGACGTCATAGGAGGCCTCATAGGAGGCGTCTCAGCTAATATGTATACTAGGGCAGGAGCGGGGTTCGACTGAAGGATTTTTTCTTTGCCATAAGATCGGGCTTTGGGTGGCTCTCCACCCTGCCCGTGGGCATATCCATGGAGGGTGTAGAAGCCCTGATGAAGCACATCTACGTCTTTCCCCTAGTCGGGCTGGCCCTGGGTGCAATTCTAGGCGTCTTCGCCTTCGCCCTGGAGCGATTTCTACCCATGAGCCTGACTGCGGTCGCAGTCATCGCCCTGATCTACAAGCTCTGCGGCATAAACCACATAGACGGTTTAGCTGATTTCGGCGACGGTATCATAGCCCATGGCACAGTGGAGAAGAAGATCCAGGCCATGAAGGACGTCTATATAGGCACGGGTGGAGTTGTTTTCATAACCCTGGCTCTGCTGTCTCTGTACGCCATCCTGGCGCCCATGCCGACCCAGATCCTACCTCTGGCGCTCATCGTCGCAGAGGTCTCTGCCAAGGGGGCCATGATCTGCTTTGCCGCCTTTTCTACGTCCCTGCAGAAGGGGTTTGGGCAGATGATGATAGAAAGGACCGGGCCCAAGCACTTCACCATAGGTTTGATAATCTCCGCCATCTTCTGCTACGCCACCCTTGGCATCCTGGGCCTGGCATGCCTTGCGGCGTCTCAGATCGCCGCTCTATACATGGTTTCCGTTGCTAAAAGGAACTTCGGGGGAGCCACTGGGGATGGGATAGGCGCCTCCAACGAGGTCTGCAGGATCGTGGCCCTGACCGCAGCCCTAGCCCTGGGAGGTGTCCTGCCTTGGATGCCGTGGTGATGGCCGGGGGCAAAGGGACCAGGCTTAAGATGGGTGAGAAGCCCATGGTGAAGATCCTGGGCAGGCACCTGATTGAAAGAGTTGTTCTAGCCCTGGAGGACTCCTCCCTAGAAAGGATCGCCGTGGCCGTGACCGGTAGCGTTCCCGCGACGAGGCAGTGGGCAAAAGACAGGGACCTGGAGGTTTTAGATACCTCCGGCAAGGGATTTGTGGCGGACATGGTCGAGGCCGTGCAGGATGCTGGGATGAATGGCTCTGTCATGGTGATCATGGCGGATCTCCCCCTCATAAACCCGGAGCTGATAGATTATATCATGGAGATTTACAGGGAAATGCAAAAGCCAGCCCTCTCGACCCACACGCCCTTGAGCCTTCACTCCAAACTAGGGCGCAGGCCCGACTCCCTCTTCAACTACCAGGGACAGCTCATAGTCCCATCGGGGGTCAACGTCCTTAATGGATCCAAAATAGAGGAGGAGCAAGAGGATTACCACCTCATCCTGGAGAGGATAGAGCTGGCAGTGAACGTGAACACGTCTGAAGACCTCAAGCTGTGTGAATCCATATTAGGTGATATCACTTGAATAATGACAAGGTGACCATCGGCAGGGAGAAGTACTCTGCATCGGATATAGATCTCATCACCGGAGGAGACGGAGGGGAGCCCTTGGGGTCTATTCTCCTGCTAGCCAAGGTATTGGAGACTCCCTTAAAGCTTCCAAGGATGATAAAGCAGTTCTGTACCCTCTGCCTCCAAGGATCGGAGATGGAGGAGTTCAGGCTGGCCCTGATAAGGGTGCAGATAGATGCCGATCTTAAGATGCACCAGGATATACAGAGGTATCAACAGAGACGGTACGTAGCTCAGGTCATCGAGATTCTCCTCTTCCAGGAGCTCATGCTGGCACCGAGCGAGAGGGAGGATGTGGAAGGGGAATAGGATCAAGTTGTCCGTTGGAAGGGTGGATCATAAATTTATCGGGCTCAAAAGGCCACGCTGGGTAAGAATCCCAGCTCAGATTTGAGCCCTTTCTTCGTACCCGGGGCCGGATGAAGCAGTTTCCAAGGGTAGTTTCGGAGATTAATGGAGGCCCGGGTGATGAAGCTGTTATCGCCTAATTACAGCCTTTGCCATCGTCAGCAACCATCAATGGCAGAAAAGAGAGAGTTCATATCGATACCCTCAAAGCTGGAGGGCATCGCTCGAAACGAACTCTATCTCCAGCACTGGCCCATCGTCAGCCATGTACGTCTGCATGAGACCTCCGCACAGGGAAAAGGTCCTCTCCGGGTACTTCTGAGACCGGCCGGAGACGGGATTGTAGGAGTGGCTCCCGCAGCCTTCAATGCGCATGGTGGAACATATATCGCCGGAGGAGATGCTGATCTTTACCGTATGCACCTCTACGCCCACCAGCCTTTCCAGGACGTCTATGAGGGCATCGGCAAAGCGCTCCACATCCATGCGCACAGTCTGTAAGCTCTTGTCAGCCATGATCTCGAAGTTCACATCCTCAAAGTCTCCAGCTTTCTCATGATCCCGCCTATCTTGTGCACCAGCTCCCAGTCGAGCCTCCTTCCGGCCTTGGCCGCCAGGGAGAACCTATGGAAATCACCGAAAAGCTCCTCGATGTTCTCAGCCTTGATCAGGGCGTCGAAGCTCTCTGCTTCCAGCTCTCCGAGCATGTGGGTGATGAAGGCCAGCAGCCCTTCCAGGATGGTAAAGAGCCTTTCCAGCGCTCTCATGATATCCACCGCATAGGTGCCGGTCTGCTTGGCCCAATCGTACCCTGGAACAGGGCCATGGAGGAGGTGACTGGAGTAGAAGGCAAAGGATATCCCGGGAAAAGGCGGTTACGAGCACGCTATACCCTTCTACGGCGAGAGGAGGCCCCCACCCTGGGTGACCTGGCCCTGAGGCGTGACCTGGGTCTGGAGAAGGATTACCCCAACATCAAGTGGTCAGGAAACGCCCTGTTAACCGAGGTCTTCATACCCACCTTCGGCAAGGGAGGTGCCTATTTATGGGCCAGAGCCGCGCCCCTCTTCGATCCGGCGGGGAATGTCACCGGGGCCATAGAGGCCGTAAGGGATATCACCGAGAATAGGATCACCGAGCAGAAGCTTGAGAGATCCAAGGCCGAGATATCCATCGCAGCCGAGATTCAAAGGAGATTCATTCCAGATAATGCCCCTATCGTCTCCGATTTCAGGCTGGCGGCGGTGACCATCCCTGCCATGGAGGGGGGAGGGGATTTCTAAGACTTCATCTCCCTGCCTGACGAAAAGCAGGGCCTGGTTATAGCCGACGTTGCAGGAAAGAGCGTTCCTGCAGCCATCTTCATGGCCCTGTCCAGGACCATCGTCAGGGCCAGCGCAGCCCATTAGATCAGGACGGCAAAGGTTCTCAGGGATGCCAACAACATGATCTCAGTCGATGCCACAGCAGGCATGTTCGTCACCATTTTCTACGGACCGCGTAAACTACACCTTGACCTATACCAACGCCGGTCACCCCGCGCCCCCTAGTCTTCAGGACCCACGATTGCCAGTGCTCGGAGCGGATATCCTCAGGCGTGGCCTTGGGATCCATGGAGGGCATGGAATACGAAGAGCATGAGCTTCTAGTTCTTCACCGGAGATATCATCGTCTTCTACAAGGACGGCGTGACGGAGGCCCTCAACAGCCAGAGCGAGCTGTACGGCGTAGAGAGGTCTATCCAATGAGGTCTCAGCCTCCTGCCACCTCACCACCAGCGAGATCCTGGATAGGGTCCCGGAGGATAGACCCAACTGCAGCGGCGACCAGGAACAATATGACAATATAACCCTGATAGTGGTAAAGGCTGAAAATACTACACAGGGGATCTCATCTCCTAAGGAGAGCCAGACTGACATCGCCCAGGCCGCGGAGCCCGCATAGGAGGTATTTTCCGCCTGAAGCCCAGAGGATGGAGGCAGAAAGTTCAACCCTGCCTAACCAGACGGACCCTGGGAAGGACGCCTGAATACAGGCAATCGTTGACGAAAGAGGTGAAGCGGAGTACGACCCATAGCAGTATTTTGGCCCTGCCTGCCAGGGATGAGGAAATACCCAACGCCATGGAGTTCATAGAGAAGATCATGGAAGCGGCTGGTTTCAGCTCCAGAAAGGTGATGGAGGTCCAGCTGGCTGTAGCGGAGGCCCTGATGAACATAGTCTCAACCACTCCTACCATGGCCGGCGATGGGATGATAGATATCATCTCCGGTGCCCATGAGGACGGTCTGATGGTGACCCTGAAAGACGAAGGGTCCAAGTTCGACCACCGACCGAGGTCGAGAGGCCTGATCTTTCTGGCGATGTAGAGGAGATGCCTATAGGAGGCCTTGGAATCCACCTTATAAAAACCTACGTTAATACTGTTAGATATGAGTTTAAGGATGGGAAAAATACGTCGGCATCGATCATTGAGAAGGATTGATCCTGCAAAATCAGCTCAAAATGAGAAAGGCACTTATGAGAGAAATGGTGCGCAGGAAGATCCTGGAGGGAGGGTAGACCATGGGGATCACAGAGAAAGCCATCGATGATATTAGCACTCTGGGTATATCGGGAAGATTAGATGCTAAATCTCCAAAGACCGCGGAGTCGGCCTTGAACAACCTCATAAACGGGGGCAGGACTAAGATAGTGGTGGATCTGGCCTCGGTAGAGTACATATCCAGCGTGGGTCTCAGGGTCCTTCTGGCCAGCCTGAAGAAGATGAGGCAAACGCAGGGCCTCATGATTCTCTCTTCCATGCAGCCTTTCGTCAAGGATGTCTTTAAGGAGGCAGGCTTTGACAGGCGCTTTACCGTATGTGCGACCCCTGAAGATGCCCGCTCCAAGGCCAGGGCCTAAGGATGTCCGAAGCCCATTCCGAGAATGGCTGGAAGATGGAAGATGCCAGAGGAAAGGGAGATAGTCCTCGAGGCCAGAGTAGAAGACATTTCCAAGGCAGTGGAATTTATAGGCAGGGCCATGGCCGCCTTTGGGGTCAGCCAGAGCCAAATTGTGGCG
>DAXJ01000086.1:17444-19294 GCA_002506335.1 Methanosaeta sp. UBA114
CACCAACGATGATATATCTGATACAATCTATTGTCGATGGCCTCATGTATGAGTTCGTGGACGGCAGGAGCAGCCTTATCTCGACCACAAACAAGAGCTGATTATAATTATAGCCCTGAAAAAAGTTGTAGATTAAAAAATCGGCGCTACTGGATGATTTAACATCCCTAGCCACATCATCCGCCGCCGGTGCTGGCACCGGCACCGGCACTGGTCGTGGACCCTCTGGACTCGGCGAGATGGGATACATGATACTGGTAAAGCCTGCCAAGCCGTTACTTCGCTGGGCACTGGAGTACTTGGAGCGGTCCAGCACCTGGATGCCTTGGAGATCTGAGGCCCTTGCCTTGAACTCGCCGGCTGGAACACAAGCCACCCTTCGCCTACGACGTCACTGATGCCACGCGGATGAATGTGCCATTTATCTGCTGACGTTTCATTAGAGCGCTCGTTTACGGTCGTATTATCGACGCTAGATCCGGTAGGAGACGGTGATCGATCCCCCCAGATTCATGTCGAGGCCATAGGCGATGAGGGCTGGGCAGAGCAGATGGGCGCAAGAAGGATCAGTATCCGCATCAGGGAGATAACCGCTAAGAGCTCCCCACAGGTCGTAATAATAACGCTTTGGGTAGAATAGAGAGTAGAGCAATTTATTTTTATCAAATTATTATTTTAAAATAAATGAGTGGGTGTGCCCCATGCGGGGCACTTCTGGCCTTACTTTGGTGGCCACTGGGACTTCATCCACTCGCCAAGACGGCCGGAGTCCTCTGGTCCGACCATGATCTTGACCTTTCCTCCTAATAGGTCCTCCAGCTCGCCCGAGAACTTGGCAGCCATGCCTGGCAGCACCAAGGCAGGATACTTCTGGTTCTCGAACTTGAAGTCGGACTCCGTGAAGGCATCAGCGATCTTCTGGGGGGTCATCTGTCCACCAGCGACAGAGGCCTGGACGCCTATGCCATCAGTGTTCAGGGACATGAGGTAGGCATCGATGCCATTGGATCCCAGGTCAGACTCGACTGTGTAGTAGGTCAGGGCGAAGTTTGTGGTCAGGAAGACCGGGGATTCGGGCTTGGGGCTGCCCACGGTGTGCATTCCTGGCTTTACCTGGACGGGCTTTCTGGGGTCGGTGTAGATGTTGAACCTCAGGTGCATGTCGGGCATGACACTGTGGGGCTCTATGGAGTGCTTGACCATCAAGGCTCCGCCGCGGACGACGAAGGTGGCGGTAAGCACGGACTCCCAGTAGGCTGCCCTGACTGGATCCTTGGTGGTGAGCCAGGCGTTGATGGGCAGAGCCATGACTGGGTAGCATATGTCCCTCTGGGCCTCCTCGACAGCGGCCCTCCTGAGGTTGATGAAGTTCAGGAGAGACTGCTGGAGCATCTTGCCGTTGGGTGCGGTGCCTGGATCCAGGACCAGGTCGTTGATTCCCATGCCGGCGAAGGTGGCGGCCATGGACTTCAGGCCATCCAGGTCGAAGGGAACGCTCAGGACCACGGGTACATTGTAGTCGTGGGCCAGCTGGGCGACCTCCTTCCAGTTATCCTTGTTGGCGGCGTAGATGAGTGGCCTGTTCTTGCCTGCTACATCCAGGCCGGACTTGAGGACCTTCGGGTTGAATGAGCAGAGGATCAGGGGGCAGTTGGTCAGGGACTGTATCTTCCCGACGCAAGCGGCGAACTTTGCCGGATCGTCGGTGACGGACCTGACTGCTATCATCTCAACGCGCTCCCAGTTGCCGATGTAGAACTTCTTCCAGTTAGCAATCTTGTTGACGCGCTCAGTGAGCTTGGCCTCATCCATAGCATCGGTGACGTCGTAGGCGAAGGGCGGCTTGTTGA
>DAXJ01000086.1:19571-20381 GCA_002506335.1 Methanosaeta sp. UBA114
GGTGGCGGTACATGACGTCCTCGCCTCCGATCTTGACCTGCTTATCGGCCGGGCCAACCATTACCATTCTGAGCTCTGGGGCAACCGTGCTCTTCAAGGCATCTAGCTTCTTGGCGTACTTCTTCTCAGAGATCAGGGGCTTGCAATCTTCTACTTTCCTGGTCCTGGAAATGAGTCCTGCGGCAAAAGCCATACAGGTCTCCTCACCGCAGTCCTTACAGTTGGTCTGGGGGAGCTGCTTGTAAAGGTTAAGCGGGCTGGTTTCCTTCATAGTTCTCAGACCTCCATCTTGAGCCAGCTGGCTGTATCTGGGGTCTTAGCATCTACCAGGCCCATGAGGGACTGGGTAATCTCGTGGACGTAAGCAACGGCGGTTGGGTGCATCATCATGAAGATGTCGACGCCGGCCATGGCCAGGGTAAATCCGGTGAGGATCTCCCAAATTGGGCCGCGGAGCATCCTGTCTCCCCAGTCGGAGTCTTCCTTGTTGGGTGACCTGACCATCCAGGCCTCTCTGACACCCCAAGCGTTGGTGGTTCCTGATGACATGGGGAAGGTGAGCTCTTCATCGCCTTTCAGGGCTGCGAGCCGTATTCTCTCCATGTTGGAGTAGGCGAAGTCCAGGCCGTAAGCAAGGGCAGCGGTGGTTGGGTCCATGACTATGGACTCCTTGGGCAGGCCTACAACCTTCATGAGCTTCCTGTTGAGCTCCTTCTGGGAGTTGATCTCAAGCTGGGTCCAAGCAAGACAGACGTGGCCGTTGTCCTTGCAGGCCTTTCCGATCATTTCCCAATCCATGTTCAGGTTGGC
>DAXJ01000086.1:20623-23379 GCA_002506335.1 Methanosaeta sp. UBA114
CCCAATCCATGTTCAGGTTGGCGGATGCGATCAGGACGCGCTCGCCGGCTGCAACCTCTGCGGCCTTGGCCAGGAGGATAGGATCCTTGTTGGGGTTCCCGGAGCCACCTATGCATATTGGGACATCTACGGCCTGTAGAACCTCTTCAACGGTCTTGACTGCATCCTGGGGCTTGGTGTCCTTGAGGAGCGGGTCGGTGGAGATCAGGTGAACTGTGACCATGTCTGCGCCGAACTGCTTGACTGCCTTCTTGGCCCACTCGCCAGGGGAGTTAATGACGTCCTCATAGTGCACCTTGACCGCCTTGGCCATGCCGATAGGCATATCGAAGACGTCCATGGTGATCTTGGGCGAATTGGGCATAGCGGCATCTGGGAAGAACGGCAGGGCCTTCTCGCCGCCGAGCTTTACCACGTGTCCACGGGACCCGCCGTTGCCCTTGGTGGCACCCAGGGTGATCTCCTGGATGGGGGTCTTCCAGGTCTTATCGGTGCCGACGGAGAACTTGGCAGTAGCCAGTGCGTCAGCGAGCTTCCAGGCGGGAACGGCTGCGGCGACGGCAGCTGCGGCTCCGGCCAGCTCCTTTGGTGGGGCTGCGATCTGGGAGGCCACGGCCACGGGCTGCAACAGGTTGGCGGTTGGGTAGCCAACAGCCTGGGCGAACTTCAGGAGCTGCATGGCGATCTGGGCAATCTCCTGGCCGAAGTAATAGGCGAAGAGTGGCCCGACGCCACCAGCGCCGGCATCTATCTCAATCTCTACATCGCCCTCGATCTTGACACCTTCGAGGGACTGGACGTTCATCTCTGATAACGTCTTATTCAAATCAGCTAAAGTGATCTTCTCTGCCATCTGCAAATCACCCTCACAGACCTAGCTTGGATACTATCTGCCTGGTCTCAGCCACGGCAGGCGAATCCCCTGGCAAGTTCATCAGGGGGTCCCCAACTAGGTCGAACTTGGCGAGGTTTTGGTCGTAGGGAACAGTTCCGATAACCTTAAGGCCCAGATCCTTGGCCGTCTCCAGGACCTTCTCTTTTCTCTCGGGGGTGACCTTATTCACCACCACGTAGAGCTCCTTGTACTTCATGTCCAGCCCTTTGGACATATCTCTGATCCTCTCGGCGGTGGTGAGCCCTCTTCTGGACTCATCGGTGACCACTATCAAGGCGTCCAGGTCAGGTATGGTCTTTCGGCTGAAGTGCTCTAATCCCGCAGGGGTGTCTATGAGGGTCAAATCATAATCGCTTATGGTTTTATCCATAATTCCCCTCAGAAGGTTATTAACAAAACAGTAGCACCCAGAGCCCTCAGGCTTCCCCATGACCAGGAGATCGTACGCGTTCTCCTCCACCAGGATCTCAAAGAGTTTGGACTCGAAAAGGACCTGCTTATCGGTATCCGGAGGTGTAGTGTACCTGGACTGCTGCATGAACTCCCTCATGTCGCCGATGGTCTTGGATACTTTTACCCCCAGAGCATCGGCCAGATTAGCATCTGGATCGGCGTCTATGGCCAGAATCCGGAGCGTCTTTTTGGAGGAGTCGTTGATCAGGTCCCTGAGGATCATCGCGGTCACGGCTGTCTTGCCGGTACCGCCCTTGCCGGTTACCGCAATTACTCGTCCCAAGGTCTAGCCTTCCTTACTTCTTAGGCTTTATGATGACTTCGGCGATGTGGATACTAGCGCCGCGGAGCTCTAGGGTAATTCCGCCTGAGGATGCGGCCATGGTTGGTGCTGCGCCTGCGGCTGGTGCTGCGCCTGCGGCCGGAGCAGCGGCTGCCGGGGCCTTGGGCTTCAACTTGAGCGATAGTTTCTTATCTCCTGCCATGATCTCTCCCTCTTTTATAATATATAATTAAATAAATCCCCCCAATAAAGGGGAGACTGGGGCCCTACTTAGCGAGGACCACCTTATCTATGGAAATCTTTGCGTCCTTCAGCACGAGCTTTATACCGCCGGCAGATCCGCTTGCGGCAAAGTTCGGGACTGCTACTGCTGCGCCTGCAGCTGGAGCGGCTGCGGCTGGGGCCGCGGCTGCTGGAGCCTTGGGCTTGAGCTTCAAGCTCAGCTTCTTTTCTCCCGCCATGTTACTCAAACCTCCTAATTTAGAGAACGCCCTCGTTCTGGAGAACCTCTACAACCTGATTGAGCTGAGTCTCGGACCAGCCCAGCTTGTTGTGGACATCGTCGAGGGAGAACTCGCCGCCGTTGCCCTCCAGGAAGCTGATGAGTTTAGCCTTCTCATCGTCGGTGACTTCCTCGAACTTCCAGCCCTCGGTGATCTTCTTGTTATCAACGGACCTGACCACACCATCGACTACGGGGTGGCCGACCTTGATCAGGAACGCCTTCAGGGCTGGGATGTCCTTGGCATCGTCCTCGGTGGCGATCTTGCTGTACATATCCTCTGGGATGCCTACCTTTACTCTCTCCTTGAGACCCTTGGACATCCATGCAACCCTTCTGTAGCCGCCATCGGCCTGCAGGAACTTGGGCGAGAAGTAATACAGAATACCCATGCCCAGGAAGCCTACGACCTGCTTGCCGCCGCCGGTCTGGCCAGCCATGGTAGAGAAGGGCAGACCGTTGGGGGTTGCGCCCTTGAAGTCCCTGTCAGCTATGCCTATTCCGTCGACCTCAGGCATGTAGAAGCCTATGGTCTCGAAGCAGCCGCAAGAGGTGTGGGGTGCGTCGAAGAAGGTGTACAGCTTCATGGTGCTGTACTCGCCGCCGGATCTCTTGGCAGCCAT
>DAXJ01000118.1:0-4216 GCA_002506335.1 Methanosaeta sp. UBA114
GGATTAGCCCTGAATTTTTCCTAATATAGACCTGAATGTTACAGAAAGACCTTGGAGATTTTAGAAAAAACATGGGATTAAAGATAATTAAGAGTAGACGTAACTCAGCTTTACGTCACTCATCCCTCAGCCTTATCTCAATCTTCATCAGGTCATCGGCCACAACCGTATTCTCAAAGCACTTCTTGGCATCAGCTAGCAAAGGAGACACATCCTCCGAGTACCTAGAGCTGACATGGGTTAAAACCAGCATCTTTACCCTAGCTCTCATGGCTATCTGGGCTGCCTCTCCTGCCGTGCTGTGTTTGGTCTCCTTGGCCCATGCTTCCATCTCATCTGCCAGAGCCCCATCGTGAATTAGTAGATCTGCGTTCTGGCTGGCGACCTCGACAGGCCTGCAGGGCCTGGTATCGCCGGTATAAACGATCTTTCTTCCAGGCCTTGGAGACCCCATAACCTGCTCTGGTTTGATTTCCTTCCTGTTGAGCTCCACAGCCTGGCCGTGCTGAAGCTTTCCGAAAAGAGGGCCCGGAGGGATGCCTAGGGCCACAGCAGCATCCCGGTTGAACTTTCCAAGCCTCAAGTCCTCCTTGAGGCAAAATCCAAGGCATGGAACGCTGTGGTTCACCTCAATAGCCTCCACTTGGTAGCCGTCCATCCTCACCACGTCTCCTGGATCCAACTCCATGGCTCTCACATCAAACTTCCTGGAGAAGTAACATATGTTGTTGAAGCTCTCGACGAGATAAACGGTCCCTGAAGGGCCAGCAATGGTCAGGGGCTCCTCCCTCCCCTGAAAGGCCATAGTCTCCAGTAGGCCGGGAATTCCCAGGATGTGGTCCGCATGGAGGTGGCTCAGAAAGATGTAATTCAGGCGCATCATTCCGGTCCTGGCCTTCATCATCTGCCTTTGAGTCCCCTCGCCGCAGTCAAAGAGTATTAGCTCCCCCTCTCTGCTTACCAATATCGCCGGCGGGCTCCTCTCGGGGGTGGGAAGGGATCCCGCGGTTCCAAGGAAAGTTACATTGAGCATTTCAAACCCCAAGAAGTTCTGCCCGACATGGTAACAGGCTGGATAAGATCCTTTCCGCTTAAAGCATAAACTTAAGCATTACTATGGCTAAAACCAAAATTGAAGCTTAAAGTTGACGGTAAAAAAAGGGGATTAGCGGTACATTATACCCTTGGCCTCCTCAAAACGCTTGCCCATATCTTCGAGCTGGTCCTTGCTCAGATCCTTCCTGGCCTCCTTGAAGATCTTATCCTCCTCCTCCTCTATGTGGTGCTCAGTTAGCTCCTTTAAAACTTTGAGCTTAGCCTTCCAGCGATCGCTATCCATGGGTGTATTGTCCATATCATCGGAGACAGTTCTGGTGACGTTATGCTCCTCTATGGCTTCCAGTATGTCATCTCTCTCGTTCCTCTCCAGAGCTGGATAGAAGACCTTCTCCTCAGCATCCATGTGCTGGGTTATCTCCTTCTTAAGTTCGGCAAAGGGCCGCTCCCTCTCCCTGGCCACGGCTCTGCTCTTATCCAGGTCTTCTATGATCCCCATGACTTTTTCGTGGTCCCTCCGTATTATATCAAGGATATCCGGCATATCAACCAACCAATAAATTTATTCCTCTAGTCTGTCGGCGTAAGCAGGATAGAAAGCGATACTTAGAGGTTCAGCCTGCTCAAAGTAATATAGGCTTATATCCTATAAAAAACTTATCTGGTTATGGAATCTCCCGCGGCAGTAATGGTGTGTCCTTACGGGCGCAAGCTCTCTTTAGCCTCTTCGAAGCGTCGCCCCATGTCATCGAGCTGCTCCATATTGAAATTCATAGAGGCCACTTTGAAGATTCCGCCCTCCTCCTCTCTTATGTGGTGCCTCATGTTCTCCTCCATGACCTTAAGCTTGGCAGTCCAGCGCTCGTCATCCTTGGGAAGGTCATCCATCTGCTGCAGGAGGGACTTCATCACATTGTGCTCCTCGATGGCCTCCAGGATCTTATCCCTGATGGTCCCCTCTAGGACCGGATAAAAGATCCTCTCCCCGCCGTACATGCGTCTCAGCATGTGCATCCAGCGCATTCACATCCTCTATCGTATCGCCTGCCGCCATCAGCCCTCCGGATAGCAAAAGGGCAAAAATCCGCCGGTAGAATCGCCCTTTACGAGTATTTAGGGATTCTAAGGTATAAAATAATGGGAGGAGGATGCCGAGGCCAGTTTTTCCCGGGCCTCAGCCTGCCTCAAATGGACTTCCGCTGAGGGCTTGAAGGCTGCCAGGAGGGCACAGCCGACAGAGGACTTGCCCACACCTAGGACCAAGACCGACATATCAGCCATGACACTGATAACTACCCTGCAGGAAGAGGCTAGGGCTGGAAAGAAACTGATCTCCATGACCTCCAGCAAGGCCAGGGATCTACTGGTAGGCAGATGGGGTGGCAAGAAGATATCTAGGAAGGTGGGCAGGGAGGTCCTCAGAAGGGCTGTAATCTTGTGCCCTGTTGTTCAACTCGAGAGGGCATGCCCCTGGAGATCTTAGAGTGACCCTACAGCTTACCGTGGAGGGCTCCGAGCTAATGGGCTCCGAGGTTATTGATAGCCGTACCGTTACCATTCACCGCGGGCTGGAGAGAACAGAGTGGATAGATCGCTCTCTATGCTAGAAGTCATGACCAAATCGATAGGCTAAGACGATGCAGGCAGAAAAGAACGATACGTAAAGGCTTCATCTAACAATAATTATACAACTCCGAAAGGTACTGGTGGTGGCCACATAGCCTCTCTCTGAGCGTTCATAGTTAGAAGGAAGTAGAGTAGTTAGTTATCAGTTTTAGTGTAGCGGCTTTTTCCTGATCGGTTTCTGATCAATCTATAGCAGCCCCTATAGATATTTCCCAAGACGCTCCCATGGGTAACGGTCAGCGCGTACAGCAAATGACACACAGAACGAACCTCAAATCAAAAGAGATTCCAGCGCAAAATGTAGAAACAAGAAAAATTTACAGATGATTTCTAAAAGATATTCATACCTTCATCGATACATTATTAGTTATCTTTTTTCATCTCATCCGTTCTTAAATCTCTGTAAATATGGCTTGATTCTATTGATTTCCCGAGGGTCTAGATCAATCAAGAGGGTCTTTTTGCCTCCGAGGGCCAGATAAGCGGCGAGATTGGCAGCAGTGGTGGTCTTCCCGCAACCACCATTTTGATCCTCACCCTGAGCGCGAGGACCTTCTCTCCATGTTTCCCGTTCGCGCGACGTTGGGATTCGAAGGATCGCATGTCAAGCGTTGAAACAAGTTTCGAAAATTGGGACGGAGATAGATCCAGATCCTTCTGGATCTGATCTGACTCTTCTTGGAGCAGACGGACTTATGCCTGGAGTTCTAGGACCTGGGCCAGAATGGCGTTGGCGTTTTCTGCAGACGATACCTGTAGGGAACTATAAGTATGTTCACGTGATTGACGGTGTGTATTATCTCACTGCAGACAGCACTAGCATCACCAGCGAGGAGAAATTCTACCTCATCCGCGTGGATGATGGGGTTGCGCTTAAAAGTGTCGCAAACGGCGGCTATGTAGGCAATCCGAGGTTTATATTCGAAACGGAGGAAATCGCGAATTCACCTAAGTTCGATGATTTCGGTTCGCGGTGCCTTTTCAAAAAGGAATTCGATGGTAGCGGAGGATGGTCGTTCCGAGCCCGTAACGAGAAGTATATGTGCGCGGATAATGATTATGAGCAGATAAGAGCTACTAGCTATGGTAAAGGTCCGTGTGAAACCTTCATACTAGATGTGGTTGGATCAAACCTCCAGGACCAAATAAATGCTGTCAATCCGGGCGGTACAGTCTACCTGCAAGAAGGCGTTTACAGGGGAACAGCGACCATTGATAAGCCGGTAAACATAATTGGGGACAGAACGATCTTAGATGGTGATGGCAAAGGCTCAGTACTCACAATCGGCAGATCAAATCCGAACGTTGATGTTGGATTATATCAGATCGCGATTCGTGGTGGTTCGAGTGAATATGGTGGTGGCGTCAATAACTTCGGTAGGCTGACCCTAGAAACTATTCTCATAACAGGAAATACTGCCAGTAATTCTGGTGGGGGTATTTTCAACCATGGCAGTACGGTCTGTACCACGGCTGTGATTTCCAATAACTCTGCAAATTTAGGTGCCGGGATTTTTAACGATGTTAGTTCGAA
>DAXJ01000118.1:4561-10385 GCA_002506335.1 Methanosaeta sp. UBA114
AGGGGAATATGGTTTTTGAAGGTGGCACGATATGGGCTAACATCCCCGATGAGGTACAGGATGACACGGCAAACGCCATTGTGGGCCTTTGACCTGTTGGAACATACGGTGACGGGTTTTTGAAGATGAATACGGGTTTTAATAATAGTGGCATAGTACGTGGGAACGACACCGACGAAATGGCGTTTGCCACAGCAAACGTCACTGTATGCCCTCAACCTGCTGGCAACCTAAGCGCACTAACGACGGATCCATGTTGCCAAATGGTTAGTGGCTCATGCACTAAGTTTGGAAATTGTCCCAGTGACTGTTCTCAATGCAAAGATACCGACCGAAGGTGGACTGATGCTCCGGTATATCAATGCATGAGCTGGGTACATACCTGCCATAATGGTAGCTATAAACTCGTGAATGATCCAGACACATCACACAAGGATTATAAAGGCCGTTGCAAAATACTTAAGTGTAGTTGAGGCGGCAACGAACCCTGTATACCGGAGTTTGCGCCGTAAAATGTTATAACCACTTTAAAGTAGGGCTTGGTTCATGTTTTTTAAGGCACTTTATTGCAATTACTGCATTAATCGATTAACCCATTGATCCATTGACGCATTAACTAGTATATTGCCTCAACATAAAGGATTATAATCATCGAGGTCTTCTCCTTTGAGGTTGAAATAAAATCCACCGGGGAGCCATTGGGGCCAGAGCATCAAAGGGCAGAAGACAGCAAACGAAAGAATCGGGTTCGAACCCCGACCCCGGCCTCATGATGATCTATAACACCATGACCGGCAATAAAGAGGCCTTCGAGCCCATCCACAGGAACAGGGTCAACATGTTCGTCTGCGGCCCGACTGTCTATGACGAGGCTCATATAGGCCATGCCAGGACCTACATAGCCTTCGATGTGGTGGCCAGATATTTGGCTTACAGGGGCTTTGGGGTCTTCTACTTGCAAAATGTCACCGATGTGGATGATAAGATCATAAAACGAGGGGCGGAGCTTGGTATTACTACCGCCGAGCTTGCCAGAAGATTTGAGGGCAGATACCTGGAGGACATGTGCACCCTGGGAGTGGAAAGCGTCAGTCTGTATGCCAGGGCTACCAATCACGTACCCGAGATCATCGATCAGATAAAGAGGCTCATAGAGAAGGGCTACGCTTACGAGACGGAGACTGGGGTCTATTTCGATGTATCCAAATTCCCGGAGTTTGGAGCGCTATCTCATCAGACCCCCGATAGCCTAACCAAGCACAGGATAGAGCCCGATCCCACCAAAAGGAACCCTGCCGACTTCTCCCTATGGAAGAAAAGAGAGGAGAAACTGGCCTGGGACTCGCCCTGGGGCAAGGGAAGGCCGGGTTGGCACATAGAGGACACGGCCATCACCGAGACCTACTTCGGTCCCCAGTACGACATCCACGGAGGGGCTAGGGATCTGATATTCCCCCACCACGAGGCGGAGATCGCCCAGGCCGAGGCCTCTTCGGGCAAAAAGCCCATGGTGAAGTACTGGATGCACACCGGGTTCCTGAACATCAACGGGGAGAAGATGTCCAAATCCCTGGGCAATTTCACTACCATTAGGGACCTTCTGACGAGGTTTTCCCCCCAGGCGTTCAGGCTCTTCGTGCTCTCCACCCACTACCGTAGCCCCATAGATTTCACTGAGGGGTCTCTGGATCAATCGACAAGGAGCCTGGAGAGGATAAGCAACCTGGTCCAGTCCCTCAACGACCACATGAAGAACGCAGTTATGGAGTCATATGAGGCGGATGAAGAGATGGTAAGGGCTCTTGAGTCTGCCAGAGGAAAGTTCCTAGAGGCTATGGATGACGACTTTAACACATCCCTTGCCCTCTCGGTCATCTTCGATTTGGTTAGGGATCTTTACCGGTATATAGGAGATGAAAAATCCTCCAAGAACGTTCTTTCCCAGGCCTTGAATCTGTTTGCTGAGCTTGGAGGTATCCTAGGGCTGGAGTTCAAAGCACAACCTGCGGGAAAACTGGGCCTAACAGACGATCTAGTAGAGCTTATTATGGAAATTAGACAGAAGCTTAGGGAGAGGAAGGATTGGATGCTTTCGGATGAGATCCGGGACAGGCTCAGGGATCTGAAGGTGATCGTAGAAGATAAAAAGGTGAAGTAAGGTCACTGCCTTCCGACCTTCCTTTCTACTTATAATTTGTAGCAACATTATTTTCGCCCGGGTTGTATTGAGTTCTAAATTTGCCCCTTCATCTCATCGCTTTGTGAAGCTCCATAGTCCATGGAACCATTATGACAACGAGGAATAGCTCGATCCAGAGTTCAAGGGAGACCGGCTGGATCTACAGGGCTATGCTCAGCTACGGCACGTACATGGCCCCTATGTGGACTATCCATGTACCCAAGTTTCAAAAGTGGATAAATATAGTTAGCTTCAGTTGTATGAACGGAACAGAAGGATAAAGATGTTAATGGCAAAATTGTCTGAAGTAACGGAAGCAATGCTTGTTTTTACACTGATAGCATTTGCTATAATAGGTACATGTGCAGTGGCACAGAAGAACACTACGGACCAGGGTACGCTTCTGATGATTCCGGGAGTTATGGCCTTTTCAGGAGTTATGGTATCAGGAGATGATGGGTTTATCGAAATAGTTAACGGACTGAATGAAAACAGCAACTTAAGGGACTGGAACATTATTATAGATGGAACACAGGTTACTTTGCCGGAGTACGCGCTTGACCCAGATCAGAAAGTTAGGGTCCATCTCAATGGAGGAAATATGAACGGGCGCGGCCTATTTTTGGATAATGCTACCGAATCGAATGATACGGTGGGCGATATAATTTTGAGAGATGACGCCGGAAATGGTGCAGCGCCTTTAGGGTATAAAGTCGAGCCCGATGGACCCGCTACATATACCATGACCAACGCCGATGATAAGAAGGCGGTAACAAAGGAAACAGTCAGTGGTGACTTCGTAACCAAAAACCTCTGAGGATGGGATGGTTTGACATAAAACAAGCTTATGGTCTAGGTAAAGTTTTTGTATCGGCAATGGGCAAGAGTTTTGTATCAGGCCAAGATCAAAGCTCTATCAAGATCGGCTATTATATCCTCCACCTCCTCTATCCCCACTGAGATCCTAATCATATCATCGCTGATCCCCAATCTCTCCCTGACCTCCCTGGGCATCACCGCATGGGTCATAGATGCTGGATGTTGTATCAGCGTATCTACGCTGCCGAGACTCACCGCCAGGGAGCAAAGCTCTATCCCATCCATGATCTTCATGCCCGCCCTACGCCCGCCCTTAACGCCGAAGGATAGCATGCCGCTGTAACCACTCATCTGTTTTTTAGCTAGGTCGTGCTGAGGGTGACTTTCCAGGCCGGGATAAAGCACCCATTCAACCTTAGGGTGCGACTCCAGGAACTCTGCCACTTGGAGTGCGTTGTAAGCATGACGCTCCATTCGGACGTGGAGGGTTTTAAGCCCCCTAATGGCTAGGAAGGCCTCATGGGTCCCCATGGTTCCACCGGTTAGGGCCTCGGTCCTGGATACGTCCCTAATGAGGTCCTTTCTTCCAATGGCCACTCCACCCAGGAGATCACCGTGGCCGCCTATGTATTTAGTGCAGCTGTGGACGACGATGTCAGCTCCAAGCTCTAGAGGTCTCTGGAAGTAAGGTGAGGCAAAGGTGTTATCCACAACAGTTACGGCTTTTGCATCTCTGGCGATCTCTGAAACGGCACTCAGGTCGGTGATCTTCATGGTCGGGTTGGCTGGGGTCTCGATAAAAATCATCTTGGCGCCCTTGCCAAGGCCCTCCTGGATATCTTCCAGGTTTGAGGTATCCACAAAATCAGTCTCTATGCCGAACTTGGGGAGAATGCGGGTGAAGAGAGCATTGGTTCCCCCGTAAACCACGTCGGTGCAAAGAATTCGGTCCCCTTTATTGAGCAAAGCTAGGGCCACGGCTGCCTCTGTTGCCATGCCCGATGCAAAGGATTGGCCTGCCTCAGCCCTCTCTAGGGAGACCATCTTCTCCACAAAGGCCATGTGGGTAGGGGTATTGGGATAGCTCCTGGTGTACCTGTAGCCCTGCTTTCTTCCCGAGAAGGCCTCCTCGGCCTCCCTGACGCTCTCGAAAACGAAGGTCGATGTCTGGTAGATGGGGATGGCGTGGGCGCCGTGGGGATGACCGTCCTCTCCGGCGTGGACACACCGGGTGCCAAAGCCCCTTTGATCCAAGCTCCTCTGGTCCATAGTTCACCTTGGGTTAAGACTTCGGGACGTCTACGATATACAATTTGGCTTTGAGGTAGAGCCCTGATCACCTCAGACGTGATACAATACTTTTAAGATAACCCTAACCTATCTGGGCCAGGAGGCGAAGATATTGCTGGAGAAGCTTAAGAGATCCCTGCGGGAGGCCCCAGTTTTCAAGAGGGGCGAGTACAACTACTTCATTCACCCAATCACCGATGGCGTTCCCCACATAAATCCCGACCTGGTGAGAGAGGTAGCTGGGCATATCATCCGGATTGCCGATCTGGGGGTGGATAAGATTGTCACAGTGGAGGCCATGGGAATACCCATAGGTATGGCCCTCTCCCTGATGACCGATCTGCCCATGGTGATAATTCGCAAGAGGAAGTACAGCCTGCCTGGAGAGATCGAGCTCTCCCAAAAGACCGGGTATTCTAAAGGCCAACTCTTCATCAATGACATAAAGTCAGGGGACAGAATCATAGTCATCGATGATGTGATAAGCACCGGCGGCACTCTGATGTCAACCTTGGGCGGCCTTAAGGCTGCCGGAGCCGATGTCAAGGATATAGTTATAGTGATTGAAAGGGGAGAGGGCGCAGATAAGCTCAGAAGGCAGGGCGTCGGCATCAAGACCATGGTGAAGGTGGACGTGAACGAGAAGAGAGTCACCAGCGTCTGCGAGGTAGAGAACTGATCATATTATGAGCGATGATTTGGCTGTCGATCTTCGAGATGAAACTCTAAAGTGGTTGGAGCGGGCTAGGGATCTCTATGCCAAATGCCAGGGAGATGAGGAGTACATGGTGAATATCTCGGCCTACATCTCAGACTCCAGATACTTTTTAGAGAAAGGAGATCTCATCAGGGCCTTTGAGGCAGTGGTCTGGGCCTGGGCCTGGATGGAGATAGGCTTGAATAAGGGATTTATATATCGCACGGGTTCTTGAGGTTTGATAATGATTCAATCTGGGTCCCACTTCCCGAGCCAAGGGTAATAAAGCCTTTCTTTTAATTCGAGGTGTTAACGAGGTTTGACAAATGAATTACCTTCTAATGGCAGCACTTATGCTTATGAGCATGGTCTTTATCACGGCAGTGTTCATGGGTACGCTTCACGCAATTATGCTCATGGGTGTGTTAGTGCCTGTTTTCTGTATGGCAACACGCCCGGGTTCACTTCCTTCGTTCTCCTAACAAGAAGAGATCATGGCAAGAGCCCTGTCAAGACAAGCCCCTTGCCATTGGACTTGCGGATGGAAGCACTGACAATTAATACCAGTGCACTTTACTTAAATAAAGATTAATTTACTTATAGGTTTCGGTGAAGTTATACCTGTCTTAGAAGAAACCGATAACGTTAGAATGTATTTGAAGGCCCTTTCTGCAATTCGTGCCCCTTCAGATAAATCTAGCCGGGAAGGCGTATCGATAGGTTTATTCTCTCCTCTCCTCTGTTATGCGTCTTGAACTCCTGCATGATCCTGACACCGCCATCAGATCCCTTGGATATCATGGCAATAGTGGAGATGTGCGGGTGGAATCCTCAAAGTT
>DAXJ01000101.1:0-4289 GCA_002506335.1 Methanosaeta sp. UBA114
GTCAGAGCCCTGGCCAGGGACTCGGCCCAGTTATCTATATCGCCCTTGGTGTAGCCAACTACAGTGGGCTTTCCGGTGGTGCCGGAGGAGACGTGGTACCTCACCACAGAGCTTCTGGGAAGGCTGAACATGCCCGTGGGATAGGTATCCCTGAGGTCCACCTTCTTGGTGAAGGGGAGCTTGGTTACGTCATCGAGGGTCTTTATGTCGCCGGGCTCAACCCCGGCTTCCTTGAACCTCTGCCGGTAGAACGTGGAGTGATCATAGACATAGCGAACTAAGGACTTCAGCCTATCCTCTTGAAGGGTGCGCAGCTCCTCTTGAGGCATGCGCTCTATGTGAGGGTCCCAGTAGCCTGACATGTATATCGACCAGTGCCTCCATGAGGCCAATGATGAATATAATCTTTCGGATACGTGCCAAGTACATACTCATAGTCCTGACTTTGAGACTCTGTCCGGGAGAAGGGCTTTCTAGACGAAGCGCGTTCTCAATTAGAAATCGCTTAGAAAAAGATATTAGGCATATGCCGGTGATCCGCTTGGATAGACCGTATAGATGTTTATGGGTGATAGCGATGGAACGTAGATGAGCTCTAGGACCCATCCGCCCAGGGGCAGGGCAGCATATAAGGACCATATGGCAGATCTCACTATCCACAGTCCCAGAGGCCTAGCGTTGCTGGGGTAGAAGGTTGATTGGAAAGTATTCTACCAGAGGTAGGGCCCATATTAGTAAATGTACGGTGTGAGGATCTGGAAACTAGGCCGGCGGCCCTCAGCACCCCACGATTGGAGGACGGTGGCGCCTGATCGGTGCAGGCTGCAAGCTCGGTCCCTGCGGGGATGGCTGCGGCCTGGTGAGCACTTGCCTCTGAGAGGGAGGCGCATCTGTGCTGCTCCCCTCCCGGTGCCCAGGGCAGCGGCGCTTAAGCCGGAAGGGCCACCCAGTCCCAGGTCGCTATTCAATCCCAAGACATTGACATCGCAGGCGCTCAGGTTCCGAGCTGCCGTGCTTTCGGACAGGCCATAATCGCCCAGGGGTATCCCTGTGGAGCGGATGGCTAAAACAAAACTATCCATATAAATGGAGGGGCGCTCCATCCACGGCCTGAAGGCTGGATATTTCGCCCCTCTTGACCCCTTTTAAGGATAAAAGAGTGTTTAGTCATGACATATCCTCCACCATATCCCCGCCATTATATACATTACCACTATCCGCTCATTGTTCTCTCCACGTTAATTAAATATTATCGTCTTACTTATAGCTAAAAAGAAGAGGAAGAAGAAGGCCGCCCCTAGGGTCCTTTCCAGCAGATAGATCCTATTTATCCAAGGATTGGATTTCTTCAACGTCTCCGGAATCACGGGCGGATCTATGAAGATCTTAGTCCCCGAAAGGAAGATCGAGGAGCTGAGCTTGAGGGCTTGCTTAAAGTCGCCTTTCTCACTCAAGTTCGTCTTGTCCGATGACCCATATTTTTCCAGTATGCCGTCTGAATCCTCCGTGTAGTTCAGATACCAGAATGGTGCAAAGATCCCCAAGGTAAGGAAGACAGACCAGGCTAGAGGAACCTCCGGCCTCGTGCCGAAGCCATATAGGATCCACGCTAAAAAGTAGAAAACTGAGATAAAAAGGCTGTCTATTTTGCCCTTATAAGCCTGGTAGTTGGTCTCACTACCCCTCTCGCACATGAATCTGTAGTAGCATTTGTTGGCATCCTCGAAGAGGCCGAGGCTCTTGAAGTTGCTTACCAATAAGTTATAGGATGTCTCATTGTATTGAAGGCATTTTATTGAATCCCATCTAACGAAAAACCGGCGATAGCTAGTCCTGTTTAAGTTAAGGAGGCCTTTGAACTGCCCGTCCTCGGCCAGTATATCCTTCTTCAGATCGGCGTTCATGAAATTGGCCTGTCCGTGAAAGGTTGAGCGCCCTAGGTCTAGAGTATCATTGAAGGAGCAGACAGAGAAGTCTGCGCCATCTAAAAACTCCGCCTGGAAGAAGCGGGCCTCCCCGGCGAATTGGGATTTGCTGAAATCAGCGGCCTTCAGGAACCTGGCGCTGGAGAAATCCACGTTTCTATCAAAAAGCGATCTGGAGAAAGTGCACCCCTTGGAGTAGGTGGAGTTTCCAAGGTCGAGGGGTCCCAGGAAGAGGCAGTTTTGCAGATTGGCGTACCCCATGAAGTGAGTGTCCGTAAATATAGTTTGGTTGGAGAACGTCGATTTGCGAAAGTCGATTGCCCCTCTAACCTTGGAGTGATCCATGTACAGGGAATTGAACCGGCAGAAGATAAAATACGCATTTTTAAAAGTCGTATTAACAAATCTAGCCATATTTCTGAATTCCCTTCCTGTAAAATAGACGGTATTCGTGAAGTTAGCGTTGTCAAAGCAAACGCGATCGGATTCGGAGTTCTGAAAATCTACGAGCCCATTAAGCATACAGTTCTTGAAGTTGGCATAGCTCATAAACCTGGTATTTTTAAAATTTGCTCCCATATCGAAGCTAGATCCACTGAAGTCAGAAGATCTATCGAACCTGCATTCTCCGAAGTTAGCGAAATAGAACTTGCAATTGGTAAACTCAACATCTTTTAAAAATACGCTGTTGATGAAGTAGGAATTATCGAGAAATTTAACGTTATCAAAGGTCACCTTTTCCCTGAAGGTGACGGAGTTGAGAGTTACTCTCCCTTCTATCGTAGAGTTAGCAATTTTTATAGGCGAAGTGTAATAAATATTATAGTTATCATCAGTTCGATTTAGACATATGTCGCCTTTGATAACAATTCCATCGTAGTTTACCTCAGCGTTATTTGTGATTTTACCTATAATCTCGCTGGCCAAGACTACTTTTTGCGCATGAGGCTTTTCTGCTACAGCCCCTATATCTAATACTACTATAATTAATAACAGAAATATAGATGCTAATATAATTCTCGTAGATCATCACTCAACCCACATTAAGGGCCTAGTTATATATGATTTATGACATTACCATACTTAAGCTTAATTAGATGATCTGTAGACAAAATTACGATAAATTTAACAATGTTAGAGGTAATTTAATGGAATCCCTGAACCACAAATAGATATTAATAGCTTCCGATGCAGTTCACTGAGAAGGGAGTGTCTTCCATGAAGATGAGATGTCTATTAGCCCTGATAGCTATTCTGGTAATCCTTACCACCCAAGCCCCGGCTTCGGATAAATACCTCATATTTGTGCGTGATAGCCTTGGCAACTACGTCGAGGATGCCTACGTAGAAGTATGGGACGGTTCATCTAAAGTCGACAGCGGTAATACGGATTCAAGCGGTATTTTCACCACGTGGCTGGACGGCAGCATTAGGTATAAAGTAACTGCCAGTGGAAACGGACAGAGCGGAGATTGGCAGGGCCTGCCGGAAAATAACAGAATAGACATATACATGCATAAATAAGCGTACCGTATAGCCGGTTTCAAACGTACCGCCCTCATCATTTTATCGGTCGTTAGTCTATTGCTGTTAAATCTCTTTATGCCTTCGTACCTTTTTGGTTTAACCAATAGTTGCAATTATTATCGGCTACAAAAACATTAAGACATAACGGATCCAATTAGCTTCAGTTTCAGGAAGGGTTCGTTTAAAGATAAATTCATCATATATAAAAAGGAGCTCGATGGAGTAAAAATTAAACCTTCTCCACTGCCTCTTTGACAAGCTTATGGACCTCGACGGGTTTGGCCCTCCCCTTGGTCTTCTTCATAACCTGGCCCACTATGAAGTTCATGGCCTTGAGATTGCCGCTCTTGCAGTCAACAATGGCTGCCTGACACTCGGCCAGAGCTTCGCGAACGGCTATGGCTACGGCCTCGTCCCCTGCCTTTCCCAGGCCCTGGGCCTTGACTATCTCCTCGGGAGATCCTCCCTTGTCCAGGATGATCCTTATGATCTGAACCGCCACGTCCTCGGTGATTTTCCCTGCTGAAAGCATGTTCACCACCGAGGCCATATCCCCGTGATTGAAGCTCTCAATCCCGAGATCCCTGTAGTTGAGCTCGCCCTTGAGGACATCGGCGATCCATACCGCAGCCATCTTAGGCTCGGCCTTGGCTGCCACTGCCTCGTAGAAGTTTGCGATTTTGATCTCGGTGGTCAAGGATTTGGCGTGCTCGTCGGTGAGTCCATAGTGGGCTATGAACCTCTGGCGCTTGGCATCAGGAAGCTCAGGAAGTTCTGCCCTGATCTTAGGCACCCACTCAGCCACTCGTAGGGGCACCAGGTCCGGCTCGGGGAAGT
>DAXJ01000101.1:4534-14385 GCA_002506335.1 Methanosaeta sp. UBA114
ACCAGGTCCGGCTCGGGGAAGTACCTGTAGTCGTGCGCGCCCACCTTGGACCTTATGGAGACGGTGATGTTCCGGACCTCATCGAAATGCCTGGTCTCCTGGATCACCTTGGCGTTCCTTCTCCTCAAATTCCTCTGGCGGGTGATCTCGTAAGATAGGGCCTTTTCAACGCCCTTGAAGCTGGAGATATTCTTGACCTCGGTCCTGTCGCCACCCTTTAAGGAAATGTTGGCATCGACCCTCATGGACCCCTCCAGGTTTCCGTCGAAGACGTCTAGGTACTCCAGGATGGATCTCAGCTTATCTAGAAAGGACCTAGCCTCCTTTGGGGATCTTAGGTCCGGCTCTGTGACGACCTCCAGAAGGGGCATGCCGCACCGGTTGTAATCGACCATGGTGTAGGCGGCCTTGTCAATGGTTCCGGCATGGACCAGTCGCCCAGGATCCTCTTCCATGTGAGCCCTGGTTATCCTGATATCCCTCTCCTTGCCATCTTCTCCCTTGATGAGGAGGTGGCCCTGGGTGGCTAGGGGGAAGTCGTACTGGCTTATCTGGAAGCCCTTGGGAAGATCGGGATAGTAGTAGTTCTTCCTGTAGAAGAAGGTTTCATCCTCTATCTTGCAGTTGAGTGCTAGGCCTACCTTAATAGAATACTTCACCGATTCCCTGTTCACCACGGGAAGAGTTCCAGGCAGACCGAGACATATGGGGCAGGTGTGGGTGTTGGGGTCGTCCTCGTGGTAGTGGGTCGAGTCGCAGCAGAAGAGCTTGGATTTGAGCTTGTTCAGCTGGACGTGGGCCTCAAGTCCAATGATTACATCGGTATCCATTCAGGCCACCTCTGGGGTCTTCTTATGGTAAGGCGTGGCCTCCTCAAAGGCCTGTGCGGCTCTTAGCACCGTCCCTTCGTCGAAGTGCCTTCCCATGATCTGGAGGCCTATGGGCAACTTGCCTGCAAAACCACAGGGCACCGAGATCGCTGGGACTCCTGCCAGGTTTATGGGCACGGTGAAGACATCGGCCATGTACATGGTCAGGGGATCGTTCACCTTCTCTCCTATCTTGAAGGCAGGCTGGGGCATGGTCGGACCTACTAGAAAGTCCACGCCCCTCAGGGCCGCCAGGAAATCGTTCTTGATGAGGGTCCTGACCTTGAGGGCCTTCAAGTAATACCGGCCGTAGTACCCTGCAGAGAGGGCATAGGTGCCGAGGAGAATGCGCCTCTTGACCTCGGGCCCAAAGCCCGCCGCCCTGATCTCTGAGAATGTGGTGTGCCAGTCCTTGTCCTCGCCGATCCTAAGGCCGTAGCGCAGGCCGTCGAACCTGGCCAGGTTGGAGGAGGCCTCGCTCATGGCTATGATGTAGTAAGCGGGCAGAGCATACTTTGTGTGGGGCAGGCTCACTTCCGTACGGGTCACCCCCAGATCCTCCAGGACGGATATGGCGTCCCAGACGGCCTTCTTCACGTCCTCATCCACGCCTTCGCCGAAGTACTCCTTCGGGACGCCGACCTTGAGCCCCTTCACCCCATTCTTCAGGTCAGGAAGGTAGCTCACGTTCTCCTGAGGTGTGGAAGTGGAGTCCCTCCAATCATGCCCAGCTATGATCTCCATTAGGATGGCGGTGTCCTCCACGGTCGTGGTTAAGGGCCCTATCTGCTCCAAGGAGTTGGCATAGGCGATGAGGCCGAACCTGGAGATCAGGCCATAGGTAGGCTTGAGCCCCACTATGCCGCAGAAGGAGGCAGGACACCGAACAGACCCTCCTGTATCCGATCCAAGGGCACAGGGCGCCTCACCTCCGGCCACAGCCGCAGCGCTTCCTCCACTGGACCCACCTGGAACTGCATCTAGGTCCCAGGGGTTCCTAGTGGGGCCCCAGGCACTGTTCTCGGTGGAGGTGCCCATGGCAAACTCATCCATGTTGGTCTTGCCCATGACAATAGCGCCATCCGCCTTGAGCCTCTCCACCACGCAGGCGTCGTAGGGAGGTACATATCCTTTGAGAATCCTGGAGCTACAGGTGGTCTGGATGCCCTCGGTGGATATACACTCTTTTATGGCCACGGGCACCCCTGCCAGCCTTCCATGCCAGGGCTTTTTGTCAAACTCTCTGGCCTTGGATAGAGCCCTCTCCTTATCCAAAGTGGTGAAGGCGTTGAGGCGACTTTTATCGATCTTCTCGAAGAGGGAGCTTAGGTACTCCTCGGCAGACCCCAATGCTATCTGTTCTTTCAGCGTTGAGAGCATGCTCACACTATCCTCGGGCTCTTGAAGAACCCGTTCTCTCTTTTGGGAGCATTGGCCAAGGCATCTTCCTGGGCCAGAGACTTCAGGTTGGAATCGTCCCTGAAGATGTTGATTAAATCTATGACCCTGTAGGTGGGCTCCACGCCCTCTACATCCAGCTCATCGAGCTGTTGGAAGTAGTCCAGTATGGAGTTGAACTGATCCACAAGCTCGTCCTTTTCTGTATCCTCAACCTTCACGCAGGCGAGCCAGCTTATGTGTTCGACGTCTTCCCTCGTGATCATGAAATCCCCTTTATCGCAACCAGCGGACTATGTCCTAAGGATTATATATAAATGAGCCTCTTTGATCGGCTCCGTAGCTTCGGGGTTTAGCTCTACTTTATCGGATATAAATGCTCTTTAGGGCATCGGGCCCAGTAAGGATAAAAGTTATTAGGAAAAATTATGACATCAATCCCTACCTGCCCATAGGATCATCTTCTTGAAGGACTTTCTCGATCATGGATAAGAGATATCCTAGGTTTATTCCAACTGCCTCGAATATTTAGCGATGCCAATCAGTTAGCTCTCCAGCCAAAATGGTCGTGGGGTATCATATACAAGACCCCCATATTTTTGGGAAGGCCGCTGCCAGATCTTCCTACCCTACGGGAGCTTTGATACTGTAAATCCAATAGCTTCTGCATCTTGGGATTGCAGGTATCTGAGCGCATATCGCCGATGGTTTGGTAGTTCAAGGCTTCGAGGATGACTTTTGGCCTATTGATGATGAATACACGCTCTTCAAGGATGATATTCCCCCGGCTCAACATATCCAGGAGCTGTTGCATACATATAACACAAGTTATTTATAGTATTTAACCGGTAAAGCCTCTAGAGCTAATAGGACATAGCCATTAAACCTGAACATCTCCTTCAGATTAAGACGGAATATCAATGAGCACCTATACCTGGAACTCCATTGAAGCCCTATTTGAGAAACTCGGTTTACATTACATTGTAGCATCTTTACTTTTAGCAGATATATTCTACATCGTTTATTTCTCATTTAGCTATTTTGTAGCCATCTTTGAGTTAAATGATCCATATTATGTTCTACAGATTAGTGCTATGTCAGTTTTAGTTGGCTATGAGATGGCAGGTATCAAATACTTGCTCATAGAGACACGAAAGACGTTCTCGAAAATCAAATCGGATGAAGATAACTACCTGATCTCGATAAAAAACGCCTACAGCGTCCTTGAAAAAAGGCTTACCAAATCTCATTGGTATTATGCTGCAATTATAGTTTTAATTGTCGCCCCCCCGTTGATAATAGATTCTCAAGAATTGGCATCGGGCCAAGTGAGCACTTTCTATTGGTGGGATGAAACCATTCCCAGCGCATTGCTTGATGCCTATAACTACCTCGTTACGTATCTTATCATTATGCTCTTGGCAATTATCCTATGGATAATGGTAAACGTGTTATTTTTAATTTATCAAATGGGAAATGGCCAGCATCTTATTGGACTTAAGTTTAATCCATTTAGCGCAGATCAGATCGGCGGACTAGGATCCATAAAGAACCTAATTCTGAAGTTTATCACATTTTACTTTGTTTGTGTTACTCTAATAGTCCTTTCTTATGTAGGGCCATCTAGTTTAATATCTCATCCAAGTATATTCTATCTAGTTTTGTTAATAATAGGAGTAATGTTCTTTGCTGTTTGTTCTTTGTCCCTTCAAAGGATACTTAAGAGGAAAATTAGCGAAGAGTTAGACGTAATCGGTAGCCTATACGAAACGAAAAGTAAAGAAATTATAAAAACGTACACCGAGGAAAAAGAACACAACAAAGAAGATATTGCTAAGCTATCAACCGATATAGAGACACTCGTAAAATGCCATGAAAGATTGCTCAAAATCGGCTGGAAAGTATTTGACATCAAGGCTATTGCGATATTCATAGGGTCATTCTTACTTACTGATATCGCGATATTACAAAGGTTTCCTGAGATAAGTTCAGCAATAGCGAGTTTTATAGCTAGTTATCCTATTTATCGGCTTTCCCCCATCGCCTAAATTTTTCTAATAGCCATCTCAGCCGTATCAGTCCAGCAGCTCTTTAAAAAATAGGTGGTATCACCTTATCCCATCATCTTCTTTATATCAGCATCTGGAGTGCTGATTACCTTCACCCCATACTGCTCCGTCAGAACTCTGAGGATATCCTGGTTCACCCAAGCCGGAACTATGGGCCCCACGTAGATATTCTTGATCCCTAAGGCCAGTAAGGACCATAGGATCGCCACCGCCTTCTGTTCCATCCAGCTCACCACCAATGTCAAAGGCAGGTCGTTCATGCCCACCCGAAAGAGCTTCGAAAAGGCTATGGCCACATCCACGGCCACAATGGCATCGTTGCATTGTCCAAGGTCGATGAGCCTGGGTATCCCCTCGATATCTCCCAGAGGAATATCGTTGAACCTAAACTTGCCGCAGGCCAGGGTGAGAATCACCGTATCCTTCGGCAGCTTCTGTACGAACTCCCTGTAGTACTCGGAGGCCTTCATGGGCGTGTCGCACCCACCAACCAGGAAGAACCTCTTGATCATCCCCTGCTCCACCAGGCTCTTTATCTTGGGCACCAGGGCCAGGATGGAGGATGCACCAAAGCCTGTGGTAAGGACGTAATCTCCAGGAGCATCGGGCAGTTCTGGCAGGGATTTAGCTTTGTCTATCACGGGACCGAAGTCGAAGTTCGGCAGTTTGACGACCCCGGGGACGGCCACGGGGCCCGAGGTGAACATTCTGTCCTTGTACTCCGGCCTTGGCAGGAGGACGCAGTTGGCGGTGCCGAGGATGGCCATGGGATACTTGGCAAAGAGCTGTCTCTGATCATACCAGGCTTTGCCCAGGTTTCCCACCAAGTTCTTGTACTTCTTGAGACCAGGGTAGCCGTGGGCAGGCAGCATCTCGGAGTGAGTGTAGATCATGACATCCGACCCTTCCACTTGCTTGAGCAGCTCCTCCAGGGCCTTGAAGTCGTGGCCTGTGACCAGGACTCCGCGGCCTTTTACGGTTCCAGTCTGTACCCTGGTGGGAACGGGTTCACCATAGGTTTCTACTAGAGCCTTTTTAAGCAGGCGAAGGGTCCTTATGTTCATCTCCCCAGCTTCCAGAGCCATATTGAGGTACGACTGGGGATCGAAGTTGACGTTGGTCAGGGTGGAGAAGAAGGCCCTCTCTATGAAGGCATCCACCACTGGGTCAGTGTATCCCAGCTCCCGGGCGTGATAAAGGTAGGCGCTTATGCCCTTTATGGCAAAGAGAAGGTTGTCCTGAAGCCTGGAAACCGTGGCCTCTTTTCCGCAAACACCTTTTAATGTACAGCCGGTGCCCCTGGCAGTCTGGGAGCACTGGTAGCAGAACATCTCGGGGCTATCTTTAACAGCCATTTCTATATCTCCATAATATCTTCGGCAATCTTAACTCTGCAATCTTAATTTGGGATCTCGGCTCAGCGGTGCTGATCCAGATAAGCCATTTTGAGTTCTTTATCTGGGCTATTTGATCATATTAGGCCTTAATATTTCTTAAAGGTTTTAGCGAGGCTTCGGTTACAGAGACCTGCCTACCAAGAGTCCCCTTTCCTGGGAGAGCTTCTATCTTACACAGTATACTAAATATACCAAAGTATATAACCTGGAACGTTTCCACAAGTAGGCCATGCAGGACGGCTGTACAGTAAACCTCACTGTCCGGTACATAGCTAGAAAATGGACCCTTCTTATACTCCTCGAGTTATACAAGGGAGGTGATCACACCAGGCGGTTCTCTGAGCTTAAAAGCTGCCTGACGGGCATCACTCAAAAGGTGCTATCGGCGCGGCTAAAGGAGCTGGTGAAGGAGGGCCTGGTTACAAAAAGAGTGGATGACAGCACTTTTCCAGCGAAGAGCGAATACACCCTGACTGAGAGCGGTCTAGAGATCATAGAGGTCATAAAGGGCATGAAGCGGTGGTCTTTGAAGTGGAAGATCGCTAATATCGAGTGCGGATGCCAGGACTGCAGCCAGTGCGTGCTCTAAACTAGATCCCTAGTGAACTACCCTACCCTGAAGGGCAGGGCGTCTCGCTTCATAGCCAAAACTTGCATCACTGAGGCATGGTGCTGGGATTTTGGCTCTATGGGCGCCACGGGCTGTTCCAGCCCTGCGAACAGTATGATCATGGCTGCGTTGTAGTCACGATCCGAGGAGAAACCGCAATAGGGGCGCTCATGACTCCTATCCGATAGCTCCTTCTTAACGATACTGCCGCAGCAAGAACACCTCCGAGAAGTGTTACGTGGGTCTACCGCTATCAGCTTTCGACCAGCACTTTGAGCCTTGTACAAAAGCATGAACATGAACTTAGACCATGATGCGTCATGGATGTTTCTACGGATCCCTTTGCTATTACCTATCTCTATGAGCCCTTTGACATCCAGATCTTCAACACAGATTATATCGTACTCGTTGACGTACATCCTGGATAGCTTGTGAAGGAAATCCGATCTCTGGTTATTGATCCCTCGCATGAACCTTGCCTAACTTATCCTTGAGCTTCTGGCGGTTATTCGAACCCTTCTTGGCCCTAGCTATCTTCTTTTGGATACTCTTAACCTTGATAGCTGACTTCTCAGCAAACCTTGAGTTCTCTACCGAATTTCCATCGCTATCTACCACAAAAGATTTCAGGCCGACGTCCAACCCTACAGCATTGCCTGTGTGGGGTAATGGTTCCGTCTCCGGCTCGGCCTGAACTATAGCAAACCATCTTTTACCAAGGCGCTTGATCAGGATTGATTTGACAGATCCTTCGACCTTGCGATGGATCTTGATCTTGATATCTCCGATCTTGGATAGCTTTAGGATGCCGTGGTCTTGGTCAAGCCTGAACCCTGATTGATTATAGTTCAGGGTATTGTACCAATTCTTGCCCTTGAACCTTAGATGACCAACTTTCCGTCCCATCCTCTTAAGAGCTGCCAGGCTAGCGATACTGCTATGCAGTATATCGTTGACCCTCTGAATGATTTTGGAATAGATCTTTCCTAATTCAGGATTCTCTGAGTTCAGGAGATGTACGGGGTTTTGAGTGTCATAAGTTGTTAGGGTCTTACCGCTTTCCCGAGCCTTGTTCATCTCTTCCAGGAGACGGTTATAGAGCCACCTACAGGTATCCAGAGACGCTAGGAGCTTCTGATCGACGTCCTTAGTCGGAAAGATAGGATACCTATAGCTTACGATCATTCCCTATCTTAGAAAAAAAGGGCGTATACGGATATATCTTTAAGCCTCATAACGAAAGTGATTATGAAAGAGGCCTCCGCTTTCATCCCCTGCCTAAAGACCGGGGACTTCCCGCTCCGTACTCTTTACTCTCGCGAGTTAAATTCAATCGCTCAAAGCCTGAGCCCCAGGTACTGGCCGACCAGGAGCGAAGCCAGATAGATGGCCTCCTCCATCTCCATGTGAGGCAGTGCCTGGGGAACAACTCTGGCAAACTCCGGCTTCCAGTCATCCATGGCTGCCGCCTCTAGGTCCATCGTGGCCATAGCAATATCCCTGTGATCGGAGAACATCTCCGGCAGCCATCTTCTGAACCTATCTACCAGGAGTAGACCCGGCTCCATGTCCTCGGAGATGCTACCATCAGCTAGGTACCTCAGAACGGCGAGGGGGGCGACAGGGCGAACTTCACTTCCCACTGCATGTGGGGAACTATGATGCTCTGAGCCGTATCATCAGCCAGCCCCAACCTTCCACCTTCGCTGCTGGCTCTGGCTAGATCGGCCAAAAGCTCCTCGTGCTCTCTTTTAAGCGATCCTGGAAGGGAAAATATGCACAGGTCCTGAGCACTCCATAGATAGAACCATTTTAATATTGATACTCTGTGACCTTAAATTTATCCTCGGCCCATGATCGAAGATGATACAATATACCATAAGATCAATATTATATCGGCACATATCTGTATAATATAGACCTTGGAGATAGCTAGCTCTCAGATCCTTTTTAATTATAGCTATAATGCGATTTTTAGCCCTTTAATCTCCGAGGGTCTTCTTGATCTTGAAAGATCTATGTTATTTAGATAATGCTTCGGAGCTTTTGAATGCAGTCCATGTGTTACATGGTGCTCAGTTGCCACAGGGGTGCACCTTCGCCCCCTCTTTTGGGGAAAGTCTCTGAAAATTAGTCACAATTTATCGAAAACCGCTGACGGACTCGCCGGGATTCGAACCCGGGCCCGAGGCTCCGGAGGCCTCTGTTCTGTCCACTATACTACGAGTCCACAGAGCAAAATTGCTGCCAGAGCTTAATAAACCTTTACAATAGAACAGGCGGTGGGCTTTTTCCGGATGGAATCAGCCCTTTGCCTATCGTCCTAGTTCAGCTCTTAAGCTTTAGCTTTCCAAGACGATCTCTATATTCACGTTCTTAGGGACTTGGATCCTCATGAGCTGCCTTAGAGCACGCTCATCGGCGTCCAGATCTATGAGCCTCTTGTGGACCCTCATCTCCCAGTGGTCCCAGGTGGCAGACCCTTCGCCATCAGGGCTCTTCCTGCACGGCACCGAAAGCTTCTTGGTGGGCAGGGGGATGGGTCCCGCCATGTGCACTCCCGTCCTCTGGGCTATTCCCTTGACCTGGTTGCATATGTCGTCCAGCATCACGGGGTTGGTTCCAGAGAGCCTAATCCTTGCCTTCTGCATGATTCACACCAAAAATGGGTTTAGCGCGGAACTACGTCCATGCACATGCCCGCAGCTATAGTCTGACCCATATCCCTTATGGCGAACCTGCCGAGCTGTGGGATCTCCTTGACCTTCTCAATGACCATGGGCTTGGAGGGCGTAACCATGATGATGGCCGCATCGCCTGCCTTGATGAAGGCTGGATTCTGCTCCTTAACTGCACCGGTCCTCGGGTCAAGCTTGGCCAGGATCTGAGTGATTGTACAGGCGATCTGAGAGGTATGGCAGTGGAACACGGGGGTGTACCCTGCGGATATGGCGCTTGGATGCTGCAGCACTACGATCTGGGCCTTGAACTCCTTGGCTACGGATGGAGGCTTCTCGGGGTGTCCGCAGACGTCACCGCGGCGAATATCCTTCTTGGAAACGCCTCTGACGTTCCAGCCGATGTTGTCGCCGGGCTCGGCCTGGAGGGCCTCCTCGTGGTGCATCTCTATGGATTTGACCTCGCCGGTGACGTTGGCCGGCTCGAAGATGATCTTGTCGTTCTTCTTCATGACGCCGGTCTCGACCCTGCCCACGGGCACGGTGCCGACGCCTGCGATGGTGTAGACGTCCTGGACCGGTACGCGTAGGGGGAGAGACGTGGGCTTCTGGGGAACCTTCAAGTTGTTTAGGGCCTGGAGAAGTGTTGGTCCCTTCCACCACTTCATGTTCTCGGAAGGCTTGGCCAGGTTATCGCCCATAAGGCCGGACATGGGTATGAAGGGTATGTCATCGGTCTTGTACCCTACCATCTTAAGGAGCTTGCTAATCTCTTCCTTGGCCTGAAGGTAGGTCTTCTCATCGTATGGTGGGGTGGTGGCATCGATCTT
>DAXJ01000101.1:14641-14792 GCA_002506335.1 Methanosaeta sp. UBA114
GTGGCATCGATCTTGTTCATGCCTATGATGAGCTGGTTGACGCCAAGGGTCCTGGATAGGAACACGTGCTCCCTGGTCTGGGCCTGAACGCCGTCTATGGCGGATACTACCAGCACTGCGGCATCCGCCTGGCTGGCTCCGGTGATCATGT
>DAXJ01000101.1:15058-19737 GCA_002506335.1 Methanosaeta sp. UBA114
TGTTCTTGACGAAGTCCCTGTGACCGGGGCAGTCCACGACTGTGAAGTAAAACTTGTCGGTAGTGAACTTCTGGTGAGCGATATCGATGGTGACGCCCCTCTCACGCTCTTCCTTGAGGCTATCCATGACCCAGGCGAACTCGAAAGTGGCCTTGCCCTTCGCAGCGGCCTCTTTCTTGTACTCTTCTATAATGTGGGGGTCTACTGCGCCCGTCTCGAACATCAGTCTGCCCACTGTAGTCGACTTTCCGTGGTCGACGTGTCCAATGAAAGCTAGATTGAGGTGTGGCTTTGCTTCTGCCATAATATCATCCCTCGGATTTCTCTTAGTCTTATTTGACTTCAGCGTTTAAATCTTTTCGAAGGCTTGAGTTGTGGTCGCTCAGGCCTTCAGGTAATCGCTTGGCTTTGGCATCTCGGGCTTTAAGCCCTTCCTGGTCCTTATCTGGCCGACAGTCTCAGCCAGGAGACTAGCTGGTAGAGGCTCGAACCCCGCAAACTCGGTAGACCACATGGCCCTACCCTCGGTAGCGGAGCGTATGGCTCCTGCAAATCCGAACATCTGAGCCACGGGCATCTTGGATTTGATGATGATGGTGTCGCCCTGAGTATCCATGCTGAGGATGGTTCCCCTGCGGCCTTGGATCTCAGACATGGCACCGCCCATCTGATCCTGAGGCACCTGTATATAGACATTCTGGAAGGGCTCCAAAAGGGCCGGGTTAGCCATAAGGACTCCTGCCTGAACCGCCTGTCTGACGGCAGGTATGACCTGGCCTGGTCCTCTGTGGACGGCATCCTCGTGGAGCTTGACATCTACGAGCTTGGCCTTGATCCCCTGGGCGGGCTCTCTGGCAATAGGGCCGTTCTTCAAAGCCTCTTCGAAGCCCTCCAGGATGAGCTCCATGGTCTCCTTGAGGTACTGGATACCCTTGGTCATGTTGATGAGCATGTTTGTCCCAAAGACGCCGGCGATGTTCCTGGACTCTTCCTTGTCCATGCCGTTATCCATGAGGATCTTTCTTCTCTCCAGCTCGTCCATCTTCATGGTGATCTTGCCCTCCCTCATGGCCTCGGCAACGCCTGGCTCCAGGGGCTCGAACTCGACGTAGAACCTGTTGTGGTGGTTGGGGGACTTTCCTTCCACAGGACCTGCCTTTGATGCAATGGATTCACGATATACTACTATGGGTGGTGAGGTCTTGAGCTCGACGTTCTTGTCGCGCTGAAGTCTTGTGACGGTGACATCCAGGTGCAGTTCTCCCATGCCTGCCAGGAGGTGCTCTCCGGTCTCCTCGTTGATGGTGACCTGGAGGGTCGGGTCCTCCTTGGCAACCTGCCTTAAGACCTCTACGACCTTGGGGAGATCGCGCATATTCTTGGCTTCGACGGCCACGGTCATAACTGGCTCAGATACGTGCTTGATAGCCTCGAATGGCACCATACTACTAACCGAGGATACTGTGGATCCCACGATGGCATCGCGAAGACCGGTAACTGCAGCGATGTTCCCCGCAGGAATGGCCTCCACCTCTACACGCCTAGGGCCCATGAATATGCCCGTCTGCATGATGCGGTTGCTAGCGGCAACGCCAGAAACGTAAAGCTCCAAACCGCGCTTGAGGGTTCCTGAGAAGAGCCTGCCGGTGGCAACCTCGCCTGCATGGGGGTCTACCTTGATCCTGGTGACCATCAGAGCCACGGGACCATTGGGGTCGCAAGCAGCCATGGACTTTCCGACCTCGCTGTCCCAGTCGCCGTGCCAGATGGTCTTGACCCTCTCCTTCTGAGCCTCTATGGGACTTGGCAGGTGGCGGACCACCATATCGTTGACGGTCCTAAATAGGGGGATCTTCTCTGCCAGCTCCTTCGTCTTGCCGTCACGGCAGTAATCGTAGACCTCGTTGAAGCCTATGCCCGTCTTCTTCATGACGGGAACGCTTATGGCCCAGTTGTAAAGGGCAGACCCAAAGGCGACAGTTCCCATGGATGCATCAACGCGCCATCCGTTGTTGTACTTCTCCTCGTCCATGCCCTTGATGAGCTTGTTGATGTTGTCTATGACCTGGCCCAGTCTGACTGCCAGGTCCTTCTTCTCCACCTTGAGCTCGTTGATGAGTCTATCGGTCTTGTTGACGAAGAGAATGGGCTTTACGCCCTCGCGTATAGCCTGCCTTAGAACTGTCTCAGTCTGGGGCATGGCGCCCTCGACTGCATCCACCACCACTACCGCTCCGTCCACGGCACGCATGGCCCTGGTGACGTCGCCTCCGAAGTCCACGTGGCCCGGAGTATCTATCATGTTGATGAGGTATTGTTTGCCGTCCACCTCGTGGACCATGGATACGTTGGCTGCGTCAATGGTAATGCCTCTGGCCTGTTCCAGAGGGTCGAAGTCCATGAAGAGGTTGTGATCGTCGTGGCCGGCCAGGTCCATGGAGATCATACCGGCGCCTGCTACCATGTTATCCGAAAGTGTCGTCTTTCCGTGATCTATGTGAGCAACGATACCGATGTTCCTGATCATTTCAGGATTATGCATCAGCTCCCTGCCTCGATCTACAATCTTCTCCGCCCTAGTCATAACATGCCTCGCGAATTTTGAGATGAATACGTAATTCCAACTTGGGACTCAGAATCCTAGGATTCAATCTATATAAGCCTTGGGCCGACTCTGAGCCCTCCAGGCGCATCGATCTGCCTGGCCCTTGGATCAAAATATAGCTTTTAAGTCATCCTCGAAAGGCCAACTTGAGACCCTTGGATCTCAAACCTTCCAGGACGATCTATTAGGCAGCTTCACATAATGCATAGATGTTTTATGGGGCCACTAAGTTTGGAATTTTAAGAAATTATAATTTTGTGGATAAAGCTTAAATCGCTAGGACGATAGGCTTTGCACGGTTTTAAAGATGGCCCGCTTGGTGATGAAGTTCGGCGGAGTCTCCGTCGCTGACGGTAAAAGGCTCAGGCACGTAGGTGAGATGGCCAAGCAGTTCAGGGACGAGGGTAATGAGGTAGTTATCATCACCTCTGCCCTTCAGGGAGTCACTGATCAGCTGCTGGAATGCGCAAGGAAGGCGGCCAAAGAAGGCAACACCGCCGATGTGGAGGATTTCATAAAGAGGCTGACCGAGAGGCACAATCAGACCGCAGCCGATGCTATAAAGGATCCAAAGATCTTGAAGGAGGTCCAGGAGGGCACGGCGAATAAGCTGAACGACCTGGAGAAGGCTTACGTCGGCATATGCTACCTGGGAGAGATCACCCCGAGGTCCCTGGACTACATATCGGGGTACGGCGAACAGCTTGCTGCCCCTATCCTCTCAGGAGCTATAAGGGATCTAGGCATAGAGTCCAAGGACTATACCGGTGGAGATGCCGGTATCATCACCACCAGCGATTACGGCGATGCCAGGCCCCTGGAGAAGACATATGAACTCATCCCGGAGAGGCTCATGCCACTCAAGGGAATACCCGTGATCACAGGCTTCATAGCCAAGGACGAGAAGGGCGTCACCACCACCCTGGGCAGAGGCGGGTCCGACTTCTCGGCCTCTATCATAGGAGCAGCCATCGGCGCAGACGAGATCTGGTTCTGGAAGGAGACACAGGGGGTCCTGACCACGGACCCGAAGATCGTTCCCGAGGCCAAGACCATCCCAGCCATATCCTACAAGGAGGCCATGGAGCTCTCCTTCTTCGGAGCTAAGGTTCTCCATCCGAGGGCCATTGAGCCCGCCATAAAGAGGGAGATTCCAGTCAGGGTGAAGTGCACCTTCGATATCACCAGCGCTGGCACCCAGATAGTTCACAGTGATGTGCCGAAGAAAGATGTCATCAAGGCCGTGACCCTGGCCAAGAACGTGGCCTTACTGAATATCTCTGGGGCGGAGATGATAGGAGCTCCCGGTGTGGCTGCTCGTGCGTTCACAGCCATGGCCAGGACCGGAGTAAATATAATCATGATAAGCCAGTCATCCTCAGAGGCCAATATTTCTGTAGTCGTGGACGCCCGCCACCTGGAGAAAGCCGAGGCAGCTTTAGTAACAGAATTCCCACATGATCAGGTTAAGGAGATCACCCATGACAATGGCATTTCTGTGGTTGCAGTCGTCGGATCCGGCATGGCCGGAACCCCTGGTGTTGCGGCACGGGTCTTCAAGGCTATGGGCGGGGCCAACATAAACGTCATGATGATTAGCCAGGCAGCCAGTGAGCACAACATATCCTTCGTGGTCAGGTCCAAGGACGCTGAGAGGGCAGTCCAGGAGCTGCATAGGGAGTTTGGGTTGTATGGGGTGTTATAGTGAAAAAGGGCATGACCTACGCTGATGCAGGCGTTGATATTCATTTAGAGAATAAATCAATCGATGCCATGAAGCGCGTCCTCACCACCAGGCGCAGGGGATTCGGTGCCCCTATGACCGAGATCGGCCACTACGCAGGCCTCCTAGACATGGGAGCCTTTGCCCTGGCCATGACCACCGACGGCGTCGGATCCAAGGTTCTCATCGCCAATGCCATCAAGAAGTGGGACACGGTGGGCATTGACTGTATGGCCATGAACATCAACGACCTTCTGGCCATAGGGGCCGAGCCCATAGCCTTCGTGGATTACCTGGCCCTGGAGACGGTGGACCCCGAGATGTCTGCCCAGATAGCCATAGGGCTTCAGA
>DAXJ01000014.1:0-51450 GCA_002506335.1 Methanosaeta sp. UBA114
CCAGGCATTCGGCGGAGCAGGAATGTGATGACAAATTTCCCAAAGCGATGGCAATTCGATCCATGAGATAGGATGGAGCATCCAGTCGAAAGGCGTGGTCAGAACCTGCGTGAAACCTGGCAATGAAAATCCTGCCGCCATCCCAGCTTTCGGGTTTGGGCTTGATTTTCTTTCCCTTAAGGCAGAGATACCAGGGAACTCCTGGGGCCAGGATGCTTCCCACGTAGCTGGTGTGAGGAACAAAAGGCTTGGATAGATCTCCGCCCCAAGAAAGGGAGCTTGATTTGCTTATGGCCAGAAGATCCACGCCCTTATCTTTTGCAGCCATTAGGACTTTGGTAAGGACGCTTCTTAGGGGCTCAAAGACGTCAAAGCCGCCGTCAAAGAGGATCAGATCTCCCGTCGAGGACTCGTTTACGGCATCGTTGAGGGCAATATACTCCTGAAGCTCCCTGAAGTAGGAGGAGAGCCTGTCCAGCTCTGTCTTCTCTAAGGTGAACTTGTTGAGGCCAAAGGCCTTGGTATACTTCTCGAACTGATCGATATAGTTATCTTTGTCCGCTAGGAAGAGATCATCGTAGGTCACGACGGTCCTCTGCCAATTCCTGCCCTTGTAGACCGCATAGCCGGCCCTGATATGGTTCAAGCTTGCTACGGACCAATCGCAGATGACGACGTTGGAGCCGTCTATAGCGTATATTTCTCCCTCGAAATCTCTTGGTTCTATCCTTACAAAATCGTCCTTACAGATGTCAGTCTCAGAACAATACTCGTCTACTCCGCTGATGGAGATCCTTTCCCTGATAAGATCGGCGATGGCTTCAAGCCTGCTCCTATCTAACATCCAATTTAAGAAAGAGCGGTAAAGTATATACAAATTTTGGCACTTATCTATCGGTACGATATATTTAAGAAGAACATTTCGATTGCCTTACGAGGATAAACATTATTGTCCATTATTCTTTACATCCCCTCGTGAATGCTAAGCTAAAAGATCACTACCACCTTGTTCACGGCGGCAACATGTCCACAGATACCTGGAATAGACTTGCCAAAAGCAATGATTACCCTCCTAGCGGCCATTCGGGTGGCAATATATGGGGCAGCATTATTCCCGCTACCACTATTGGTTTTAGAGCCGTTTTTGCGTGAGCAGTTGAGTGGTTTTCTTATATATCCATCGAAGGCTTTTCATTCACTTCCAGGGAGTATTGGTCCGAGTTGGTCTATTGCTCTCTTTCTCTTGACTGTCGCCCTGAATCCCTCTTTTTTTTGGCGAACCGACAAAAAACCCGACTCGGCTAGTTGCCGCGCTCGCTTTCTGAAGGTTTTTTCACAGGGGGGCAGGATCATGCTTTCGCACAGGCTGGCATAGATCTGGGCTAGAGTTCGGCCTGGTCTGTCGCAGGCCGCCTTCAGAATTACCACGTAGGCCTCGTCAACTTGTGCACTTCCTTTTTGATGTTTATGGATGCGTGCCAGGGGCTACACCCGACAGACTTATCGATCGGTTTTGCCATGGGGGTAAGAGATGCTGCGGGGCTCCTCGAACCTTGCCAGGAAGGGAGCCCCTGGCCCACTTCCGTTCTTAGCTTTGGCTTTAGTTTCTGTGTCTTGTTGCTCTTGTGCGCGCGTTTTGTTGTTACGGCAACCTCTTTTCCGAGAATATCAACATTTCGGGCAAGACATATCCAACTATATATAGTGGGTAGATAGACTCCATAGGCACCGTTTGCTACCATCACCAACGAATAACCAGCGTAAACCGCTTCATAGCCCCTATAAATCTGGAGGATAAATAGCTGCGGCTCGCCGCAAATAACTGTGGGTTGGAGGTGGGTTAACAAGATTTGTGCGCGATTCCAGAACATTTTGCATATATAGTTTTCGCTTGGTGTAGTTTCGGGTATATATATTTAGGGGTGGAATATTCCCCTCGTCCGGATATAGAGCGCTTGGCTGCTCATATTCTTATGTAACTCAGCTATAAGAAAAGCTTGTCAAAGTTACATAAGGACGATGGTGGGGGGCTGCTGAGTCGTCAGTGAAGGATGGTGACTCGCCGCTGATGAAATATGGAGTGCGAAATGGAGAAAGGGAAGAAGCCTCTCTCCTAGTTGTAAGTTGTCAATCCCTGTTCAGCGGCCATTTCCTTGTATAGCGATGTATGTCCTATTCCTAAGGTATCGAGATCCTTGTTCTTAAGGTACCAGGCCTTTTGATAAGACGGATTGGCAACGGTGGCCTTGTTGTAGCACTGTATAGCAGTGTTCGGATCGCCCTGTAGGTCGTATATCATTCCCATATTGCACCAGGCCTCGGCATATGATGAGTTGATGTCTACTGCCATGGCAAAAGCCCTGATGGCATCATCGTATTTTTTCTGGGTGCCCAGTATCATGCCTTTGCAGTTCCAGGACTCAGCACTCTGGGGATAAATCTTCAGGACCTCGTCAAAAGCTTGAAGCGCCTCGTCGTACTTTCCCATAGTGTACAGATACACGCCCTGGTCGTACAAGCTAGCTGCGGTCTGCTCCGGCGAACTTGCAGCCGTCTCATTTTCTTGCCCCAGGACCGGGACTGCCATTATCATTATCAGTAACAGTATAATTTGAACCAATTTTGAGTTCGTTCTTTTCTCCCCCTGTCTTTGCCAATAGGTATACCTTTATCTCGGTTGATGGTGAAATAGTTTACGCGATAGGGCTCCTATGATATTGTATGCCATCTATCTCATCCCCCTAGGATAAGCCTTCTCCCTGCCAGGGATATGTGATGGGCAAGCTCCACGGCTGATCTTTCTCCAATGGACTCGGGATGCTTGAACTCCCTGCCCAGGATGGAGGAGACCCTCCATGCTTCCAGGTTGTACATATCTCCCTTCTCAGCCACGATAATTCCTGGGAGGCAGAGGGAAGCGGCCTTGATGAGGTCTGCCACGGAACTGATGTCGGGGGCCTCTGTCGCCCTGGGCAGGATTTTCACGGCCTTCACCCTCTCTATGCACTCAGGGGATATGTCCAGGTAGACCGCGGCGCAGACCATGTGGTACCTGCCCTCGACCTCGTGCCTGCCCGATATGTCTACTGCCACTATCTCTATTCAGCCAACTCCTCAAGCAGCCTTTTCTTTTATGATGGGATGGTCGTATATAATCTTCTCAGAGACGCTTCTGGTAAGGCCGGCGCCCATGGCGATCTCCAGGGCCCTGTTGCTATCTATCAGGTCATCGGGGCTGTGAGTATCAGTATCTACTACCATCCTGGCCCCCGCCTGGCCGGCGATCCTGGCCACGTGGCCGTTGGTTATGTTATGTCCCGCTCTGGAGGTTATCTCCAGGCAGACATTATTCTGAGCGGCGATCTCCGCCTCCTCCAGGGTTATGAAGCCTGGATGGGCAAGGATATCGACTCCTATCTCCACCGCCGCCTTGTCCGTGCCCGGGGCCACCGGCTCCACGGGGGTCTCTCCGTGGACGACGATGATCTCAGCCCCGAGCTTTCTCGCCATAAGAGCCAGGCGCTCCATCTTCTGGGGAGGTACGTGGGTCAGCTCCACCCCTGCCAGGATCCTCATATTCCATACATCCTCTAGATATTTAACTTTAAAGATGCTCGATAGGACGTGCTCTATGTTGGTGAAGTCCACGTGATCGGTAATGGCCATGGCAGTGTATCCGTTGACCTGGGCCCGGCGGACGAGCTCGCTTGGCAGAAGCTCACCATCCGAGAAGATGCTGTGGGTGTGGAGATCGATCATGGGTGCAAAGGAGGCATAGGGCGGTATTAAGGATTGCCTGCCGTAGATAAGGCCGTTGGCCTGGGACCTGCCTGGGCAAAGGTGTTAAGTATCTCCCAAATTAGATTATGCAGGTACTAAAAGCGATAGGAGCTATCGTTAGAAGTAAACCGATGGAGTCTCACCGAAAGAGTAAGAATACCCATGAATAATTCAATGATAATGCGTCTGGTCCTGGATGTGCTCAAGCCCCATGTTCCCACCATCCTTGACCTTGCCACGGCCCTGGCTCATGTCAAGGGTGTAACGGGCGTGAATCTGAGCCTTTATGAGGTCGATCGCCAGACTGAGACCGTAAAGGCCACCATTCAGGGAGAGAACATCGATTATCCGGAGATAGAGAGTGTCATAAGGGACTTTGGTGGCTCCATCCACAGCATAGACGAGGTTGTGGCAGGTAAGGAGATAGTCAAGGAGTATGAGACTCTACAGGAGCGCTAACTTTAGTCTCACTCGGCTTCCTTTTTATATCATTGGGCTAAATTAAATTCCGATTACTTTTTGCTTCTCATGCCCACGGCGATCTTCCTCAAGACCGCTGACTTGGGCTCTTTCTTTGGCACCAGTATCCTACCTGAGCTCTCATACCAGTTGGACGGGTGCCTCTTATCGCGCTCTATCTCCGGCTTGTAACCAGCCCTTATGGCCGCGGTTATAAGCTGATCCAAGGTTGGCCTGCTTATGGCCGCAGAGGCGGGGATCATTCTACCTTCACTCCTGGACCTGGCAGCATCGAAGTAGAGGGGCCAGATCACTACCACGTCCTTCCGTCCGGACATGGCGAAAGTGTTGGGTATCTATCCGATATGAACTTTTGTAGTGTGGATGGAGGATGGATGGGAACGCAAGTCTTTTAGGCATCTTATGGACATTTGGAGAATTAAGCTTCGGAGTTCCCTATATGAGCGAAGAGACGTTACCCATCGCCAACGTGGGCGGCACCCAGGTTCCCTACGACCCGGATCAGCTCAGGAGGATCAAGGAGCATCCTTGCTTCTCCGAGAAGGCCTGCCACGCCTTTGGCAGGATGCACCTGCCGGTGGCTCCCAAGTGCAACATACAGTGCAAGTACTGCATTCGCAGCTTCGATTGCGTCAACGAGTCCAGGCCGGGGGTGACGAGCAAGGTCTTAAACCCCAGGGAAGCCCTTGAAAAGGTAGACGAGGTCCTGGCCAAGTACCACTACATCAAGGTAGTGGGGATCGCAGGCCCGGGGGAGCCCCTGTCCAATCCGGAGACCTTTGAGACCTTCAGGCTGGTCGGGGAGAAGTACCCCAATATGATCCTGTGCGTGAGCACCAACGGCCTTCTCCTGTCCGATGCCATCGAGGAGCTGGATAAACTGGGCGTATGCAATATCACCGTCACCATGAACGCCGTGGATCCTGAGATCGGCAAGGAGATCTATGATTACATAACTTATCACGGCAAAAAGTACGAGGGCCTGGAGGCGGCCAAGATCCTCCTGGACAATCAGCTCAAGGGAATAGAGGAGGCCTTGAAGCGGAAGAAGATAGTCAAGGTCAACACCGTCCTCATACCTGGGATCAACGATAAGCACGTCTTCGATGTCGCTAGAAAGATAAAATCCATGGGCGTCTTCATCCATAACGTCATGCCCCTCATACCCCAGTACAAGTTCGCCAACATAAAACCCCCGTCCCCTGAGGAGAAGCGGAAGATCCAGGACGAGCTGGGGACCATCATAAAGCAGATGAGGCATTGCAGGCAGTGTAGGGCGGACGCCATTGGACGCCTGGGGTGCGATGTTCAGGGGGAGTTTCAGAGCAGACAGAAAGATCAGGCGAAGACAGATCAAACTGCCTAAAATACCTTTTTAATATAACCATACGTAAAATTTATACGTGGCGTTTTAACGTGTTCACCTTTAATGGTAAAAGATAATAGCTAGGCTCACTGACTGCTTGACTAAAGTTATTTTTATTTATTACGTGGTTACCCCTGTCACAAGTCATTATGGTAACTTATTTCAATATACGTATCCGCTATAAATGTTCAAAAGCCAGCGGCGCTTTCCATATAACCCGATAAAGATTATACAAGCTATTTGATCCACAGGGTGATTTGAATCAGGCGAGCTAGAGATCATGGCATATATTACCTTCTACAGACGCTGGAACCTATCGATCAGCATCAGGCCAAAAGACACACGTCCCGGCTTTGGGCCGGGAATAGTTAAGAAGCTATGATCAGCCAGACTTCACCATTTTTTTAACGCTTTCGATAACTCCCGCAAAGAAGCTCTTCTTGGGTATCTCAGCCTTCTTTGAAACCTCAGCCTCTTCTACGGGCTCCTCGATTTCAAGGGCCTTGGCAGTAGACTTGACTTTTACTACCTCTTTAACTCCAGGTTTCGATGGTTTCGATTGGGCGGCAGGCTTTGGAGCCTCGGTCTTTTTAGCTTCAGGCTCTGGCGTCTCTATCTTCTTCTCTGCCTTGGGTGCAGTTCTGATTGATGGCTGAAGGCCCATGTTGCGATTGGCTGGTCCCTTATGCTTCTTTTGCGTGTGCTTAGACATGCCTTGACCTCAGCATCTTCCGTTTCTGCGGTCATTCATATACCTTACGGTAAAATGCAAAGCGCTTCCGTGATATATCCCCAACAGGGCAAGAAGACCAAGGGATAGGCACCCTTCCTAGGCTCTAGAGCTCCTTCAGGTATCTCTCCCTTCTGAGGGCTACTGGCGTTTTCCCCTAGGATGCCTAAAATACAGCGAAGGCCCCATGGGAGTTCCTCTGGCAGTACCAGTTCACGGCTCTCTTTAGGTCAGGCGAAATCCACCGGTCGATAGGTTCGGTCATCTCCGTACCACTTATGGGGGCAAGATAGGCACTATCAAGTTAAGCCTGGCGACAAAATAAGTCTAATTGGGTTAAAAGTAAAGATGTTTGGCTCCATGGAGCCAATACCATGTCTTTTTACTTCTTTCCAGTGCTGGTGGGGTAGCAGGTTCCAATGAGGGAGCCTTTTCTGGAGACCCTGGCGTCGCCGGGCTTTATGGGTTCTACCTTGGCATCTCCTGGCTTTTTCTTGGCCTCTATCTCTTCAGATGGCGCCTGGGGCGGGTTTACTCCCTTGAATTGCTCTGGGGATTTTTCTTCAGCCATATAACCGCCACTACTACTTTTCTGTTGTTAGTATTATTATATCTTTCGATAGATTTCCTAAAAGATAGAAGGCTAAACACACGAAGGAAGATCGGATCGTACCCTCCTATGTATATCCTCGATGATAGAGCTCTAGAACAAGGGATAGCTGGATAGCTAATAGATCAAAATCCCTTGCTCTTTAATAACATCTGTAGTGTTAAGAGCATTAAGGGGTTAAAATAGGGGGAGGAGATTGTTATTTCTTGGCCCCGGAGGACGAGGTGTAGCAGGTGTCCAGCAGAGAACTCTTCCTCACCACTCTGGCATCGCCGGGCTTTATGGGCTCAACCGCAGCATCCTCTGTCTTCTTGGTATCTTTTTTAGTTTCATGATGCGTCATGATACATCACCATGACATCATTATTCGTTATGGCTATTATATCTTTCGGTTGATCTGCAAGGTCGTATGGAGACTATGCAGGTTGGCAATGCAAAAGGCGTGAACGCGGGTGGACAAATCCGTAATACTTTGGATAAGATTCAGATAAAGTTGAGATAAAACATAAAAAAGCAATCTCGACTGCTGCAGCAGTCGGGTTTTATGCTATATGCTTCCTGGCATGCATCAGGCAGCGAACGTCAGGTCTATCCCTCTTTTCCTGCCGGTCCGAGGGATATTACCTTCACCGCCTGAAAAGCCCTAATACCTTTCTGACTAGTGATTGGTGCATCACCTCTGATAGGCTATTATCACTAATGTATATTAAGGTTTTTGGTAGAGGCAAGAACGGTTGGGCACAGGCTCATGGCACTAAGAGTAGAATAAGAAGCTGAAGATCTCACGGTTAATGAGATCAGGGCTTCTATCGATCTAAAAAGGCGTAGTCATATTAATAGCGTCTTTTCCCTAGGGTATATCCCCCTCCGGTCTCTTGAGGGATCTGAGGCGGCTGTTACACCATCCATAGCTGATGTATATTAGAAGCCCAAGTCCAGTCCAGACTAGCATCCCCAACCAGGTCGACCCGGGCAACTGCACCATGATGCCAAGGCAGCTTACAAGCCCCGCCAGAGGTATCCAAGGTACTCCAGGGCACTTAAAGGGCCTGGCCAGATCAGGCTGGTGCTTTCTCAAGAGGAGCACTCCTCCACAGACTATGACAAAGGAGAGGAGATATCCTATGACCGTCGTATCTGCTAGCTTACCTATTGGGAAGAAAGCCGAACTTACCAGGGCCAAAAATCCTGAGACCACCGTAGCCCTGACCGGGGTTCCGAGGGTTGGGTGTACATGGGCGGCCCAGGCAGGAAGGAGCCCGTCACGGGCGATGGCCATACATAGGCGCGTCTGGATTAATAGGTTGCACATGATAACGCTGATGAAACCCGCTAATGCTCCGGCCGAGATTATAACCGATATTTGGTGCAATCCCACATCAACGAAGGCCGAGGCCACAGGGCTTATGGTATCTATCCTGTCCAAGGGCACCATCCCGGTGATGACTATGCCCATGGCCACGTAGATCAGCGTACAGATGGCCATGGATCCGAGGATCCCCAGGGGGAGGTCTCTCTGGGGATTCTTAGACTCCTCGGCAGCCGAGGCCACGATGTCAAAACCCGGGAAAGCGAAGAACATGGTGGCGGTGACGCTTAGGATTCCAGGCAGGCCAAAGGGCGCGAAGGGTATCCAATTGCCGGGGTCGATGTAGAATGTCCCGGCACCTATCACCAGAAGGACCACGGCGATTTTTATCGCCACCATGGCCTTGGTGACCTTGACGGACTCCTTGATGCCTGCCAAGACTATAACCATAAGAATGGCTATTATAATGGCTGCTGGCAGGTCGAGGATGCCTCCATTCCATGGGTCCTTTACCATCCACTCGGGCAGAGAAATGCTAGCAACTCTGAGGAGGCCGACCAGGTATCCTGAAAACCCTTTGGCTACAGTGCTGGCCGTCAATATGTAGACCATCAACATATCCCAGCCTATCACCCATGCCACCAGCTCTCCCAAGGTGGCGTAGGTGTAGGTATAAATGCAGCCTGAAGCGGGGATCATGGCCGCTAGCTCTGAGTAGCAAAGGGCAGTGAATGTACAGGCCAGGCCCCCCAGGATGAGGGAGATGATGATAGCAGGGCCCGCGTTCTGGGCGCCCACACCTATGATCACGAAAATCCCAGCCCCAATGATACCTCCTATGCCAATGGATATGAGATCTATCGGCCCAAGAGCCCTGTGTAAGCCCTTTTTACATTCGGCTTCTTCTAAAATCAAGGATACTGGTTTTTTGGCGAAGGCAGGATGACCCTGTCCACTAGCTCTCATACCTCTGATTAACTTTAGCAACGATTTAAACGGATTTTGATAGATGTATGCACATATTCCCATTTACAGATGGTTGAACTAATCTTTAACAATGGAATAAGGCGCTGGAGCTATCAGGTTAGATAGGCCTCTGCTTCCCTCGTTTTTGGAAGGATTGTGGATAAACGTAGACGATCTCGAGATCTCAGGCCTTTTTTCTCTGGCCTACTACCTAAAACCCTCGACTACATCTTTATGGCCCTAAATATAAGGACAAAGATCATAGGCTCACTCGGTCTCTTTCTATTCAGGAATATCGCCGGCATGTTCCGTAATAAGTTATGACTTTTGTCCTTATTAGCCCCTTCTCGAATCATCTATAGGCTTCGTACACCTTCAACGGTAAAGGTAAGTCTGCAATAAAAAAAGGATTTACTGGCAGGTATCAAGTAGAGACTTCTTCTTGCCAGCCCTATTGTCTCCGGGCTTCAGGGGTTCAACTACTGCTTCAGCCTTCTCTTCCTTATCGATCTTCTTCTCACCGGGGTGGGTCATTTGTCTCACCTCAAACGACAATTAGCTCAAATTCTAATTAATGTTATCGCCTATAAACGATAATAAAATTAGTTTTATATGGATTTTGTTAGTTAATATGGATATAATGGGGGAGAGCTTATTGGATATATGCTGATCAAAAGAAATGATTGACTAGAGATCAATATGAAATCTATCCCTTGGTGGGGTAATGGTCGCGTTAACAATAGCAACAATATATCTTATGAAAAACAGACCTAGAAAAAGGAGGGGTCAGGTAGTAGTATAACCCCCATCGATGATAAGCTCACTTCCCGTCACGAACTTGGCCTCATCCGAGACCAGATACAGGACCCCGTAGGCTATATCATTGGGCTCTCCTATGTGGCCAATGGGATGGAGGGCATCCAGCTCATTCTTAAGTCCCTCCACGCTCTTTCCCGTAGCCGCAGATTGCTCCTTCAGGAGGTTCTCCACCAGGGGCGTCCATATGAATCCCGGATGGATGGAGTTGACCCTGATCCCATCCTTGGCATAGAGCAGGGCGTCTATCTTGGCCATGACCCGGTTAGCGGCTTTGGATGCGTGGTAGGCTGGTATGTCTGGAGCGCCGATGATACCGTAGATGGATGACATGTAGATGATGTTGCCCCCTCCGCTCATCTTCAAGTAAGGAACGGCGTACTTGGTGCAGAGGAAGGCACCTGTGACGTTCACATCGAAGACCCATTCCCACTCCCGCTTGGTGTACTCATGGGTGGGCTTGTTGGGTCCCGCAACGCCAGCGTTGTTCACCAGGATGTCTATCCGGCGGTACTTATCGTAGACCTGCTTCATCAGCTCTTCTATCCTCTTCTCATCGGTCACATCCAGGCGGAAGTACTCGGCCTTGCCACCCTCACTGATGATCTCGCCCACGACCTTTTTACCCTCGTCCTGGGTCCTGCCTGTGACTATGGAGATGGCTCCTTCCTTGGCCAGGATCCTGGCTATTGCCTCGCCTATGCCGTAGGTAGACCCAGTTATAATGGCAACTTTATTTTCTAAATGTCCCATGCCGTATCCCCGTAAAATTTTAGAGTCATTACATTATGCACGCACGGAGTATTAGAATGTAGCGTGTTCGAACGACGCTGTGAGATCGGTGTAGTATGTAAATAGCACGGTGTTAACGTTGCATAGAACGATGTCGGTACAACATAAGCCTTGAAAGGCGGTTTAAATCGATTAAAGAACTTAATTTATTGAAACGGCTTATGGTAACTGTTGCTATCATAATGCTATCTTCAATTCGCACTTATGTAACTGCACAAGAGAATCCGCAGCCATTGGTGAATCATTGGGATTCAGAGATTTTATGGCCGCATGGGACAACAAACACGCAGAGATTGATCGCAATTTGAGTGAAATAATTAACTTAAATGATTGGGTTTCAGTGATCAATGATGTTCAGATATCCCTACCAGAACATTCGCTTCAGTCTGGCAAGACACTAAGGGTTCACCTTGGTAAAGGCGGGGATAACGATACAAATCTGTTCCTAGACCACGCTGCTCCGCTGGATAATACAACTGGCGAGACTATATTGAAAAACGATACGGGGGTAACATCCGCGTCTTTAAGGTACGAAAACCGCGTCCACGGGTCCCCACCATGTGACATAACAGGTATAAGGACCACTGAGCTTTTGAAGTGATCTTTTTAGACTTCAATTGCCGTATCGAGATATCAACATTTGAAAATAGCATCAACTAGATGCATTCATGCAGATAATTTAGTCGGCGCAAGCATGCCGAGGTTATAAGGGCACCACTGTTAGGTGCGGAATAACCATATTATTTCTGCTCTCGATGTTACTAGCGCACTATAACGTAGATCTTAGGTCTTATGATCATGCCTATGAATGTTCCTTTAATGCGTTCTATGGCCTCGGGACTAATAGTTACGGTTCACTAGTGATTAGCAGTCTCTTACCGGACGAATTGCAGCCCTACAGGATAAGGGATAAAGTTTAGCAAAAAAGTGATGTTTAGGGGCCCTTTTTAGGGGCTATTCCTCTCAAGAATGCAGGTTGGATCCTCGCCCAGAAAATCCCCTAGGTAATACTGAGCCTTCTGCCTGCACCCTCCGCAGAGTTCAAGGTACTCGCACTCGCCGCAGGCTCCTTTGAGGTTCGACCTCATTCCCCTCAGAGCTAGAAGCTCGGGGGCCGGGTTATCCATCCATATATCCTTAAAGGGCCTCTCCCTGACATTTCCCACCACGACCTGGGGCATGAAATGACAGGGATGGACATCGCCTCTGTAGTTGATGTTGGCTACCTTGTTTCCCGTAGAACATCCCCCTGCATTGGCCAGAAGCTCCCTAACGCGCTCCCTCCTGGGGTCTCCTTTGAGCATCTCCAGGAGAAAAGCCCCGTCCATGGGGGAGTCGGTGGTCAGTATTTCTATCTCTTTATCTTTGAGCTCCACCGCAGCCTCGGCCAGGAGCTTGAGAACGCTTCTCCTCTGATCGGGAGTCACATCCTTATCGGCGATCTCAGCTCCCCTTCCGGTAGGCACCAGGTGGTAGAGGCAAAACCTCGGGACCCGCTCTTTTAAGGCCAGCTCCATGAGGGCGGCCACCTCGTACCAGTTGTCCTTGGTGAGGGTGATCCTGATGCCGGTCTTTAATCCTGCATCTCTAGCATTTCGTATTCCCTCTAAGGCCTTGGCGTGGGCTCCCGGTACTCCCCTGAAGGAGTCGTGCTTCTTCGCCACAGATGAGTCAAGGCTTACTCCTACGTATCCTATGCCAGCTTCCTTCATCAGGCGGGCGATCTCGGGGGTTATCAGGGTGCCGTTGGTGGATATCACTGTCCTGACGCCAGCTTCGCTGGCGTGGAAGGCATAGGCAAAGAAGTTCCTGCTCATCAATGGCTCTCCACCGGTGAAGATAATTACGGGCACCTTCACCTCAGCCAGGTCGTCTATCAGGCGGATTCCTTCCTCTAAAGTAAGCTCATCGCTCCCTTCCGCCCTGGCGTCCATGTAGCAGTGCTGGCAGGCCAGGTTGCACCGGCGAGTAAGATTCCACATGATCACGGGCTTGGACTCAGTTGAGAACCTGATCATATCAGGGGAACACCTCTCACAGCCGCCATTGTGAGTCCTGAGAGCCTCCCAGACCGTGGCCTTATCGGCCAGAACCTTGGAGAAGATTATCATTGGGTGCTCCTCAGCGCCTGAATCATGGATTCAAATGTGAACTTCTCGGGCATCACGTCTACTCGTATCCCGAGGCGCTTAAGCTCTGCGGCCGTGGGTAGGCCTATTACCGCCACCCGGGCACTTTCCAAGGCCCTCCTAAGCTGCCCTTCCTGGTCCATCTCCTTGGCCCTCTCCATAAGATATCTGGCGGTGGTGGAGCTGGTGAATGCAAAGATATCTATCTCATCAGCCTTGAGGATGAGATCATCCAGCCTCTTATCTCCCGAGGCCTTTACCTCGTAGAGGGGCACGTCGTCCACCTGCATGCCGGACTTCCTCAGGTCCTTGGCCAGATACTGATTTCCTTGGGCGCTCCTTAGAAAGATCACCCTGCCTTCTTTACCCGAGAGCATCTTCTCCAAGCCCGCGGAGCTATACTCCTCGGGCGTTGAGGAAGAGAACCCAAGCTTCTCCAGGGCAATCTTGGTCTTGGGGCCTATGGATATTATCTTCTTGCTTTTGAGGCTCCGAAGCAGAGATGGATTATTGGATGCGATATCTACGCCGTTGGCGCTGGTGAAGACCACGCAATCTGAGGCCTCGACCCTGGATAGGATATCTTCTGGCAAGGGTTTCTTCTCCAGGGCGATGGCTGGAGCGCATACCGGGTCGAAGCCGGATTCCCTGGCGAGCCTGGAGGACTCGGCTGCCTGGGCATCGAGCCTTAGGATGGCGAGCTTCTTTCCGGCGCTTTGAGCATTCCGGGCTTTTTGGCCCTTTTGGGCAAGCTTCTCCGTGAGGTTCACTACCTCTCCCACAACCAGGATCGCGGGGGGCTCCACCTTGGCGCCCTTGGCCTTCTGCACGATGTTCCCCAGGGTGCCGGTGATGAGCCTCTGTTCTGGCCAGCCTCCTTTCTCTACGATGGCAGCCGGCGTGTCCGGTGATTTTCCTTCGGAGATCAGGGCTCCCACGTTCTTATCCAGCCGGGAGACGCCCATGAGCACCACCAGGGTCCCACCAAGCTTGGCTATGGCCGACCAATCCAGGGGGCTGTCCTTTCCGGGATCCTCGTGGCCGGTGACTATGGTCAAAGAAGATGTGATGCCTCTGTGGGTTACGGGGATTCCAGCAAGCTCAGGGGCGGCTATGGCTGATGTAACTCCCGGGACCACCTCAACGGGTATTTCCTCCGCCAGGAGGATCAGGGCCTCCTCGCCGCCCCTGCCGAAGAGGTAGGGATCGCCGCCCTTGAGCCTGACCACCATCTTTCCTTCCTTGGCCTTCTTCACCAGGAGGGCATTAATTTCGTCCTGGGTGAGCTTATGGTGGCTGGCGGACTTTCCCACGTCTATGAGCTCTTTGTTTTCAAGGCCTGAGAGCGTCTCGGGGCTGAGGAGCCTATCAAAGAGGATCACATCTGCTTGGGAGAGGAGCCTTTTTGCCTTGAGGGTCATGAGCTCCGGATCTCCGGGGCCTGCTCCCACTAGATAGACTTTACCGGGCTTCAAAGGCTTTCACCGCCTCTTCGATCAAAGCTTTGCCGCCCATATCTAGAAGCCTCCTTCCTAGGGCGGTGGCCTCTTCTGAGCTGCCCTCGGCAGGAAGATTCTCCTCCACTCGCACAAACCTGGTTCCATCCAGGGATAAGACTTCGGCCACCACCCTGGCCTTCTGGCCCGATATGTCCGCGTGGACCGCCATGGGAACGATGCATCCTCCCCCGACAGCTTCCAGTATCCGCCTCTCAATCATCGTCTCAGCTCTTGTGGGCAGGTCATCTATAGATTTTGCGTACTTCTCAGAAGAAGAACCCTTCTTGGCAACGGCTACAATGGTCCCCTGGTTGGCCGATGGGACGAACCTCTCGGGATCCAGGACCTTGTACTTGAGATCCTTCAGCTCCAGGTTCATTCTCTGGACCCCCGCCTGGGCCAGAACTATGGCCCCGTACTTACCCTCGTGCAGCTTCCTAAGCCTGGTCTGGAGATTTCCCCTAAGGCTTTCGATCTTCAGGTCAGGCCGAGCCCTCCTGAGCTGAGCAGATCTCCGCATGCTGGAGGTGCCTATGATCGCACCCTCCTTCAAATCCTCCAGGGAAGACCCATCGGAAGTCACCAGGATGTCGTAGGGCGAGTCGCGCTTGAGAACCGCTGCGATTATCAGCTCCTCAGGCCTTTTGCTTGGGAGATCCTTCATGCTGTGCACCGCCAGATCGATCTCTCCGGAGAGCATTTTGTCATCTATCTCCGCCACAAAGACCCCCCATCCGGAGATCATGTGGAGGGGTTTGTCCAAGAAGACGTCGCCGCTGGTCTTCACTATGCAGAGCTCGGTCTGGATGCCAAGGTTAGATAGGCGCTCCAATACGATCTCCGTTTGCCTCAAAGCCAGGGGGCTTCCCCGGCTCCCCACGATCAGCTTTTCAGGTTTAACTTAAAGGCCTCCAGGGTCTGGTCTAAGACTTCCTGACTGTGGGCTGTCGAGAGGAAGTCGGTCTCGTACTGGCTCGGAGTCAGGAACACTCCTGACGAGAGCATTTTTCGGAAGAGCTTGAGGTAGCTTGTTTTGTCGCAGCTCAGGGCCTCGGCGTAGTTGCGTGGCTCCTTTCCAAAGAAGACCTTGAACATGGATGCTATGCCTACGACGCTATAGGGAAGGCTCAAATCATTGACGATCTCCGAAAGAGCGCTCCTGAACTTATCCCCTGCAGCATTCAGCTTGTCTAACGCCCCCCCCTCTAGAATGTCCAAGGTGGCCCTGCCCGCTGCCAGGGGCACAGGGCTTCCATTGAATGTCCCTGCCTGGTAGATGCCTCCGCTTGGTGCTACCTGCTCCATGAGATCCCTTCTGCCTCCAAAGATGCCTATGGGGAAGCCACCTCCTACTATCTTGCCAAGTGTTGTGAGATCAGGCGTCACGTCGTAGTATTTCTGGGCCCCCCCTACGCTGAGCCTAAAGCCCGTGATCACCTCATCGAAGATCAAAAGAATTTCATTATCCTTAGTCGAGTCGCGCACGCCCTGTAGGTAGCCCTCTTTAGGCAGCACCGGCCCTATATTCCCAAGGACAGGCTCCATGATGAGGCAGGCTATCTGGCCTTTGAATTTTCTTATAACCGCTTCCAGGGCCTTCAGGTCGTTATAGGGCACCTGAAGGGTGTTTTTAGCGGTATCCGCCGGCACCCCTTTGGAATCGGGAATGCCTAGGGTTGTGGCCCCGGAGCCTGCCTTGATGAGAGCACTGTCGTGGGCTCCATGAAAGCCTCCCTCCACCTTGATGATCTTATCTTTGCCCGTGGCACCCCTGGCCACCCTTATGGCCGCCATGGTGGCCTCGGTCCCCGTGCTCACGAACCTGAGAATCTGGAGGCTTGGGTAGAGATTGGTGACTCTTTCTGCCATCTCCACCTCGATCTCGGAGGGCGTTCCATAGAGCCAGCCTTTCTGGAGCTGCTCCTCCACGGCCTTGATGACGGCGGGATTTCTGTGGCCCAGGATCATGGGTCCGTAGGCCAGACAGTAGTCGATGTACTTGTTACCGTCGACGTCCCAGAGGAAAGATCCCTCTGCCCTCGACGTGTAGAAGGGGAAGGGCTGTATCGCCCTCACAGGGCTGCTCACACCTCCCGGTAGGAGGCCACGGGCCTTGGCAAAAAGCCTTTCTGAGGCATCAGAACGCATTTGGGCGCACCACTTATTCAATCGGTGGATGATTAATCAATCTTGCGATCGCTTAAATCTCCGCGAAGGCGGCTACGAAGATGAGCCCCTTTTTGCCCGAATCTTTCTCAGTAAGTTAACGGATAGGGAGCTTTATCTTGGAGGGAAATGAGGTTGTAGTTATATTGCTAGATAGATTATCCTCCTTAAATTTTTAATGGTTTTAGCGCAAAGTTTATATAAAGACTTGGCTAAACTGAAGCATTATACTGAAACTGTAATGGTACTGGATAGGATGGCTAGGGGGTTGATATCCCAGCAAGAGATGCCAGATTTGCCCTGTCGTGGGCAGGCTTCTCACGCCCTGGCCTTTGCTCCTATTCCAGGGATCCGCTCAGGATCACATCATGAGGATTAGAGGGGAGATTTATGGGATATGGATGGAAAAATATTAGGGTAATAGCCCTCTGTGCAGTGGTACTTCTGACTTTTATTGGAATCGGCCAGGCAGCGGGATCCCATATATTGGGCTTGAGAGAGACCGCTCCGGGCACATCATCTTCGGCTGCAGGAGAGCTGGCCGGCTTTGATGTCAAGCCCGGAGAGAGCATAGATATGCACGTGGTGCTGGCAGGGATCACCGCTCCGCCGGTTGCCGGATACAAGCTTTACATGAGCTATGATCCAAAGGTTATAGCCAGCGTATCCTTGGAGAATTCTCTGTACAAGACCAGCAAGTTCGAGCAGATAGAGCCGGGCCTCTTCTACTTCGAGGGCTCCGAGACCCTGGGAAAGGCTAACGGGGACGTGGACCTGGCAACTTTGAGGATCAGGGTGGATCCCAACGCTCCCAGTGGCACAACTACCCTCAAGCTCATGGGGCCGAAGAAGGATGAGACCAAGGGCACATCGGCTGTCTGGGGACCCTTCCTCTCCAAGATAAACGGCATATCATTCCAGGATACACCTCTGATGGTGAAGGGTGGGAACGCGTCCTCTGAGGCGAGCGTTGTCACGGCAAAAGTGCCTTCCAAGGAGACCTCCGCCGATGAACCGGGCGTACAGGGTTCTGCCCAGAATAGCGCCACTGAAACCGGGACTAACGTATCAAGTGCTGACAGGATCAAAGATATCAGGGGACGCATCTCCATGGCCAAGGCGAACGCTGAGGCCAGCCAAGCTGCTATCTTTGAGAATAAAAGGGCTCAGAGTCAGACCACTACGCCAAAAGGAACTACCGCTGCTACGGCGGCACCTAGAGTTGTTCAGGCCGATGCTGCTGAAGTCGAGGCCCCTGCCCATGGATCTGTGGCCAACAACAGCCCGGCACTAGCCGCAGAAGAGACGCCATATCTCGGTGCTTCCGTTGCTAGCACTGCTTCTAATATCAGCACTGCCTCCTGCATCTGTATTGTTGCTAAAGCTGATGTCAATAAAGACTTCATAAGAGTAGGCGACGATAAGGCCAATGCTTTTGGCCCCATCTTCAACGACGGCATGGGCACCAAGGCAAAAAACGATCTGGAGATCCTGAAGAACCAGAATACTAGCATCGGTCAGTGCTGTAGCACCGCTATTCCAGGCCTATGCCACGAGTGTAGCCCCCATCAGAATATAGATAAGATCAGGGCCGGGAACCGGGGTGCCACTTCCATGGGCAGCGCAGACTCAGCCAACAATGTAAAGATAGTGTCCAACCAGGAGTAGAGGAAGTCCGGGAGGGTGCAGGGCCGCTATCCGCCCATATCACTCCTTCCTGCATCTTCAGCCATTTTTATAACATCCCTCAGTGGAACATCCGTCTCGAGGGCAATTCTTCTACAGTCCTCGTATTCGGGCTTGGCCTTGAGTACCGTTCCTCCAAACGTATTGACCTTGAGGGCAACCTGGTAGCTTCTGCCTTTCACCTCTATCTCTATAAGCTTCTCCTCGCGCTCTGCGGTGTACCTATGGAGGCTTGGAAAGACACGGAGGCCCAGGGAGCCGGTCTCGGCCATGACCATCCCGGCCAGTCTCTCCAGGTCTCTCTCCATGGCTATGACCCTGATCACATGTCCTGGCCTCCCCTTCTTCATCAGTGCCGGTATGACTGAGACATCCAGGGCACCGGCCTCCATGAGGCGCTCTATGAGGTAGCCCAGGACCTCGCCTGTGACATCGTCTAGGTTGGTCTCCAGCTGAGCCACCTGATCGGGGTGAGCCGAGCGGATGGCATGGGCGGAGAGGTCGTGCCCTACCTTTACCTCGCCCAAAATCCCTCTGAGAGCATTGGGCAACGGCAGGTCACTGGATCCAGCCCCATAGCCGACCTTCTGGGCCCTGATTTCTGGATAGAAGTCCAGGAAGGAATCAACTATGGCTGTCAGGATGGACGCCCCCGTGGGCGTCAAAAGTTCCTGATCTACAGGTCCTCCCTTCCAGGGAATCCTATGGGACCTCAGTATCTCCAGGGCGGCAGGTCCTGGCACTGGCAGGAGGCCGTGGGCAGACTTGACAAAGCCTCCACCTACGGATATGGGAAGGCAAAGGATTTCCTTTGGGGACAGGCTATCCAGGGCTACGCAGCTTCCTGCGATATCAGCCAGGGCGTCCAAGGCTCCCACCTCGTGGAACCTGACCCTGGACGCTTCTATTCCATGGACCATAGCTTCAGCGCCTGCCAGGACATTCATGGTCCTCCGGGCTTTATCCAGGGCAGAATGTCCAAGGCTCGATTCCTCGAGGATTTCCTTGGCCTCCTCCAGCGACTGATATCTCCTATCAGAGACGACCTTAACCCTGGAGGCGGCGATGTGACCCTTCTCCTCCCTTGTGATCTCCAATCTACATCCCACCGACTCCACAGCCGCAGTCACAGCCTCTGGGTCCGCGCCCAGGTCCAGGAGGCAGCCCATGATCATATCGCCGGAAGCACCTGCATAAGGGTCCAAGAGGAGTGCCTTCATGGCCGATTAATTTGACGTAAGTTGTTAAATATGAATTGGTTACCTATTAAGACATTCAATCTCAAGGCCAGAACGAGCAGCCCAGCGGCTACGAATGGACCGCACTATCTGTGACCACGGTTGGTTCCCTGCGGGCCTCGATACAGGGTTCAGCCCTTCTCATAGCTTTACCTCAAATACTGACCCTTCTCCAGGCGGATTTCCGGACCCTTATTTGGGTCCTTCTGGGCTATCTACTGCTAACCACTGCCCTAATGCCGGTGATTGGGCGATTGGCGGACATGTTCGGTAGGAAGAACCTCTATGGCTCCGGTTTTGCCGTCTTCACCTTAGGCTCCTTCCTCTCGGGCCTGTCCCAGCCCCAGTTCCACGGCAGGTACCTGGTGGGCTACCGCCTCGTCCGGGGAATAGGCGGATCCCTCCTATTCACCAACAGCGCAGCCATAGTCACTGATGCCTTCAGAACGGGCAGGGTCGGACTGGGCCTGGTAGTGGGTGGCACACTGACCTCCTTCTCCTGGAGCTGGATCCTAATGGTCAACGTTCCCCTAGGCATATTCGGCACCCTGTGGGGCATGCGAAGGCTTAGGGGGCCGGTCTCCCTGCCTAAAGCCCAGCAGTTCGATTGGATGGGACTCCTCACCTTCACCCTTGGCCTAGGCTCACTCCTCCTGGTCGTATCCCTGATCGCCTTTCCTCTGATTGATACGGTCTACATCTACCTCCTCTTCGGCTTGGCCGTCCTGGGATTAGGAGCATTCTTCATAGTGGAGCTCGGGGTGAAGCAGCCCCTGCTTGACTTCAGGCTCTTTGAGGACAAGCTCTCCGCTTACGCATCTTTGGCCAGCGCATGAACGGATTGGCCAGGGTGCAGTCCTCTTCATCCTCCTCTTTTTCCTCCAGGGGCCTGGCCACCGCCGGCCTCCTAGTCTCAGCCGTGGTGCCTCCTGGGCAGGGGATCGGCCTCGGGCTGGTCAGGGGGGGGTGATGGGAATTGAGCTCCTCAGGAGGCGGGGGCGCCCTTCATAGCAGCAGTGCCTGGCCACCCGGAGTACTACCCTCTCTTCGGCTTTTAGAAGGCTTCATTAAAGGGGTACGAAGCCAGCGAGAATGTGCCACTGACGAGGCTTTCATGGTTCTGATACTGGACCAAGTGACCATTGCAGGTGCAAATGGCACCGCTAGGTTCAGAGACGGGTCCGACGAGGTCGCGTAGTTCTTGCCACATGGTCGATCAAAAGGTCCGTTCTAAGACCGGCACTCCACGTCCGGACTTTTGCCCGATAGAAATTAATACCACCTCCTACAAGCTAAAGCCTACGAAAAAGGAGGATCACTATGGGAGACGACGCTATAGCTATTGTACTGATCGTTCTGGGGTTTATGATAACCTTTATGCTGCCGATGTACGCCCTTGCAGCCATATTCATGTAAGGCTTTACAGGGCAGTGATATCTTTTTACTAAGGGCAAATTAGCTGATTGGTTTATTTTTTCCTACAGCTGGGGCTGTGGATGTATGGATGTAGCCGGCGGGAAGCTTAGAGTAGGGTAGATGGGGTTTGAGGCGTCGGTTAGACCTGTGCGTTACCCTCCTGCTGTATCTGGCATACTATGTATCGGTGATGGGCTGGGAGAACGACCTCTTGCCCCTCATATCCAGCTACGAGGATAGTGGGCATCAACGTAGACGACTTGATCTTCTTCCTGGCCACCCACGGTTTCGATGCCCACCCACACAAGTTCTATGTCATAGTCAAATTCCCCGACGGAAAGGAGGTCAATCTCACCCCAACGGCGCCGAATCAAGGCTCATCGACCTGTGGATGAGCCCGCCTACTGGGTTTTTCAGGGCCCTTTAAGGCCCTGCCGGAAGGGGGCCATAATGGTGAATGTGACCTACGATCGCACCTCTGGGCATGTGCATGGACAGCTCCCAGCAGTTCGCTAAGGCCTATGAGCGCTTTGGTTATGATACGTTCTACCTCTTTGATCTGTCTTATCTGGAGGCTCACGCTAAGCTCATAGGTTATGCTGTTCTCCAAGGGCACGGTCTTTGTCAAGGTTGAGGATCTGGTTGAAAAAGCAAAGGCAGGTGTTTAGCTCACCATAACTCGCATCGTTAAGTTCATTTCGTGGTAGATCGTACAATCAGCCATATAGAGAAGACTTAGCCTGATGATATCGTTTTTCTATCTAGCTCTGATGTTTCGATCCTGTGTTATCTTGATGGAAACCACCATCATGCGGTCTATTGGCTGAACTAAATACCTACAGGCAAAGAAATAAAATCTTCAATTTTGATTATTTTAGCGTAAGTCCCGGCCTAGATCCTAATCCTTATCCCAAAGAGCCGCTCGAACTTATCGTACTTGGCCCTGGCCCTGCAGAGGTTATTCCTGGGAACCTCCTCTCCACTCTCTGTGGCTTCCATGGCCTTGATCTCCCCCGGTGAGAAGACGACCTCCAGCTGCTCCCTGGACATCTCCGATATGCTCTGTTGGCCTGCACCTATCTCCAGGTCGGCATCCTCTAGCCATCTCCAGTCATCGGCATAGCTTATTAATACCGGGTGCCCGTGGCTGCACCTGGCCGCCAGGAGCCATCCTGAGCCCAACCTGAAATAGCCCAGGCTCTCCAGCTCCTGGCTACATTTGGCACAGAAGCCCACTGCACGCTTATCCCTGGATATGGCTTTCAGTTTTTTGCCATCGAAAAAAAGGTTCAGATCCAGGAGATTAAGCCTGTTCATTTAGGACATCGGCCATGGTATAGATGCCTGGACGAGCGTTGGCTACCCATCCTGCTGCCTTAACGGCTCCCGTGGCAAGGGCGGTTCGGCTATGAGCCTGATGCTTTATCTCCAGGCGCTCACCGGGTCCGGCGAAGAGGACGGTGTGATCCCCGATGATGTCCCCTGCCCGGATGGCGTGGACTCCTATCTCCTTTCCGCGAAGGGCCAGGCCCTTTCTGCCGTAGACTACCTCATCTTTGCCCAGGGTGGATTTCAGAGCGTCCAGGGCGGCCAGAGCTGTCCCGCTGGGAGCATCCTTCTTCTGGTTGTGATGGGCCTCTATGATCTCCACATCGTAATCCTGGAGGACCTCTGCAGCTATCGTTAAAAGCCTCCAGAAGAGGTTTACACCGAGGCTGTAGTTAGGGGAGATGACCGCGGCCACCTTGCCGTCGGCTATGGCCGTGTGCATCCTCCTCAGCTGCTCCTCCGAAAAGCCGGTGGTTCCAACCACCAGATTGATACCAGATGCGGCTGCAATGCAGACGTTCTCAGTGGCAGCAGCCGCGGTGGTGAAGTCTATGAGGACATCCGGTTTGGTCTTGGCCAGGACCTCAGAGAGCTTGGAGGCATGGGATACGGCAACGCCTCCTGGCAGGACCTTTTCCTCGTCTGCCACGTCAAAGCCTGCTACCAGCTCCAGGTTACCCAATTTTCTTATCTCATCGATGATCTGGGTGCCCATGCGCCCATTGGCGCCGCAGATCGCAACCTTGGTGGTCATGGCCTTTCGCCAGATCTCTGCAGCTCGACCTGAAGAGCCTTCTCATTGTTCTCGGTCATGTCGGCCAAGGGGAGCCTGAGGGGACCGGCAGCCATGCCAAGGAGCCTGCTTGCGGTCTTCACCGGTATGGGGTTTGTCTCCAGGAACAGGGCTCTGGTCAGGGGTGCAAGCTCGAAGTGAATTTTTCTTGCCTCAGCCAGGTTTCCTTCAGCCATGGCCTTGACCATGCCCACAATCTTCCTCGGGGCGACGTTGGCCACCACCGAAATCACGCCAGCGCCTCCCAGGGCCATGATGGGCAGGGTCAGGCCGTCGTCTCCGGAGAGAACGGTAAAGCCCGTTCCCTGGGTCTTCTCCAGGATCGATGATATCTGCCCCAGGCTCCCGCTGGCCTCTTTTACCGCCACTATGTTCTTCAATCCGGCCAGCTTAGCCACCAGGTCCGGCTTGAGGTCAATGCTCGTCCTCGTTGGGACGTTATAGAGAATGATGGGTATATCGCACCTCTCGGCTATGGCCTTGAAGTGCTCAAACATGCCCCTTTCATTGGGCTTGATGTAGTAAGGCGTTATCAGAAGAGCGGCAGCGGCTCCCACATCGGCTGCATGCCTAGTCAGCTCCAGGGCCTCAGCAGTGTTGTTGGATCCAGTTCCTGCAATCACCGGTACCTTGGAGCAGTCCACCGCCGCTTCCACGACCTTCTTGTGCTCGTCTAAGCTGAGGGTCGCCGACTCGCCGGTGGTGCCGCAGGGGACTATCCCTGCGATCCCGGTCTCCCCCAGGTACTCTATGTTTCTCCTCAGTCCCTCCTCATCCAGGCTTAAATCTCTCTCGAACGGTGTAATAATAGCAGGAAAGACGCCCTCAAACATCGGGCTCGACCTCTCCTCTTCTATGCTCAGTTTTTTGACGGTTGACTCGAGTTATATAGCCTGCTACGCGGTTGCGGATGGTCTTGTTCTTGATGTCGGTATATTCTGAAACTTTCAGCTTGTTTTGCTCGAAGTCCTTGTTAAAGGAATCCTCGTAGCCTCTCATCAGCTCATCAGCGAAATTCTTAATGTAACTGGGCTTGACGCTTCCCATAATCTACTCTCCAGGTATATGTCGATTCAGTCTGCTTGCAACAGCCTTTGATTTATAGTTAATGGGCCCCGGATTTTTGCCCCCGCCAGGACACACCTGGCCAGATGCAGGGCGCTACCGCCAAGAAGCATGGCCCTGGGCTCTTCTCCTCCCTGCACCTGGATGAGGATGGGTCCATGCCATAAGTTGGGACCTTTCGTGATCGCGGCAGAGCTCTCCTCCATGGCTTTCTTTAAGTTATCTGGGATATCCGGGCTTATGCTTAGAGCCGCCCTGATACTTGAGTCCCCTGCCACGGCGTCCAGGAGCGCCAGGGATGTGCTGCTTCTCCTGCCAAACCTAGCGCAGTTAAAGGAAAGATCTTCAGACAGAAGGACCTCGGCTGAGGCCACGTCTTCCAGGGACGATGCGCCCTCCAGTGCCATGCCTATGCTCATGCCCTTCTCAGGGGCCAAAATCGCTGCCTCCGGCACCTGGAGGATATCGGCAGCCTTCATGACCTCTGATAAGACCCTGAACCGCTCAGCCTCTTCCCTTAAAGCTCCGGCCTGATCCACGGGTCCCGGGCCGCGGCCGATCTTCGGGCTGTATCTGACAGCCGTGGCCGAGAATCTCTGGGCCTTCGTGGCGGCATCTCTCAGGGCCAAGCCCATGGCCAGAAAGGCGGTCAGTGCGGAGGAGTAGGTGCACCCAACGCCGTGGTTTCCTCCATGCTCTCTTCTTCCCCGGATGAGCTCCGGCGCCCCTCCCTGGAGGAGGAGGTCGGTGCAGTCCAGGTGGCCTCCTTTAACCACGGCCGCACCTGCTCCCATATCGAGGATGGCCCTGGCGGCCTCCTCTGCCGAGACCAGATCCGTTACCTGGATGCCTGTAAGGTTTCTGGCCTCGAAGATGTTGGGGGTAATGATTCGAGCTATCGGTATTAGCCTATCCTTCAGGGCAGCCACGGCCTCCTGCGAGAAGAGCCTGCCGCCGGCCTCAGCCTTTATCACCGGATCCACTACCAGGTTTAACCCATACTTTTCAGAGGCATCCGCTACGGCATTAACAACCCCTGCCGTGGGGAGCATGCCGGTCACTGCCCAGGATATCTCGAAGTCAGAGAGGACGGCATCCATCTGGGATAGGACTGCCCTCGATTCCATGGGAAAGACCTCCTTTACCCCGAGAGTGTTTTGGGCAGTTACTGCAGTAATAACGGAAGTCCCGTGAACCCCCAGGGCTGAGAAAGTTTTGAGGTCTGCCTGAACTCCGGCCCCGCCTCCTGAGTCAGACCCGCCTATGGTCAAAACGACGGTACGTGCGTTCATGGTGGCTTTTATTTGAAAGCCGCTTTAAGATAGCTTCTTCTCTGCGGCACTGGTCATCTCCTCAGGCAGATTGTATTTGTTGGCTATCTGGAAGGCCTTTCTGTAGAGGCCTGACTCCATGTACTGCTCAAAGGCTTTAGTTGCAGCCTTGGTCCTCATCTCTTCGGGCAGATCGAAGTCATCGGCGATCTCTGCAGCGTTCTTGATCAGGCCAAAGCTCATACTCTTGTTGAATGCCTGGATGGCCGCAATCCTGACCTCTTCTTCAGGTAAACCGAACTCCCTGGCGTACTCTGCAGCGGTTTTGAACTGATCGCTGTCTATCTTCCTCTGGAAGGACCTCATAGCGGCCTCGGCTATGAGGTTCGACGGCAGGCCGTAGGCCTTGGCCAGGTCTGCAGCCACGTAGAACTCGCCTGCGTCTATGTTCTTCCGATAGGCGTCTTTGACCGCGGCTTCTATCATGTCGTAGGGAAAGCTGTAGGCGCTCCTGATCCTGGCTGCTTCTCTGTAGGCACCTTCTCTCATCTTCTCTGAGAAGAGCCTAGCTCCTTCGGCTAAGCTAGTTTCTGGCATAATCTGACCTCAGTATGAACTTAGCACTAAAAGAATATAAACATAGATCTTAGCTACCCTTGACCCTCGCTATAACCTTCAATCTTAGACCATGTCCTCTCTGCTGAGGCTGGCCACGAAGGCGTATTGGCTGGTGGTAGGAAGCATCCTTCTAAGCTCCCTGATGTCGGGCATGTAAATGATCACCTGCTTTTCCCAGGAGCGCTCCTTCTTGAGCAAGTTGGTGATAAGCTCCATCTCAGCCACGCCCTGGATCCTGGCTGCACCACTTCCCACATCAGGAGACATCTCTATAAGCAGGGGTAGCCGAAGCCTTGGCCACATGAACCTGGGCAGGTTATTGGATATGAGATCCAGCTCGCTTTTATCCATGACGTAGAACCTATTGTCCTTGCCCTTGATTCCTGGCCTATCTATCTCCAAAAGCTCAGACAAAGTCAAACGCCTGGCTGGAAGGTGCTGATTCATCGTCTGTATGGTCTTTATCAGAACCTTTCTATCTCCAAAAGAAGCTCTTCCTTCTCCGAAAGAATCCATCATCTAGCCTTTCTCTCCATGAGTCTTAAATCTAATCATCATCCGTCGAGGTCAGCGAGGGTGTGCTGAAGCGCAGACTTCCTGATATTTAAGCATCTTCTGGCAGCCTGCTCCACCCTGTCCCTCTCTTCTGCCTTGGCGTAGATTCCAAACCTCCAGGTGGCCTGGTGGGCCTTCTCCAGCATGGCGACCAGAGGTGATATATCCCTCAGGGGCCTGGCGTTACTGGTGTTGTTGCCGGCATCGCCGTAGTCTTTGGAATCGCCGGCCGTCAAAACCAGAAAATCGCCCTCTGGGGCATCTGGGAGTTGAGGGTTATCGACGAGGACGTACTCAGGGTCAACGCCCGCCTCCTCCGCCACCTCCATGGCTATACGCCTCTCCGCACCCTTGGGCCTGGACCCACCGATCTCCTCTAGACCCACGTAAACAGCGCGCTTCAGAAGCTTCCTGGATTTTATCATTAAAGCCATCTCACCGGCATAGCCTCCAGCTTCGGCCATGGATGTAAAGAGTCTCATGTCATCCATGGCCTTGATCTCCTCGGCCTTCCTTACTCCGTCATCTATCATACTTCTTATGCCCGCGGCCACCATGCTCTCCGAGATCCTGCTTACATGGTGGTAGTAGACCGAAGGGTGCATAAGGAGCCTGGATATGAGGAGGGAGGTGGCAGCCTGGGCGCCTCCTGAGTCTACCACCAGGTGGCTACCTTTGAGTCTCATCCTCTGGAGAAGCCTGGGCAGATCTATCACACCGTAGGCTACGCCGGTATAGTGAGAGTCCCTCATGAGGTAGTCCATCCTGTCCACATCGATCTCGCTGCTGACCACCTGGCCTAAAGGTCCATCACCCTTGACCAGGGACTGTATTTCCTGGGGCAAGAGATCATGGGCATCCAGGACCTCCTTGATCTCCCCCTTCCTCAAGATATCCCCTATATCAGTATGCCCCTTTCTGAGGTACGATGAGAGGGCGACCTCGGTGGCATGGGAGAGAGGCCCGTGGCCCACATCATGGAGGAGGGCAGAGGTTTTCACCTTCTTCGTATCGGCTTTCTCTAGGCTCAGATGCTCTGCCAGAACCCCTGCCAGATGGTAGACCCCAAGGCTGTGCTCAAAGCGGGTATGGTTGGCGCCGGGATAGACCAGGTTGGCCAAGCCCAGCTGCTTTATCCAGCGCAGTCTCTGGACCTGGGGCGTGTCTATAAAGGCCTTGGCCATCTCATCCACCTTGACGTACCCATGGATGGGGTCTCTGATCTCCATCATCAGGGCATCCGGACTCTTCTTCCTATTTAAAGGGCGCAGCCTGGGGTCTTCGAAACCTCACTTAGACCCTCAAATTCGAGGATTAACGGCTAATCTTGAGAGGATTTGCTCTCCATCAGTCCATAACAAAAGGGAAATAGTAAGATAGATGATCATCTGAACAGTGGATCTGGATATCTCAGAGCTGGAGCTCAAAGAGCCTCTTCCTGTGGTCGGGGCCGAGGACTTAAGAAAGAGTCTGGGACGCCTTCGGGAGAAGATTAAGGCAGCCCACGAAAGCTCCATAGATACCAAGAAGAGCTACGACCTTTACACCCTAGCCGTTGAGGATCTTTTGAGGGTGGACGTATCTGGATGCATTTCGAGGCGTGCGGAGGCATCATGGGAGCTATCCCGGGCTGTAAGTATCGCCAAGGCCAGCTTTAGAGGAACGAGCATGCCAAGTGCTAGAACTCTTTCCTACTTCTCGAAGCTCTACGGCTTCTACGCCATAGCCTTTGGCATTGTCTCTACTGCCCTTTTTGACTTCCTTTTATTCTCTTATCCAAATGAGTCAGCCCTTGGAGTGCCCCTCTGGTCGGCCTTTTTTGCTGGAATGGGGTCTTCTATTCAGATATTGATAGGCGTTCTAAGGGACCTTCTTGATGATGGCCTGGTAACGGGGTATAGGCGGCCATGGTATATAGTGCTGCCATTCCTAGCGGCTATCTTCGGATACGTAGCTTACCTATTGCTGAGTAGCAGCACCTTCACCTTTGATATCTGCTCCCAAAAAGGCTCTATAGCTCTCATTTGCTTTGCTATAGGTTTTACAACCAATTGGATAGTAAGGGTGCTATCCAGGGCATTTGATGTAAAGGTTGCCAAAATATAGAAGCATCTAACGCGTATCACTTCTATTGGGCATTAGAATTGGGTTTAAAGAAGCTGGTAAATTAAGAGAACGCAGGGATCAGGGGTATCCCAAGCCCCTGGTTCTCCGAGCTTCTAGTTTTAGATTTAGGTTATGATAACTCGTCCATTCTCCCTTCTCACGTTTCCAAGCCCCGTGGGGTTGGTGCTAGCGTTCCACGTGTTCCTAGGCCCAAAGCTATCGGGGCTCAATACATCGCTTTCCCACGCATCCTTGACGCGCTCCAGCTCCCTGCCCTCGTAGATTAGGGCCACGTCCCTGAGGTGCAGCCTGGAGCTCTTGCCCACCATGATGAACCTGGCAGGGTTGAACTCCAGGGTCATGGTCCTGTTGCCCTTATCTTGCCTGGCAGTGACCGAATCCCTTCCCATAACATCATCCTGGTCATCATCCAGGCGCCCGGAGATTGTGTAGTTGCCGGGCTTTACCACTCTTACCTCGATGCCTATGCAGATCTTGCTCAAGCTGCTGGAGTTGGTGTAATTCCCGGTGAGGAATGCTGCAGGCGGCTGGAACTCCTTGGGATTTCTATCTATCACCGAAGAGTTGCGGTAAATGTCTATCAGGTCTCCCCTGTCGTTGTAAAGGAAAAGGCTATCGATCTTCATGGGCCCGCATCCTTCTTCCTTCCAGAGATCTCTGCCATTCACATCGACCTTGATGACGTCGCTGGTCGAGAGGTGTGAAGCTCCCCTGAGCCACTTGATGCGGTTGCCCTGGCAATCGGTAAGCTCTCCCTCGATACTATAGTTGCCGGGAGACGTCGTGTTGATCCCAAAGCCCAGGGAGAGCTTATCGAAGAACCCATCTTTATCCAGGTCCAGGACGTCTGCGCACTTCATGCACTGGATGGTCGTGCCTGACACGGTCAGGCTCACGGGGATCTGATACGACTCATTGGATGCCGTGATCTCCAGCTCACCGTCGAAGTAGCGACTTGGGGCGTCTTTAGGCACTGAGATGCTGATGTTCACCCTGGCGCTGGAGCCGTTGCCGATGGTTGAGGGACCTTTTGCGGAGATCCAGTCCCAGGATTCTTTAAGATAAGTAGTGATATCCACTATGTAGGGCTCTTTGGTATTCTGGGGGACGTCATAGCCGTAGACCCACATGTTCCACTTCCCAGGTTTAGGATTGCTGACATCTCGGTACCCCAGAATGTTGATCCCCACCGAGGCGTAAATCTCATTGCTATCGGGATCCCTTAGAAGAAAGGCGACACCACGTGCATCATCCTGGGTGCTGGCATTGACCAGGAGCCTGCTCGTGCCCTCGGGCACGTAGAAGGATTTCTCCTCAAAATCATCGCTACCAACTGCTCCTTCAAACCCCTGGTGGCTCATGTTCTGGTTTATGCCCTGGTATGTGATGTTTGTCAGGGCCTCGCCGCCGTTATTCACCTGGACGCTGGTCTGGACGCTGGCCCCTGGAAGAAGGGATCCGGCGTTCCAGCGCTTGGGCGAGGACTCCACCAGGTCTCTCTCCACCTCCAGTCTGTATTTCACGACCCCTTGGATGGATTTGGCATGGATCGCCAAGATCCACCTGCCTGATGGAGGCTGTTGGTTTACATCGATGGCCTCGTGGAAGCCGTCCTGGCTACCTGAGTAATACTCGCTGGTGGGTGCGAGGAGGAAGAGGTCCAGATCTCCTGGGTCATTCCAGCCCAGGCTCGCCCTAAGCTCACTGGTGCCTAGGGGTACATCGATGTAGTAGTAACTCCACTTGCGGCCGTCGAGCGTGCCTTTCCTGGAGGTCCTGCCAAGGGGGAGCTCCAGAGGCTCTGCCACCTCCACAGAGACCGGAACCGAGGATAGGTGCTCTCCTCCGGCCGTTACCTTCAAGGAGCCGCTGTGAATCCCAGGGGCTGCGCCATTGGGCACGGTCAGGGTTACTCTGAAGGGCCTCTGACTGTTGGCCTCCAGGTTTTTGGGCAGAGGCTCGATGGTCATCCAGTCGGATACCTCTCCGGTGGCTTCGACAGTAACATCCTTCAGGGCCTCATTGGTGGAGAAGACCAGCTCGGCTGAGTCCTGATCCTTGGGGGCCAGGGTATAAATCTTCTTCTGGGGTCTGTCGGCGCTGGTGTCCAGGCCCACATAGATGCCTTTGCCCGCCGGCAGATAGGCCCATTTTCCAGCCTCCCACCTGTCAGGGGTGACGGCGGAGAGGTTATCCTTCAGTATCTTGTAGGATCTCTCGGCATCAAGAAGACCAGCTCCCTGATAGTACTCCTCGTACTGTTCTCCCTGGCTGTTGTTCAGCTTGTCCGCTCCCAGTACCATGGCGGCATTGACCCCGGCTGGCGTAAGGTTTTTATCGGCCTGAAGGAGGAGGGCGGCCACGCCCGCGGCCACCGGTGTGGAGAGGCTGGTGCCCGACTGCTTGGCATAGTACATGTCCACGTAGTTAGGGTGTTCAAGGCCCGAAGGCACCGTGGAGACCACGCCTACACCCGGGGCCACCACGGTGGGCTTGATCCTGCCGTCTCTGGTGGGTCCTGATCCGCTGAAGATCGCTATGTGGTTAAGGTTATCAGTGGCCCCTATGGTTGCGACCTTTACGCCGTCTCCGGGGGAGTCTACGAGGCCTGGGGGAAGGGCAACTACCAGGAGGAGCAAGAGAACTTCCTGACTGCTGGAACCCCTACCTTCCGGTCTCCCAAGCTGGCGGAAGTCGAAGTTGCCACCATCGATCTGGGTGGGTTCTATCAGACTCGAAACGCCCTCGGACCTTGTGTTGTTCCTGTTACCTGCAGCCACGCAGACCACGGCCCCTGCATCCACGGCATTATCCGCTGCCATGGTCACGGGTGGGTTGGTCTCTCCCAGGTTCATGCCGCCCAGGCTTAAGCTGAGCACGTCGGCCCCGTTGTCCAGGGCCCACTCTATCCCTGCTATGATGTCCGATATCCGGCCGTTTCCATCCTTGTTTATGACCTTCACATTGAGGAGGCTCGCACCGGGGGCCACCCCCTTATATTTGCCGCCGGAGGCAGCCCCCGACCCTGCCACGATTCCTGCCACCATGGTGCCGTGGCCTAAAAGATCGGTAGTGGTGGGCTCATCCCCGACGAAGTTCTTCTCTCCCACCACCCTTTCCGCCAGGTCAGGATGGTTCTTGTTTATTCCGGAATCTATGATTGCTACTGTTACGCCATTGCCGTCTATGCCTTTTGCCCAAAGCTTGTCAGCTTTAACTATGGGGGAGGGATAGGTGGTGGTGCCGCCATTGATCGTAATGTTCGGGGCAGCGTCCGCCATGTGGGTCTCCTTGTCCAGGAAGATCCCCTTGATCTGGCTGTTCTCCGAGAGGCTCCTTATCCCGGACGGGCTGGCTACGCCTGCCACGGCGTTAATAAGGTGGTACCTGAAACTGACCTCAAGGCTCTCTAAGTTTCTTTCATTCTCACCTTGGAGGAGGACTATTACCGGAAGTTTATCCACCCCTCCGCCCTTCATCATCTCGGCCAGGGCCGGATCAATCTTCTGGGTGGAGGAACTGCCTATATCGGCCAGTGCAAGAGACACCGTCGAAATCGTGAGGGCGGCGGCTATCAACATAAGAAGTTTCATTGCCATATACGACCTTATCGTGGGGACTTCCTGGGGGCATAGGGTCCTCGGTATCCCTTTCTAGCAGATAATGCTAAATAAACCTGTGGTCCTTCTGTACTTGATGGTTCCCTCCTGGTCCGATGTGCTCTGGATAAGCCTCATCTTACTGATGGCATCAGCCCCTATGGGCAGGTGGTCCCGGGCATGGGCCCTGGCCAGCCTCGGCTGGGTCACCTTTGGGATCTATTGGCTGGCCAAGCCCTGGAGCTATCTGGCCATGGAGGACTACTTCAACGCCTTGCTGACAGTGGCTGCGGCGCTACTTTGCTTCTACATAGCCCGGATAATAGCTTCCAAGGGTCTCGCTTCCCAGGAGCCCTCTAAGGCCTGCACTTGGATCAGCTATGCTGCAGCCATATGTGGCCTGATATATTTCCCCTTTGCAGAGATTGCGCCCCTCCAGGCCTGGCTCATAGGCCAGACGACCTCGGTGACCATCGCCCTCCTGGAGGCCTTCTCTATCCCCGTGATCAGGGTGGGCGTGAACACCATGGTCTTGAACGGAAGGTCGGTCCAAATCATCTTGGCCTGCACGGCCATAGAGAGCATCGCTCTCTTCGTTGGCCTCATCCTATCGGTCAGAGCTCCTATTCATCGGAGGGCTGCAGCTCTGGCGGTATCGATCATGGCCATATACTCCCTGAACATCGTGAGGAATGCTTTTGTCCTCATGGCTTACGGTGATGGCTGGTTTGGCGATGACAGCTTCTACGTGGCCCACAACGTCATAGCCAAGGCCGGCTCCATGGTTGCTCTCCTGGCCGTGGCCTACGTAGTTCTTACCGTCCTTCCGGAGCTCCTGAACATCATGGACGAGTTAGCCTGGGAGATAAAGCACCCCGGAGGTGCGGCTTGAAGCTGGCTAAGGGATCCACGCCCTGGGTTTCAGCTCCTCTGATAGCTTCGGCCATCCTGGTGGCGGTAGGTCCCTGGTACGGCCTGGCCATAGCCATCCTGGGGTCTATCTTCATGATCTTCTTCCACAGGGATCCCGAGCGAACGCCCCTCGGTGAGGGCCTTATCTCACCCGCCGATGGGAGGATACTTATAGCGGATCCTCAACGCCTGGCAGTCTTCATGGGGCCCACAGATGTCCACGTCACCAGGTCCCCAGTGGATGGCGTAATCAAGGATGTGGAGTACAGGAAAGGCAGCCATCTGCCGGCCTTCCTGATCCGGTCTGCCAGGAACCAGCAGAACAGGATAACCCTGGGTACCAAGGATGGCGAAATGGATCTTTACCAGATCACGGGCGCCATGGCCAGGCGGATTGTGACCTACGTGAAGCCGGAGGACAGGGTTATCAGGGGAGAGCGCCTGGGTATGATACGTTTTGGATCCAGGGTGGACGTCACCATACCGCCGGGTTACCATCTAGCTGTGAAGCTGGGAGATAAGGTTAAAGCAGGGGAGACAGTTATTGCGGTGAAGGATTCATGAATGTCTTTAAAGCCCTCAGGATCCCAGACCTCTTTTCCCTTCTCAACGCCTTCTTCGGCCTTCTGGCAATCCTGGCCGCGGGCGCGGGCTCGCCTTACGTGCCTGTGATCTTCGTATTCCTATCGGCCGCCGCAGATGGCTTAGATGGCCTCGTTGCCCGAAGGTTCGGGTCAGGGGTTCTTGGGGCCAACTTGGACTCCCTGGCTGATCTGATCTCCTTCGGCGTAGCTCCGGCCGTCCTCTTCCTAGGGATCTTCGGAGGTCCCTGGCCTGCGGTCCTGGTGGCCCTGGCCTACCTCACCTGCGGAATACTTCGCCTGGCCAGGTTCAACGTATCCAAGAGCAGCAGCTACTTCGAGGGCCTTCCCATCACTGCCGCAGGGATAGCTGCTGCGGCCAGCGTTCTGGCAGACCGGCAGATCTTCACACTCCTTTTGATGCTAGTCCTGGCTGCCTTCATGGCCAGCAGCGTGCCTTTCCCCAAGATCCGTGACCCCAGGGTCATAGGGGCCTTTGCAGTGGTCTTGGCCGCTTCAACCTCCCTGGTAATGCTGCAGAGAGACGCGGGGTGCGCTCTGATGCTCCTGGCCATTACGACCTACCTGTCAAGTCCGGTGGTGGTTCCATACCTGCGAAGAAAGAGATAGCTGCCTTTGAAGCTGGTATAAAGCTGGGCGCACTGTACCACCAGTTCGTTGGGGCTCCTGTAAGTCCAAAGACCGCCGAGCGACTGGAGGCAGCCATGGAAGCAAGCATGTCCCTCCAGCCCCACGTCAAGAGCGCTAAGGTGAAAATAAACCGAGAGATGCTTTTGGAGAACGCCTTTGGCTACGGGGAGCTCCAAGGAAGGATGATCCTGGCCGAGGTGGAGATCGACTATCAGGGCGAAGTCATAAGGGCCAAGCTGGAGTACGATCCCGCCCTGGATTATCCTATGATGAGGCTGATCTAATCTCCTGTATCTGCCGAGGATATGAAGGTTGCCAGGAGGGCGGTCGCCACCAGTCCAGCGTATGATGGGGGCAGGAGATTAACTGTGAACACCGGTATGGCCTGTGCAGGGCTGATCTTTTGGCCTCCGTGGGGCTTTGGGCTGTGAAGATGCAGGAGCGCTATGTTGGGATCCACCAGATAGGCCGATACCACTATCAAAAGCGTAGATACGATATCAAAGGGGTCCATCTGTGGAGACATCGGAAAGCTTTGGGCAAGGATCAAGCCGGGATCAAGGACCCCATTCTGTCCTGGTGACGAAGAAGGCAACCCCAATTAGGATTATGATGAATTGGATGAGATCGGCCCTCACCAATGAGACCCTGGCCACCTATGAAGGTATAGAGGATGAAGGCCGCTGTGAATATCGGCATAAAGAGGGTTTCTGACCCGAGGAAGATGGCGCCAGCGGCCTTTTCCGCAGCCACGATCTGAACGGCGACATCCCAACCTAGGATACTTCAACCAGGGCCGAGGCCACATTCTTGAACCCTCCGGGAAGGCCTTTGTTGAACCCAAGTCGTGCCATGTCTACCGTTGCAGATGCGTCGACGACGGTGGCGCAGAAAGTGCCTGTGAAAAGGATGAGATTGAGGCTCCTTCCGGCCAGGTGATACTCCCCCTGGTGTAGTTTCCTTGCACGGTAATCCCCAAGGCCAGCATTCCCACCATATATGCCGCAATGGCAGTATTGATATCCTCCGTCGCGATTTTCTCCGATGTAAACCTGCCGTTGCGATATTGTAAACCAGTATTCCCGAGTGACGTTTACAATATGATAAAGCTTTCGGAGCAACTTTTATATTCAAAACCCTGCTATAAAGCCGTGGATGAAAGGGATGGAGTTTAGAATCGAAAATTATTTCATAAAGGCCTTCATCGCCTCTATGCTCCTGGCTCTGGTGATGATGGCCATAGCCTTAGGCTTGATATACCTATTCAGATTCGGCCCACCGATTCCTCCCTCGGTGATACTGGTTATGACCGCGGTCTCCTTCGTCCTCTCCGCCTCTTTCTTCGAGAGGTACGAGGTGGGATCCATCATGTGGTCCACCCTGGTTTCCCTCATTATCACCTTTCTCCTGACCCTTGTCTCTGGAGGTGTGATCTATTTCCTATCGGTAAACAGCCTAGGTTGGGAGGAGTTTCTGTCATCCCTGGCAGCCTGTACCATAATATCCATGGCCCTCCTCAACCATCTGAAGCGAATCCTTGGGACGATTGAGTGTTGATATATCTAAACATTGATAAATAGTACTTCTCCCTCACAGGTGCCTGTGCCCCTCTTAGACCCCTACGGCAGAAAAGCCACCAGTCTCAGGATTGCTTTAACCCCCAGGTGCAACCTGCGGTGCACCTACTGCCACCGCGAAGGAGAATCGGCCCCAGGGTCCGAGATCTCCAAGGAGACGGCTGTCTGCATTGCCAAAGCTGCATCAGAGCTTGGCTTCAGGTCCATAAAGTTCACCGGAGGCGATCCTCTCATGCGCTCGGACCTTGAGGAGATAATATCCGAGATGCCAGAGGGCCTTGATCTTTCCATAACCACCAATGGGATTGGCCTCGCCGATAGGGCAAAGCCCCTGAAGGAGGCGGGCTTGACCAGGGTCAATGTGAGCTTGGTCTCCCTAAACCCGGCCAAGTACAGGAGGATCACAGGCTGCAGAGATGGGGATCTGGAAGCGGTCAAAAGAGGGGTCGATGCAACTTTGGAGGCAGGTCTCTCCCCGGTCAAGCTCAACGTGGTGCTCTTGAAGGAGAACCAGGATGAGGTTTGGGATATGGTCGATTTTGCTCGCAGGAAGGGCATCATTCTCCAGCTCATAGAGCTTTTGGATCTCAAGTACTTGGGCATCTCCGGTGATATACGTGCAGTAGAAGAGTCTCTCAGGTCTAAGGCCAATAAGATCACCATCCGGGAGATGCACCGCAGGAGAAAGTACCACCTTTCGGGTGTCGAGGTAGAGGTGGTCAAGCCTATGGATAACACGGAATTCTGTGCCAACTGCACAAGACTTCGGGTAACTTCCGATGCCAGGCTTAAGCCCTGCCTTCTCAGAAACGATAACCTAGTGGATATAGGGACCTGCGATATCCCTGCCATAAAGGATCTTATAATAAAGGCCAATTCGTTGAGGGAACCTTATTTTAAAAAGGCATCGGGGCCGCGGTGATCTTTCAAGCTGCCTGTTTTTGGCGGCCCGAAAGGCGGCACCTGTTATGGGTAGTCCTCCCCTTCAGGGTAGGGTAGTTCACGAGTATGGGCAGATTGTGGAGATGTTCTGTAGCTCAGACGGTTTGAGGGCCGTTCCATGATAGGGCGGTTTTTTATCCGTCTCCGAGATCAGGCGGTTTAAAAGCCGACCCGGGATCAGGCGGTTTGGTCTGCGTGCTCACGAGGACGCGCTGGTCATTACGCTGTGCTCATATCCACTGGGCTCTATCCTCTTCATTTTGCCCCCTGTCTCCATCCATAGCCCTTCTTCAACAGCGTGGCCGAGGATGGTGAGGTCCACGGCCTTCGATGCTGCCTCTATCCTGGAGGGTTTCACTGTGAAGATCAGCTCGAAGTCTCCCCCTGCCCTCACGGCCAGCTCCAACCCCTTATCTCTTCCGAAGGCCTCCTCTATCCCCCGTGCCAGTGGAATGGCCTCCTCTTTCAGAACGAAGCCGACGCCGCTGACTTCTGATAGATCGGACAATGATAGAGCCAGGCCATCGCTATTATCCATCATGGCGGTGACCGACCTGGATAAGGCCAGAGCCCTTCCCTCCTTTATCTTCGGCACGGGCTCCAGGAGGTTCTTGACGAAGGCCCCTTTGTCCTCTCCCATCTGAAGCTGGAGAAGACCTGCGCCCGCGGCGCCCAGGGTCCCGGTGGTGCACAAAATGTCGCCAGGAGAGGCACCGCTTCGCATCAATATGAGGTCCTTCTCCACAAAGCCCATGGCAAAGCCCGTGAGGTTGAGCTCGTCGGTGGAGTCCATGTCCCCTCCTAAAACCCGGGTTCCAAACGCCCCTGTGCAATCGCTAAAGCCTGAGAAGATGTTGTCTATGAACGCAAGATCCGTCCCCTGGGGAATCCCTGTGGCTACGAGGACCCCCGAGGGCTCAGCTCCCATGGCAGCCACATCGCTTAAGTTGACGGCAACGGTCATCCATCCAATCTGCCAGGGGGTCATGACCTCGGGGAAATCGGACTTTCGATGAAGCATGTCGGTAGTGGCCACCAGGTACCTGTCCCCTGAGTCCAAGACGGCGCAGTCGTCGTTGACTATGCTCCCAAGTATCGTCGATATCCGCTTTATTAGATCCCTCTCGCTTATGAAAGAGCCTTGGGCCATGGTCGTAGTATTGTCCAGGGACTATTTCATCGGATCGCTCTGAACATCTGTAATAAAATATAAACGCGCTTGGTGGTCCTGAATGTAGTGATGTTCCTTCAGTCTTGAATAAATATATCAACCGGATAAATGGGTGGCCCCGAATTTCTGTGCGGTATGGCGGTGGCGGGACCTGCCGGATCCACGGCGACGAAGGCGGCTACAGAGTCGGTCTAGGAGGTTTCTCTCCTGGAGAAGAGGCAGGAGATTGGAAGCCTCGTCAGGTGCGGCGATGGAGTCTGCAGATGTGTGCTCAGCTCCTGATCCAGTGCGCAAAGTTGGGCTCCGATCACTGCCGCCCCCATGGGAAACGGATTTACGCCTGGAGGCTATGGCTGGTCCCTGCCCAAAGGCCCTGGCCTGGCCAATGTGGGCATCTCTGCGCCCTGGGATCGTCCTCGTCAGCAGGGTTGGCCTTTAGGTCCCCGGAAGCTTTCGCAAAGCTCCTGTCTCCTGATGGCAAAGCCCTGGAACTGGTGGTCGGATGAATTCCCATATCAAACAATGCATCTCACTTGGTCTCGGACGGCATCCTTCTGGTGGTGGATGCCATCTGGCGGGCGGACCACATTATCTTTGCCGGGGTGATCAACGGCGTAGATGCCGGAGCCTTGGCAGGAAATGTTGCAGTTGAGTTCTTCTCCTCGGGAGATGTGAGCAGATCCGGGCTTGAGACTTACGATGGTCTATGGAGGAGATGGGAATGCAGGGGGGTTGGCTGGAACAAAAGAGTAAGAACCATCTACAATAGCCTGAATGATAGGGAGCTGAACCAGGAAATCCTCACCATTCAGAGTGAAGATACCGGCAGCCTGGAGGTGAAGTGCGCTATTAGGTCGGTCTTTCAGCACCATTCCCGCCTCCTCCTAAGGATGATATGAGGAAGGGATCATCGTAATGCTTTTAAGCTCCTGGGGTCCCAGGCTCTATATGGCTGGAGCTGGCAGGATCATCCTTCTAATAGCTCTGATTGCTTCCACTCAGGTATCGATATTTCCATCTTTGGCAAACCTATCCGTCTGTCCTGGGGGCTGCGATTACCCCACCGTTCAGGCGGCGGTGAATGTGGCGGGACCCAATGAGACCATCTGGTTCAACAGCTCCAATTGCCCCGGAGGCTTCGACCTGGACAGGAATGTGACCTTGAGGGGCCTAGACAGCGGCCGCGGAAGGCCCACCCTTGGCATGAATGGCGAGCCTATAGTCATCTCGGCAGATGGTGTGACCATCAGGGGATTCAAGCTGGAGCAGATGGCTAATTCCACTGTCCTTCTGGCCATAAGGTCCAGGGGCAACAGGATTTACCTAAATGACATGCCTTATGGTTCCCGCATAATCTCTGCCGGCCAATGCTTCTGGAATTCCAGCCAGCCTATAAACTATCAGTACAACGGTGCAACCTACCAGAGATACATGGGCAACTTCTGGATGGATTATTCCGGCAGGGATGAAAACGGCGACGGCATAGGAGATCAGCCAATGGTGATAGACTCCCACAATAAGGATTACTACCCTCTGATGGCGCCTGTGAGCAGCTACTCCGTGCCCGGGGAGATGAAGGAGACCGGAGGGATCATCAAGGCAAGGGTTGGAAAGCCCTTTGTCATAACGCTGAAGTGCAGGGGTGCCTACAAGTGGTTCCTAGACTTCGATTACCACATGGTACGCCAGGACAGCCACGAAATGGAGGGGGAGGATATCGAGGTCTTCACCTTCACACCCTTGAAGGCTGGGAAGACCGAGGTGGCCGGAGTCTACAGACAGCCCTGGGGGAATATCGTAACCGATACCAAGGGTTTCAAGGTGGATATCAGCAATGATGCTGGAATCGTCCTTACTACCAGAGAGGCCGTCAGGCTGGATAGCAGAGGCGTTGCTAAGTAAGGCTTATCCCTTCCTTCAATTTTCCCCCCATCTTTGAATTTTTGGATAAATGGACTAGAAATAAAGAAGATATACTCGCCCATCGTCCTGCCCACCATGCGCTTCGGTATTGCTGTTTCCGACAGAGATGACTGGACCGCTAGAGCCATGCTCTCTTCCTTTCACCAGGCAGGGGTCGATGCCGTCTTCATCGATCTCTCAGACCTGACGGCGTCGGTGGGAGGTGACCTGCGCCTGGCATGCGGTGGACATGATCTCATGGACATGGATGGCCTGGTGGTCAGGGACATGGGCCGGGGCGGCACGCCCCAGGACGTGGCCTTCAGATTCGAGGTCCTAAGGTCTCTGGGGGATCTGGGCCTGCCGGTCGTGAACCCCCCCGAGGCCATAGCTGGGGCAGCCAACAAGTTCTCCACTTCATTTGCCCTCCAGAGGGTGGGGATACCGACCCCCAGGACTACCGTGACCTCCAGCTTGAAAGAGGCTCTAATGGCCCTGGAAAAGTACGAGCGTGGTGTATCCAAGCCCCTCTTCGGTTACAAGGGCAAGGGTATAGAGTTCATCACCGAGGAAGAGGGGCTGAGGGCCGTCCTGAGATTCCAGGGGATCATCTACCTCCAGGAGCTGGTGCCCATGGAGGAGCCCAGGGATATCAGGGCCTTCGTGGTCGGAGATGATCTAATGGGCGCCATATACAGGGTGGCGCAGCCCGGGCAGTGGATCAGCAACCTGGCTAGGGGAGGAAGGGCGCAGCCCTGCGCTATCACGGAGGAGCTCAGGGATCTGGCGGTCAGGGCCAGTCGGGCATTGGGGACTGTTTACAGCGGCGTGGACCTTCTGGAGACTACGGAGGGCCTGAAGGTGATAGAGGTGAACGGCACACCCTCAGGCAGGGGTATCTTCGAGGCCATGGAGGTTGATGTGACCAGGGCTATAGCCTCAGAGGTTATAAGGCGGGTACAAGGGCAGCGCCAGCCTTCCAGGCATTAGCGCAGCCGTTAACCTTACCGGAGCGTGGCCATCGGCGCAGCCCTAGCCATCACAACCGTTATCTACGTTGTAGGTCACCCGACTGCTATGTTTACGATATTAACGGGCGCGCAGTTCGGGGATGAGGGCAAGGGCAAAGTCATAGATCTCCTGGCCGAGAACTATGACGTAGTGGTCAGATTTCAGGGAGGAGATAACGCGGGCCACACCGTTGTGGTCGGCGATAAAACCTACAAGCTCCATCTGGTGCCCAGTGGGGCCATCTTAGGCGCCAGGCTCCTCATAGGGCCGGGTGTCGTGGTGAATCCCAAGGTCCTCTACGATGAGGTGAATGTCCTGAAGTCCGAGGGCATCAAGGTGGACCTAGGGATAGATGCCAAGACCAGCATCATCATGCCTTACCACATAGAGCTGGATAAGCTGCGGGAGAATGCCAGGTCCCAGAAGATCGGCACCACTAACCGTGGTATAGGTTTTGCTTACGTCGATAAGTTCTCTAGGGAGGAGATCCAGATGCAGGACTTAACGGATCCTTTGCTCCTGGAGGAGAAGCTCAAGGAAATAGCTCCGGCCAAGGAGAAGGCAATCTCCGATATGGGCGGAGATCCCTCCATAGTCAGGGATCGGGGCCTCCTAAAGGAGTACCTGGACATCGGTGAGAAGCTCAAGGATAATGTTACAGACGTCTCTCTGGAGATCAACCTGGCGTTGGAGGACGAGAGAAACGTCCTGGCCGAGGGAGCCCAGGGCGCCTTTCTGGACATCATCCATGGCACACAGAAGTTCGTGACCTCCAGCTTTACCACCGCAGGAAGCGCCTGCGCCAACCTGGGCGTGGGCCCGGTGATGGTGGACAACGTGGTGGGCGTAATCAAGGCCTACATCACCAGGGTTGGAGAAGGGCCCATGCCAACAGAGCTCAAGGATGAGATCGGTCTTAAGATGAGGGAGAAGGGCGGGGAGTATGGCACCACTACCGGCAGGGCCAGAAGGTGCGGCTGGTTTGATGCCGTCCTAGGCTTAAAGTCGGTCTTCCTCAACGGATACACCGAGATGGCCTTGACCAAGCTGGATGTTCTCACGGGACTCGATCCCATAAAAATCTGTGTCGCCTATGAGATCGGTGGCGAGACCATCGACTATCCACCCGAGAGCACCTCCGACTTCGCCAGGTGCAAGCCCCTCTACGAAGACATGCCCGGGTGGACCGAAGACATCACCAATGCCAAGAGCTACGATGATCTACCCGAGAACGCCAGGTCCTACGTGGAGAGGCTGGAGGACCTTCTGGGCGTGGATATCTCTGCGGTCTCAGTGGGTCCTGCCAGGGATCAGACCATCTTCAGGGAAGAGTGAGACTCCCTCTGTCGGATCTTTTTTAATAAATGAGCAAGCCTCCAATTACTTACTGGATAATCGCAGTCAGTTAGAGGTGGGTTAAACTATTGAACGCCAAAACTTTGTTAGCTGTGCTATGTATTATATCAGCCATAGTACCTGCTGCCAACGATCTAACCTCTAAGAGAAAAACCTGACCGTCGGCTGCTGTTGGTCAGATGTTCCTAGAATCCATGGGGCTAAATCTATAGTCCATAGACTGCATTTAGAGTTATATGAATCGGGCGCTTATGATGAACTCTTCAGTATTATTCGTTCAGTTAGCCATGGATTAAATAAATTAGATATTAGTCTTTGTAGCGTTGGTACTAAGTCAGTTCCTGCAAATCGAAAAGGGTAAAATCGCATATAATACAAATGAATTCAGGCCCTATTTTCCTACTATGGATATATTTAAAATAAAATTAGCGCATATTGAGGCCATAACACTGCCTGAGGCTGTTATTACGGACGCCGGCTTTAGTGCTAAAGAGACACGAGAATATGGTTAAGGGAAGGAAATAAGGATTGTACCCCATGTTAATGTCAGAAGTATAAAGGAAAACAAGTCTGAAGGGACGATTGCGTCCGATAAAGAGCTTTTTCAGAAGCGAAGATCAATTGAACATTTTCCAGCCATATAGATGCCTATAAATAGATTTTCCTAAGGTGTGAACAAAGAGTGGATTCGTACCTATGACTGATACAGATGACGTGTGCTCTTGTTATCTGGCAGAATGTTTTTGGGATGGCCTCCAAATGAATCTTTGGGTCAAAGCAAAGACTTAACAAAAATCTTGGACTTTTTGGATTTTCGACCGTTTTTTCCCCGACAGGATGGACTTAATGCTTGCCTAACCTCGATGGAAAAAAGATAAATCTTATAAATTCTGTATACTGATGGGAGTTTTGACTATGGATGAAATACCTACAAAAGGGCATAACTCTGAGTTGATGGCGGAGGCTGAGAGAATCGTCAAGCCCCAGTGGCCTACAGCGGTCCAGGTGGAGAACTTGGGCGTCGCATCCAAGGGTTCAGCCAATGCTGCCGATGATGTGGATCACTGGATGTTCATCTTCACCGAGATAGATGGGGACTCGGTGATCACCCTGGATTATGCTAATGGAGAATTTGGGAAGGCTCACAGGGAGGCCAGGCCATGGAAAGAGACGGCCATAAAAGAGCTTCCCAGGGGCATGAGCCTCGAGGCGGCGATAGTCTTTCTGAAGGAGGCGGGGTACCTTGGGCCGTTTCAATCGGTGGCGCTCAAGTCTCCTCAAAACTTTGACGGCGAGGCCTCTTATGTGTTTACACTGGGCAGGGATCTGGTGTACATAAACTCAGCGACTGGCGAAGTAACCAAGACTGCAACCGCCGGCATAACCGCAGGTCAGCCTCATTAATCCTTTTTCTTTGGCGAAGGCCGCTCATCTATTAGAATCCTTACGCTATAGAATCGATGCTCCTAGCCTATAAGACTTCTCCATCTCCTCCTTATTCCCTGCCACCTCACCACGCTCGTAAGCTATAGCCAGTAGGCTTCCCAGGAAGTCCATTCCTAGATACTCAAAGGACATGCGGAAGATCTGGACCAAGGGGCTGCAGCAACCTGGCCCTTCTTCGGAGGGTGTCACTACAAGCCCTCTCCTGCCCTTGAGCTTCCCGCTGGCAATGAAGGGACGAAGCCTGTCTATGAGGAGCTTCATCTTTCCAGTAGGGCCGTACCAGTAGATGGGGGTTCCAAAGACGATGATATCTGAGGCGTCGATCTTGGAATAGAGTCCCTTCATGCCGTCGTCCATGGGGCAGGTGTAATTGCCTTTCTTGCAGGCCCTGCAGTCCAGACAGGGCTTTATCTCCAGGTCGTAGAGGTAGACCTTCTCCCAGGTGTGTCCTTTGGTCTCAGCGCCTCTCAAAACCTCGTCCACCAGGATGTCGGTGTTGGATCTCTTCCTGGGGCTGCCGATCAAGGCCAGAATCTTCAAGCACCATCGCTCCTGGGGAAGCGTTTTCCCACAATGCTTTTAACGTCTCTCAGCCAGGATTCTCTTTCCTCAAGGGTGCTGGTACCTACCACCGAATAAGTTTTCCTATAGAAATCATCGATGCCACAGAGGCCGAAGATGCAGTATCTCCATATGCTCTCCAGGGGATCTTTGAAGACCCGGGCCTCCCTCTCGGGCTTGGTATTGCCTGTGTTGAAGACCAAGGCTTTTCGTGCCTTAAGAAGTCCCCTCGGCACGCCTTCGCCGCTATCACCTTCCAGGAACTCGTAGGCTACCCCTGCTCTGAGAACCCTGTCGATCCAGCCTTTGAGCACAGCCGGTGGCTGGCCCCACCAGTTGGGATGGACTATGATGATGCCCTCGGCGTTGGCTATCTCGAGGCAGTGGATAGCGATTGCCACATCCATGGTTCCATCCCTGGATATCTCTTCTTTTGGGATTATAGGATCGAAGCCCTCTAAGTAAAGATCGTGGAAGGAGACGAGGTGGCCGTTCTCCTTCAGGGCTCCGACTGCAGCTATGGCTATGGCGTGGTTTAAGCTGCCCGTATCTGGGTGGGCCAGGATGACAGAGACCTTCATGTTATCCTGCAAATGCCTCTTTGTGTAAAATGATTATGGCCCTGACCCTAATATAGAGATAGAAAAGGTGATATATCATCAATTTTAAAGAATGGTGAATCTGCGCAATCTTTCTCATTAATCATTCCTAATTAAGGCTTATGGAGAGATATGAAGAATCCTAGGCCTATTTCGGCCTCATTAATGCTGATCATGGCACTGGCCGTTTCGGCCTTGGGTCAGACAAATATTAGACCGACGCGCGCGGTTGGTTTTATCCGGTCGTGTCTTTCTTTAGCCAGGGCAAGTACGAGGTGTCCAACCTGGATTACGATGAATGCCTCAAGATCGATCCCCTGAATGCCGAGGCCTGGTATAATATGGGTGTGACCTGCGACCTTTAGAGAAACTACGTGGCGGATGTAGCTGTTTATAACACGGCTACCAAGATCAACCCGAGCTATCAAAAGTCTCTGATCAATAAGAATGCCGATATCGATAGGCTCGATTACTAAGATCCCGATTTTAGCAGGGGATAAATCTGAAAGAGCTAGATTAACTAATTAAATAACTAAACAGCTAAATACCGCTTGGATTCCCCAGGACCTTTCTTTTCTGGGATCAGAACTCGATCCTTGGAAACTCTGCTTCCTTCAGGTTATCGGCCAAGGTCCAGAAGAATGCCTCGCCGTGGGGTATTCTGATGACCGCCAGGTTTGTATCTTCAGATCCTTCGATTATATTCTTAAGAAAGGGCATCTCCTCCAGGAGCCTAGTTTTAAGAGCGATCTCATTTAGGAACTCCATCGACCCCAATATCCTCATCATTAGGTCTTTCTTATGGGTTATAAAGCAGACCTCGATTCTGGGATTTTTGTGAAGCTGCTTGCATACTCGCTTGGATTCCGATGTGTGGAAGTAAAAGCCGCTTGCATCGGCAAACCAGGAAGTAAAAGGTCTGACCCTCGGCTGTCCTCCTTCTTCAGTGGCCACAAAGCCCGTGGGGTTATTCTTAATAAACTTGAAGCAGTTCCCTAAATCCACTTTCGTATCTCCTTTAATAGGAGTCTCCCATTGGTGATAATTCTTTGGGGAATGGGATCGAAAAGAGTCAGAAGGAGATCTTCTCGCTATCCCTCTCCTTTTCGTTCTCTGCAACCGTCCAGAACCTGGCTACACCGTTTTGGACCCGGAAGATGGCCAGGGCAGGGTCCTCAGGTCCCCGGAACATCTGCTTCAGGTACTCCTGGTCATCCAGGAGCTTTCTCTTGAGATCTATATCCTGGAGGATCTTGGCCTCGCCGGTGATCCTCATCATGGCGCCGCTCTGAGTAGCATAGAAGCAGACCTCGACCTTGGGGTGGGCCTTGATCTGTCTGTAAACACCCTTGGCTGTCGAGGTGTGGAAGTAAAAACCCTTACCTGTGGCGTACCACATGGCAAAGGCCCTGACCCGCGGTTGGTCACCCTCGGCGGTGGCTAGGTAGCAGAGGGGGTTTATGTTGGCGAACTCATAAACATCATCTATATTCATAAGTTATACCTCTTATGCTCTTTGTTAGAGGAGCAATCCGACTTGGTACCCAACAAAGTGGTTTGCAATAGTACGCCTCGTAACCTTAAATAACTTATTTGACCGTTCCCGCCTTTTCTATGCTTTCCATACTTTGCGATAAGAAAAAAGCTGGCCCTGCCGGGGACTGATTACCTAGCAAGTCGGAATTCTCCTCTGGATTAAGTTACCCTAAGGTCTAAAGGATTCTAAGTCCGGCCTCGGGATAGGGACTAACGTTCCCTTCATGCTGCTCTCCTCGTAGAGGATGCATATGTAACCCAGATTTCCCGTGAAGTTTCCGACCTTCAAAGAGAAGGCTCTGTGGGCCGAGACGCCTGGCACAATGATCCCTGAGTAATTCACTCCCTGGTTAGTCATGCTCTGATTGGTCTTGGATGGAGTTACGATATCCGGACCGAATGTCATTACCTCCTGGCAGTTCGGTGGGCTGATCCCGACAAGGGTTTTAGGTTCCTTGGCTCCATTGAGGAAGGTGACTGCATGAGGCGCCATGCTCTCCTTAGATAGCGCCCAGATCATGGTATCCTCATGATGGGCGTTTACCCATTAAGGATAGGACGCCATCAGATCTATCTGGCCCCTGGAACAACCAACGTTGACGTAGTGGATCGTGGAACCATCGGGCTACTTTTTCGCCGGCCTGAACTCTGAGACGGTGGCAGCTATGGCGAATGGTACATTGGCTAAAAGAGCATCCTTCTCATTTCTTCCATGTATGGCACCCTCTGCGGGTGTTGGCATGATAATGTTAGGATCTTCCACTATGATGGTGCCGAACATGTGGTTGTCCTCGTGGACCACGCAGGAGTAGTGTAGATCCCCGTCTTAGTGAACTTTAGCTTGAAGCTTTCGGCGCCCCTATATTCTGGGGACCCATAACCTCTGAGTTTGCGTAGGAGGATCCATTGAACTCGCCGCCCTGGGGAATGATGGGGGAGGCTACCTGTGGGTTGATTATCATGGAACCCTTAGGCCCTCCTGGAAGCGGAACTAAGAAGACAGGTGTCTGTACGGCATTGGCATTGGAGCTGATATTGGAACCGGTATTAACTATAATATTAGTTGCGGTATTTGATATCGTATTAGAACTAAGATCGAATCTGATGAAGCCGGTATTGGATGTATCGGGTCTGGCCGAGTTGGTATTAATCTCTGGGAATGTTACCGTATGAATCTACCTGAAATTTTGTATCCAGGTGATGGTACCATCGATGTGGATTCCAATCTTGGACGAGAAGAAGGCCTGACCCTCGGCGCGGTTGAGAAGGTTGGTGTAGCCCACCGTGACCGTGAAGTTCTGCTGAGCTGTACCCGAGTGGAAAACGGATCTTGGGGTCTGTGTCTGGATAGTGCCGGCTAAAATAAAAGCTGATGCTAGCAGCGATACAAGGATTCCCATAGTCTGTTCCTATCGCCTTTGTTTGTCAGAGGTGTGCCCGCAGAAACTCTATCAATAGCAGCGTAATCATTAAAATTAGGAACGCTTACGTTTAAATAAATATCCTAAGTTACCATGATTTGAGCAACCGCGAAGCTATGGCTGGTAGATCCCCTGCAGATAGATACCCTGTGAATTCATCCCTAGTACGGCAAAAAAACTCATAAATTATGAGGCTTAGTTAAGCCTATGCTGACTATCCTGGAGCTGGATGATAACCTGATCTACGTGGAGAGCGAGCGGTGGCAGTGTGATTTCGGCCTTGGCAGCCCCGTCAAGCTCGGCCTTATCCTGGAGGCCGTAGATTTAGGAGGAAGCTTCAGCTTCGTCATAGATGCATGCCTGATGCCCCAGCCCGAGTACATCGATCCTGAGATAGTCTCCGAGGCCAGGGAGATGGGTATCCGCTCCAGGGAGGATCTGATAAAAGAAGTATACTTGGAGTACGGCGGAGTTCCTGTGAACATCGACGCAGTGCAGCCGGCTAAGGCCTCATGCGGCTTTTCCAGCTTCATTGCGGACACCGAGATCTCCTCAGGCAACCAGGGATCTGGCCTGGAGGTAAGGCACTTTAAGGATCTGGATGATGCCATGAAGTTTGCTAGGGACTTCTATGCGGTGTACACTGCGGGCCTCTTCGGCTTCATAGATATGGTCCTGGACAACCCCCTGAGGACGGGCGGCACGGGGCGGGAAAAGATCATGCAGATGGCGGGAAAGCAGCCGAGCTAACCTCTGAAGCATCATTTCCTGCCTGGGATCCTGGACCTTAAAATTAAGATGGGCCTTTCGTCTCCTCTCTCTGGCCTACAATCTCCACCAGGCGTATGTCGAAGACCAGGTCCCTCTCTGCCAGGGGATTGTTGGCATCCAGAGTGATTTTATCGCCTTTTACCTCTGTGACCTGGACTGGTATGAACTGGCCGTTAGGTGCACTGACCTCCAGGGTCATGCCTTCTTCGGGCGTAATATCCTCGGGGATATCCTTTCTGTCTACCTTTATGATCTTGTCTTCTCTGTAAAAGCCATAGGCATTCTCTGGGGGAATGGTGACAGTTTTGGCCTCTCCGGGCCTCATCCCTATCATGGCCTCCTCAAAGCCGGGTATGAGCTTGCCCTCGCCTATCTTGAACTCCACGGGCTCTGCGCCCTCGGAGGTATCGAAGGGCATTCCATCCGTGAACTTGCCGGTGTAGTGGACCTTAACCGTATCCCCTTTCTTTGCCTGGACCATTCTTGGCACCCCTGAGACCTGGAAACCGAAAAATCTCGGTTAGGGAACATGTGCCTTTTAAATGTATATCAAGTATTGCTTTTAATACAGCCCCTTCGCAGCTTTCGGGCACCTTTTAAGCGCAAATCTCCCAGAGCTCCTTAATGGAATCAGGCGGCTGATATCGATCCTGGTAGAGGGTTGTAAGGCAAGGAAAATATCCTAACAGTAGCTTATTGTTCTAGATGACACCATAAGAATTTATGGTTAGATAACCAGAACCTCTGTAAGGAAAACAAGGACGATAAACCTGATTATGGAAACCAATGACTAGAAAATCCGATGATGAGAAAACCTATGATGAGAATGCCGCTGATAATACTGTCGCTGATAAGGTCGAGGTGTGATCTCCATGAAATGGAAGACTGATTGGGGCCTGGAGGCCAGGATGCTCTTTACCATGGTGATGTTGGGCGCCGTGTACCTAGCCTTCCTGGTGCTCCTGTACCGCTACACGGGCATAAGCACGCTGGGCATGGTCCTCATAGCAGGAGGCCTACTTCTCCTCCAGTACTTCTACTCAGACCGCCTTGTGCTCTGGTCCACAGGAGCCAGGGAGGTCTCCGAAAGCGAAGCTCCTGAGCTCCATGCCATGGTCACTAGGCTTTGTGCCATAGCAAACCTTCCCAAGCCTAGGATCGCCATAGTGAGCACCAGCGCTCCCAATGCTTTTGCCACAGGGCGGAGCCAGAAGGCATCGGTGGTGGCAGTGACCTCGGGCGTCATGAACCAGCTCGACCGCGATGAGCTGGAGGCAGTGCTGGCTCACGAGCTCACCCACGTCAAGAACAGGGACGCCGCTATCATGACTATAGCCAGCTTCCTCTCCACCATAGCCTTCTTCCTGGTCAGGAACTTCCTCTTATTCGGAGGGGCTTACGACAGGCGCTCCAGGGACTCGGGAGGAAGCATCGTCGTGGTGTGGCTGATATCCCTTCTGGTCTGGATACTGAGCTTCATCCTCATTCGAGCCCTCTCAAGGTACAGGGAGTTTGCAGCGGATAGGGGGTCGGCGATCATCACCGGCAGGCCATCCCATCTATCTTCGGCCCTCATGAAGCTATCCAAAATGCCTCCCAGAATTCCCGTCCAGGACTTAAGAAGGGTCGAGGTCTCCAATAACTTAAACATCGTGCCGGCCCTATCTGGCCAGTCGGTCTTCAACATCTTCTCTACCCACCCGTCAACGGAGGCCCGCATAGCGGCCCTGGAGAAGATATCCCAGGAGATGGAGACCTGATAGGTTTTTGGGTTCAATCCTGGAAACGGCCGAGCTCCCCTCGTCCAAGACAGAGAAGCTCTTTTCCATATCCACGGCTGAGGTGACCCTGGAGACGAAGTTTAACCTGAAACATGATGGTTCAGCTAGCGGTCTGCATAAAATCCGTGGAGTCTTCCAGGTGTGAGACCCCCTGGTCAGAGGTCGAGGGCCTTCTCAAGATCAGTTCCAATGAGACCAAGACTGAGTACAGCGTCCAGAAGGATTCATACAACTACCTCTGGGTGGTTCTCAGGGACCTTGACTTCGACAATCTAGTGGCCAAGGTGCAAATGGTGAGCTCGACATTGATCTATGAGGGCTTTGGGACCCAACTTCTAGCTGCCATTTACAGATTCAAAGGAAACACGATGGTCTACTGGATTTACAGCTTCAATGAGGGCACGTACTATCCCTTCGTGCCCTCGGGATCAAGCCGGAGGGATAACGCCTTTAAGCTTCGGCTCAAGTCGGTGGTGGAGACAGGGCTGCCCATAGTTAAAGATCTGATAAGTTGGTATCACCTTTGGAGCACGCCAATTTAGAAAATCCTTCCCCTGCAGGCAGGGGTAATTTAATGTGTTCGAATGAATGAGCACCGATCTGAAGAATGAAAAACCTCAAGGATAGCTTACGATTCCTGCCTCTGTATTCATCAGGCGCCGAGTCCAAGCAGGACTTCCTTCTACATAGTTGCCCTCACCACCAAGGTCCTTCTCATGGGGGCAACCATTCCCACGCCGCTTTATGGACTGTACAGGCAGGCTTCTCCCTACCCTCGATCTCCATCACTCTAATCTATAGGCCTTACGCCTTTGCCATAGTGCCCATCTTCTTCTTAACCTGAAGCCTTAGCTGTCCGGAAATATGGTCCAGAAACGTATCACAGCTAATC
>DAXJ01000014.1:51697-86061 GCA_002506335.1 Methanosaeta sp. UBA114
ACAGCTAATCCAATTGAAGCCAATATAACCATTATTGCTCAAATTAATCTCGTAAATGAGGTTGCCAAAGGAATAGGAGAAAAATCAATAATCATCTCCTCTGGCGACCTTACTACCACCTGTTTATCGTATTTATCCTTCTATTAGCCCCCTGCCGCTGAAGATATTCCTGGCTTCCTCGAAGCTTAGATCTTTAGGAGGTACGATTATATCTGAAGCTTCCAGGAATGTCGGATCCAAGGGCTCTCCATTCTCCTTGATCCTCGCTATCATCCTGGATAGGTCTTCTTTGTAAGCCTTCATATCCCCTTTAGATATGTGGTCCACTATCCTGTTGTCTATGGTGTTCAGGTCATCCAGGATGCAGCTGTCGATATTATACTGGCCATCACCCAGAATCCTTATGATCACTTTCCCGCCTCCGCCTTGAGCCTGGCAAGCTTAGCATCTACATCACACTTAGCCTTGGCCTCCTGGAGCTGCCTTTCTATCTCACTTCCTACCGAGTAATCGGTAAGGGTGCCGCTGGCCAGAAGCTCATCCAGGGCTGCCGACCTGGCCTTCATCTGCTCGGTCTTGTCCTCCACCCTCTGGATGGCCATGCCCACATCAGCCATCTCCTCGCTTATGCCCGTGACCGCTTCCGTCACCTTGACCTGGGCATCAGCCGCCGAGTACTGGGCCTTGATGGTTTCTTTTTTGGCTCTGAAGGACTCGACCTTGGTGGCAAGCCTGGCTTCGGCCGCCTGCAGATTCTGCTGCTGGTCATTCAGGTCCAGAATCTGCCTGTCCAGCTCATCGGCCTGGATCTTTAGGGCGGTCTTCCTCTCCAGGGCCATTCTGGCCAAATCATCGCGGTTTTGGGCCACTGCCTGCTTGGCCTGGGCATCGAACTGGTCCGTGTTCATCTGGATCTTGGCCTTCTGAAGTTCCAACCTCTTCTTGGAGGTGGCAACCTCGGCTACTCCGCGCCTGACGTTCTGCAAAAGCTCTATCTGCTTTTGGTAAGAGAACTCCAGGGTCTCCATCGGGTCCTCAAGCCTGTTAACTATGGTGCTCATCTTGGCTTTTACTACCGTGCTCATGCGATCTACTAGGCCCAACTTTGTACCTCCTGAGGCGGTATCTCCCTCATCTATTCAGCCCAATTCCCATGAGTTTAGGGCTTTCTTTAGGTAAATCTTTTTGGATCTGCGGATCATATTAATGATAATCGTTGGCAACCATTACCTGCAGCTGTTATCGCTAAACTTTATCCGCGGCCGTTGCCAGTAGACCCCGCATGCAGACATTGCCCACGGCTATGATCGGCCTACTTCATTTCATCCATATGCACCCGGGATCTGCCTGGGATTACTGAGATATGATAGCAGGCCGTAAGTTACAGGTAACTTTGCGCCAGGAGATATATCAAAAAGGATACATCTCTGGAGCCCATCGAGCACATTGAAAGCGGCCCAGAAGGGTCTGGACCTGGCGATCCATCTCTGGCAGAAGCTCTATGACTTTCACAGGCCTATTTGTACTCCTTTTCCGAGCCCCATATGACTTTTGAGAAGAGGAAGGAAGATTTGATCGAGAAGGCAAAAGCCGAGGCCTTCAGGCTCGATCTGGCCAAGGATACCACGAGCGTCAGACACGTAGCTTACAGCATCAGCACCATCCCCTCAGATCACAGTGGAGAGATTGATTCCATCTACGTTGATGAGGAATACAGAAACTGAGGCATCTGAGTCAGCCTGGTGAAGCGGTCCCTGGCATGGATGGATCTTATGGGAGCAAAGACTAAGTCGGTGCAGGTGGCGGCCGGAAACTGGAATGCCCTGGAGTCCTACTGTCGCTAAGGCTTTACGCCAAGGTTTGTGGTGATGGATCAGAGACCTAAGGTCTGATCTATCCTACGGCTGCGTTTAAAAATCTCCCGATAATGTTCAATGGCCGTAATCATGGGAAGCCTTCGGTCTCCGCCCTTGAGGAGCCCCTATACTTCAGCATTATGATGTTCTTGGCCAGCCCGTCCTACGGCCTGCGACTGACCCGGCGGTGAAAGCGCGTGATTGTCACGGAATACGTCTTGGGTTGGATGATCATGGCCCTCTTCCTGGTCATCCTGGCAAGGATGGTGTTATGATAAATTGTCGAGAAATAAGCAGACCCATTGGACATATTGATATCGTTGAAGCATCTGAGGGTGCCCCTGGGGTTGAGGGTACTCTCAATTCAGGAGTAATCCACCCATAACACCCTGCAGGGGGAAAGATCCCTAGGGCTGATACGTTCAGGCCTGACTGGTGAGCATGTCGTGCGTATTCTTCCTCCTTGGCTTTTACATCAAAACCGAAAAGCCCTTTAATTTCGTCGCCTATCTTGATTAGGTGGGAGGAAAGATGCAGAAGGTATCTATCGGTTTAATACAGACCTCGGTCTCGGAGGATCTGAGCCAAAACCTTAAAAGAACCGTAAAAAGAGTTGGGGAAGCCATATCCCGGGGCGCCAATATCATCTGCCTCCAGGAGCTTTACCGATCGATATACTTCCCCCAACAAGAAAGAATCGATGTCTCCTGCTTCGCCGAGATCATCCCCGGTGAATCAACGGAGGCCTTCTCAGTCCTGGCCAAGGAGTATGGTGCAGTGATCCTCGTCCCCATCTTTGAGAAGGCCGGGGATCACTACTACAACTCCGTGACCGTGATAAATTCAGATGGAGAGCTTCTACCTACCTACCGAAAAACCCACATACCTCATGACCCGCTCTTCTACGAGAAGAACTATTTCGAAGAGGGCAACATAGGCTTCAAGGTATACGAGACCAAATACGGCAAGATCGCTCCCTTGATCTGCTACGACCAGTGGTTCCCAGAGGCCGCAAGGGTGGTAACCCTTATGGGTGCTGATATTATCTTCTATCCCACTGCCATTGGCTGGATCACCGAGGAAGAAAATCCCTCCGATGGCGACTGGCATGATGCTTGGGAGACGGTCATGAGGGGCCACGCTATAGCCAACGGCGTCCATGTGGCCGCGGTGAACCGCGTGGGCCAGGAGGGAAACCTGCGGTTCTGGGGCTCGTCTTTTGTTTGCGATTCCTTCGGCAAGATTCTGGCCAGGGCTGGCAGCTCAGCTGAGGATACCCTGGTGGCCGAGGTGGATCTCGATATGAACCGGGAGGTCAGGGAGGGTTGGGGATTCCTGAAAAATCGCAGGCCTCAGGCCTACAGGCTGATAACCCAGGGCATAAATCTGGAGCCGAGGGAGGCCTGTCTGATTCCAGTATGCCCTGAAAACCCACCTTCGAATCTTGGCTATCACATGCCCGCCGAGTGGGAAAAGCACGATGCCATATGGCTCTCCTGGCCTTATGATACCGACAGCTTTCCTGAACTCGAGGCCGTGGAGAAAACTTATGTAGCTATCATCCAGGCCATCCACAGGAGCGAGAGGGTGGACCTTCAGGTCACAGGCCAGAGAATGAAGGACAAGGTTAAGGGCATGCTGTCCAACTCCGGAGTAAACCTATCCATGGTGAAGATCCACATCGTGGACTACGCTGACGTCTGGTTCAGGGACTACGGCCCTACCTTTCTGGTCAACAAAAATAGCAAGTGCCTGGCCATGATCCACTGGATCTTCAACGCCTGGGGAGAGAAGTACGAGGAGCTGATGAAGGATACCTACGTCCCTGACCAGATGAACGAATACCTGAAGCTTCCCGTTTTTGAGCCGGGCATCGTTATGGAGGGTGGATCGATCGAAGTCAACGGCGCAGGCACGGTCATGGTCACAGAGCAGTGTCTGTTGAACAGGAACAGGAACCCCCACCTAAGCAAGGCAGAGATAGAGGGCTATTTAAAGGGTTATCTTGGGGTAAGGAAAGTCACCTGGCTCAAAGAGGGCATCCTGGGCGATGATACAGACGGCCACGTGGATGACCTAGCCAGGTTCATCAACCCGACCACTGTCGTCTGCGCCTTCGAGGAGGACGAGGCCGATCCCAACTATCCAATCCTCAAGGAGAACTACGACATACTGACCTCCTCCACCGATCAGGATGGCCATCCATTAACGGTTATAAAGATCCCTATGCCGGGGTTTGTGGGCCAGGGGACGAGATTGCCTGCCAGCTATGCCAACTTCTACATAGGCAACAAGGTGGTCTTGGTTCCGGTCTTTGGCCACGAGAACGATGGGAACGCTCTAAAGATAATTCAGGGTCTGTTTCCTGGAAGGAAGGCCGTTGGGATCTATTGCAGGGAGTTGGTTCATGGGCTTGGAACCTTGCATTGCATAAGCCAGCAACAGCCGGCCTTAAACCCTTAATAATTTCCTCTAAAATAAAATACATCTATAAAAAACGGGCTGAGCTATGGTGTATCCTAGAACATCGTCTAGCAGGCCAGCTGGGGTTGGCATTTCTTGTCTTTCATGAGCTCCATAGGTGGTTGTTGATATCCGCTACCCTCAGTTGTGTCCTTCTGTCGGATAGGGGGCAAATGCTATCTGAATAACGCATTGTGGCACCGGGAAGGGCGTCCAGTTCATCAAGGCCGAGTTGGCATCCCCCGTCTTCCAGCAGCTCCATAAGGCATGGTTCGCCTCTATAGCCCGAAGCTATAGCCTTCCATCTGATAGAGGAGCAGCAACCTCAAACATCACGAAGGCTCTATTTGGTAGCATCTGGAGTGGGGACCAGTATGTCAAGCTTGAGTTAGGTCCCCTGGTCTTCCAGATGCTCCACATTTGACCGGTCTCGTCGATGCCCCAGAGCTGTAGCCTAACGTCAGGTAAGGGTGCTGCCGTTATATACCTCGAATGTGTAGGTGCGTTTAACTTTATCCGACCCGCTGCGACAGGTACAAAACGTACGTCTCCTGGCATTTCTATCCCGCTCTGAAATATGTAGGACGGCTTATACGCACAACGACTTAATATAAAAATTTTAAACACGTGGTGTGTGAAGAAAACATATTCTAGGATATTCACCATCTGATTTTCTGGCAGTAGGTGCGCAGGCGATTGAATAAAAGATCGTTTAACTCCGCGTAAAATTCGCCCCTTATATTTAAATAGCTTGTATCATCTCTCAGTTTTTATGCTTCTACTATAAGGGGGTTCCAGCTGTCTCCTGTTCCAACAAAACCGCAGCATAAAGAAAAGCTGCCGGCTTCAGCTCACCCTCCACTGGCATTCTCTTAAGCCCAAGTTTTCGGGTCAGTGAAGCAGTCTTCTCTTTGCCAAAATAAATTTCCATGCCCTTCAATCGGAGAAGAAGCTGGAAGAGCTGTATCTCGGTATCAGCGGATTGGAATGTCATTTTCAAATCATCCAAGGCCGAAGCATTCTCCTCCTTCAGCCTGTCGGAGAAGCCCCCTATCCTGGATCGAAGCTCGATGTCAGACGGACATTCGGGGAAGGTGCTGAACCTGTGGGTCTGTCGACAAAGCAACAGGTTCATCTTGGACAGATAATACGCAGCGCTGCAGACCCGGGGCTTGACTGAATGGATGCGGCAGCCGGGAAGATTTCGATCGAAGAAAGGACAGTGCTTTGCATTCTCTTTCTTGATTATTCTGGCCGTCCCTACCTGACAGCCATCCAGAATATGAGGCCGGGTGTACTCCATCATGAACCGCTTCTGACTCATTCCCAGATGCTTAGCAACCCTTCTGCAATCCTCGATGGATGCGGCAATGGCATTGATATCCTTACAGCATCGGCCGCACCTCTGACAGGCAGATAGGATGTACAGGGCAGCATTTCCGCTGAAAAAGGGCTCATATCCTTTTGAGATGAGGTCGTTCATCTCCTCGTCTACCCTGGCCTTGACTAGAGGGCTTATACCGTCAGGGGGCAGCAGGTCCTTCAGCCGATGCAGCGTTCCCAGTCTGCCGGCGATATCCTTTCTTAGGCATTCATCCATCGTTCATCCATTTGTTCTTAAGAGATCCTACCCCTTCTGGGTGGGATGTCATCGGCCAAAGGATGATAATTCATATGAATAAATGTTTCCAATATTCTCTAAGGCCAAATGCTCCTGTAGAAAGCCAAATCCATGGCGTAGGGCGTAAAGGCATCTATCAGCCCTCTCTCTTCTTCAGGGGACATCTCTCTGAACTCCGTCCCGGCCCTGGCCAGGGCAGCGATCTCTCCTGGATTGGAGCATCCCACTATGGCCACATCGATGTGCTGAGATAGGGCGAACCTTATCAGAACCTCAGGGGTTATCCCAGCCTCCTTGTTGATGTAGTGAGCCCCTCCCAGGATCTTCATGCCAATGATGGCTATGTCCTTATCCTCGGCAGCGGCATGAACTATGTCTAGGAATCCACCCGGCATAGTCTCCAGGGGGTTTACCGGTATTAGGACCGAATCCACCGGCCACTGGGCTACGCAGTGCTCTAGAACTTTAGGATCGAAGTGCCCCGTCACTCCGATGTGCTTGACTATTCCGGCATCCTTGGCCTCTATGAATGCCTCAAGGGCTCCTCCTGGCATCTCTATCATCTCCACGTCTTGCCAAGTCCTGACATCATGGATTTGCCACAGGTCCAGGTAGTCCAGGCCCATGGCTGTGAGGGAGTGGACCAGGTCGGCATGAGCTCTGGCCTTGTCCCTGGAAGCCGACTTGCTGGTCTGAAAGATCCTTCCGCGGAGATTGGGGTGCTTCCTCCAGAACTCGCCGTAATAGCCCTCGCTACCTGCGTAAGCCCTGGCGGAGTCGAAATAGGCTATGCCTTGAGATGCTGCTTCCTCTATTACAGACACTGCTTCGGCGGTCCTTCTGTAAGTTCTTAGGACCCCCTCGCCTCCCAGGCCTACCTGGGTCAAATTCAGGCCTGTTCTGCCGAAAGATCTCAAACCGATGGCCATGGACATCCTCCTTATGATATGTTGTAAGGCTAACTATAAAAAAGTCTTCAGCCTGCAGGAGGTAAACTAGATAGGTTTAAACGCTGTTTGGAATCCGGCTTAAAATGGGTACTAAAGGGGTTCGGAAACAGATTGGAGGTTGGAAAGATCAGTCCTCCTCCTTCCTCTCCTCGATCTCCTCGTAGGTCCAAAGCTTTCCCCTGCTCATCCCCGGGCAGAGGAGCCCTTCTTTGGCCCAGGTCACGGGGTTCTTCAAGACCTCGGGCCAAAAAGGAAAGGAGCTGCATTGCTCGGGCCTTACCTCGTATATCTTGCACCTTTTTGTGGCAGAGTCCAGCATGAGGCAGCTTCCATCTTTAGCCTCACCTATGGAAAAGCCGCTTCCAACCTTTATCAGGCACGACCTCCTGAATTCTTCCTCGCTGATCTCCATGTGCTTGGAGATGATCCTGATCTCCTTGGGGCTTACCCAGACCAGGCCCGATATCCTGCAACAGCTTCCGCACTGTTGGCACTCGAATTGGAGACCTCCGCAGTACCAAGCCCCATATTTTCCCTTCTGCTCACCTGGCATGTCGCTTTTTCCTTGGCTCATATGTTATTTAAATCCCTAATAATCAGAGTCTTTCTGAGCCATAAGAGCCTCTGGATGCCTCGCGGAGCCTTTTAGGATCACCCGGAAGGGGTCAGCAGTTAAATTGTAGCCCCTGTAGTACGCCAGGTTCCCGACGTAAGGCCTGAATGCCTCGACCAAGGCCTTTTCTTCTTCCGGTGACATCTCCATATGTTCTTCTCCCATCCTGGCCAGGGCATCGACCTCGGTGGGGGTTGAACAGCTAACGATTGCCACGCATATCCTTTGGTTCAGGGCGAACCTTATCAGAACCTCAGGGGTTATACGTCCCTTAAAGGGGATGTGGTGGGATCCGCCCAGTACCTTCACTCCCAAAATAGTTAAGCCTCGGTTTTCGGCTGCCGGCTGGACTATATCGATGAATCCGCCTGGAGCTGCCTCCAGGGGGTTTACGGGCATCTGCACCGAATCCACAGGCCACCTGGCGATGCAATATTCCAGAACCTTGGGATTGGACTGCCCCGTCACACCTATGTGCCTGACTATTCCGGTATCCTTGGCATCTTGGAATGCCTCAAGGGCTCCTTCAGGCCCCTCTATCCTCTCCACGTCCTTCCAGGTTCTGACGTCGTGAATCTGCCACAGGTCCAGGTAATCCACGCCCAGGTACGTCATGGAGTAGATCAGATCGGTGTGGGCTCTAGCCTTGTCCTTGGCTGAGGATTTACAGGCCTGGAATATCTTTCGACGGAGATCGGGGTGCTTTTCCCAGAACTCCCCGTAGTATCCTTCGCTTCCCGTATAAGCCCTGATGGAGTCGAAGTAGTTTAATCCCTGAAGGGCTGCCTCCTCAATTACCGGTATGGCCTCGGCGCTTCTTCCTTGGGTCCTCAGAATTCCACCACAGCCGAGGCCCACCTGGGTTAAACTCAGGCCAGTGCTGCAGAACGGTCTCAAACCTATGGCCACGGATATCCTCCTTTTATCTGGTAGATGGGCTTAGTATAAAAACGCCCTCCGCCCATAATCTCAAAGGAATGTTTTATCTTAAAGATGAGAGTGCATAGCAATTGGCTGACAGAGCATTTCTGGGGTAGGGGAATCCCGACCGAGGCTGTAAATGCCATAAGCCAGTATGGTTTTGAGAAGCTTGACCTGCATCGCATTTATGCTGGGCCTTGTGCAGTCAATTGAGCTTCTTCCAGGGTCCTTGAGACGGCAGGCTTTACGCTGGAGGGAACTCTTAAGGAGTGCGCCTTTAAAGATGGAATATTCTTCGATCATCTGTTCTATTCCAAGATAAACGAAGTTGTTGCACAATCAAAAGATTGTAAATAAGATTACGTAAACGGCGTCATGTATAACCCTTTATTCCATCACACTACTGTTCCCAGATCATTTCTGGCCTAGGCAATTGGCTCCAGAACAGCCCTTTGGGGTTTGTACAAGTTATCCATCAATGGGAGGATCTGAGATTCGTGGAAATGTCCCCCCGAAGGTGGGCTAGGTCAGTCCACGCGGTGTGTGATCGCACCCTTGGGAGGCGATCCCCAGGCGCACAGGCTTCCCAAAGATGGCCGCCGTTGGTAGTATCATCACCTTTTTTCCCAGATTGATTATACCACATCTAATACCTGCGCACCCTACAATGCGTCGATACTTCTGAAAGCATCCACACGCATATACGCTTCTGGGTGCACTCTTACGGGTTACGGGTGTGCTCAATCATCGCATGGACTGCCCCTAACCCCTCTCACATGAAAAGCGAAACCCACCCCGTCCAAGAGCCTCGGTTTTTATTGGCCGCGCATGGACTCCGTCCTGAGGCGCATGAGTGTATCCGGGGGAATTTCCAGAACGTTTACGCTATCCGGTCGATTTGGTGGAGGATAATACAGGTGTACTTATATCCTTAGTTTCCGAATCATGGCCTAAGGGATTCATCTCACGGTTATTTTCAAAAACAACTAACGCTTTCGTCTCCCACAAGGCACTTTTATCCCTTAGGCTTTTCACCCTTTAAGCTTGAAGCCATAGGACGATATCACCATTATGCCCGAGTAATCCTGCATATAGCCGTCAGCGCCGATAGACGTATCGATTGAATTTAGCCTGATCTGGGTCTTTCCTACGGCCTCATATATATCTGGAAGGATGGACGTCACCCTGGTCGGGAGTGACACCCTCAACGGTCCCGAAAAACTTCCTGAGAACTACCTGACTGAATCTAAGCCTCATGTGAGTGATCCAGCAGATTCAAGTCCTCTTCTTGTCATCCCCGGTAGCCACGGAATGGTTAAGTCCTGGATCTCCTTGAGAAAGCTACCCTATTGGCAGGGCATGTTGGCCCTTTGCTCCAAGGCCACTCCTAAAGAGCACCTGTATTACTTGAGCACGAAGCATATCGATTACATAATAGCAGGCGACGATTAAGGCAATCCCAGGGGCACCCTGATGATGCTCGGCCTCAAATATGGTGTGAATGTGGTAAGAGCTGACAGCGGAGGCACCTTTAATGGCACCTTACGGAGGGAATGGCTGGTGGACGAGATGGGCATTCTCGTATGCTCAAGCCTTGTAGGTGGCGCGAGATCTAAGTTCGTCTTTAAAGCGTCGGATCTGGTATTTCCTGATGGGGTGATATCCCTCAAGCTTACAAGCATGGAAAAACCGGATGGTGATGTTGTATTACTGAGACACCAGGTAATGCATTAGCTTGGAGGTTTGCCTCTGCCCTAACAATACCTCAGTTCTACTAACGTTGTCTTCCCCCAATTCCCTTATTTCTCTTTCATGGACAGAGTTATTCTCTTTCTATCCAAGTCCACATCCAGCACTCTCACCATCACTCTCTGGTGAACCTTGACGATATCGGTAGGGCTCCTGACAAATTTGTCTGAGAGCTGGCTTATGTGAACCAGGCCGTCCTGGTGGACCCCGACATCCACAAAGGCCCCAAAAGCCGTAACGTTAGTCACGATGCCAGGGAGCCTCATGCCTGGTTTGAGATCCTCGGGCTTCTCCACCCCTTCCTGATATTGGAAGGGCTCAAACTTCCGGCGCGGATCTCTTCCGGGCTTGGATAGCTCTGAGATGATGTCCAGTATGGTTGGCATTCCGGCCATATCCGTGACGTACCTCTTAGGATCTATCCTCTTTTGAAGCTCTTTATCTTCCAGGAGCTTCTGGGCCGAAACCCCCAGATCTCCGGCCATCCTCTCCACGATGTGATAGCTCTCGGGATGAACGGCGCTCCCGTCCAGGGGGTTCTTTCCCTCCATGATCCTAATGAAGCCCGCTGCCTGCTCGAATGCCTTGGGCCCAAGTCTGGGGACCTTCCTCAGCTCGTCCCTGGATACAAACTTGCCATGCTCCTTCCTGTACCTAACTATGGCCTCGGCGAGCTTCGGCCCCAGGCCCGATACATAGGTCAAAAGCTCCTTGCTGGCGGTGTTGGCATCAACCCCGACCATATTGACGCAGCTTCTGACCACGTCCTCCAGCTTAGCTTTGAGAGCCGACTGATCTACGTCGTGCTGATACTGGCCAACTCCTATGGATTTGGGCTCGATCTTCACCAGCTCGGCCAGAGGATCCATGAGCCTTCTGCCGATGGATATCGCCCCTCGAACCGTCACGTCCTCCTCCGGAAACTCATCCCTAGCTATCTCCGAAGCCGAGTAGATGGAGGCGCCCGACTCATCCACGGCCACTACGGGGACTTCTTCTGGCAGTTCCATTCTACTCAGAAAGGCCATGGTCTCCCTGCCTGCCGTCCCATTCCCTACAGCGATGATATCGACGCCGAACTTGTGACAGACCTGAAGAATCTTGGCCTTTGCCTCCTCAGTCTTTCTCTGGGGCTCGTGGGGGTAGATGGCCTCATGATGAAGAAGGCTACTCTGGTGATCCATAACAGCCATCTTGCACCCTGTTCTGAATCCGGGATCTATGGCTAGGACGATCTTTTGGCCAGCCGGGGATTCCAGGAGGAGGTGGCGCAAGTTCTCGGCGAAGACCCTGATGGCCTTCTCATCTGCCCGTGCCTTGATCTCCGATATAATCTCGGTCTCCATGGAAGGTCCAAGAAGTCTCTTGTAGCCGTCTGCAGCCGCAAACCTCACTTGCTGGGACGCCGGGCCGGGTCCTTTGATGAAGGCCAGCTCCAAAGCATCCATGACCTTCTCCTCGGGTGGTGCTAGGTGAAGGCTCAACAAGCCCTCTTTCTGTCCTCTCATCATGGCCAGGATTCGGTGGGACGGGGCTTTAGATAGGGGCTCTGACCAATCCGCGTAATCCTTGAACCTGTAGGCCTCTGAGGAAGAGCTTTCTTTGCCTTCCTTCCCTTCTTTACCTTCCTTGGAGTTTCCCTTGGGATCTACTACGGCTTTGGACCTTAGGACCCCTTCGGCCTCGAAGATCCACCTGACCCTGGCCCTGACCCCGGCATCCTCGCTGATCACTTCAGCCAAAATATCCCTGGCCCCGGTCAGAGCCTCCTCGGCAGAGGTTATGCCATTATCCGGATTTACGAAGGCCTGGGCCTCGGATTCAGGATCAATATTTTCTTGCTTCAGGATCTTTATGGCCAGGGGTTCCAGGCCCTTCTCTCTGGCCATAGACGCCCTGGTCCTACGCTTAGGCCTATAGGGCATGTAGAGGTCTTCCAGGACGCCCAGGGTCTCAGCGACCTCTATCTTGGCCTTCAGATCCCCTGTTAAAAGACCTCTCTCCTCCAGGGACTTGAGGATGGCCTCCCTTCTCCTATCCAGGTCCCTGAGCTGGGCCAGGCGGTCCCTGATGGACGCTATGGCCACTTCATCCAGACTTCCGGTGGCCTCCTTCCTGTACCTGGCTATGAAGGGGACCGTAGCGCCCTGATCCAGGAGCTCTGCTGTGGCCTTCATCTGCCACTCCTTCAATGAGAGCTCAAAAGATACCTTGGATATGTGCGACTCTTTCATGAAAGAAAGCCTCGGCTATCTCTGTCTACCTGAAAACCCACAGTATCTCAAGATATTTCAAGATGGCAGATGAATAAGTTATCCTATTAAAAACGTATTAATAAAGGTTGGTCGGGACTTCTCCCTGACCTCCCATGAATTTGAGTTTAATTTATGCCTTCTGGACCTTCTCTGCCTTGGGGCCCCTCTCGGTCTCAGCTATGTCGAAAGTGACCTTGTCCCCCTCAGCTATGCTGACGCCAGGGTTCAAACCGCTGGAATGAACGAAGTAATCCTTATCATCATCGCCGTGTATAAACCCAAAATGCTTCTTCTCGTTGAAGAACTTGACTGTGCCGGTTACCATTTTGATTCCTCAGTTATTCAAATGACAAGAGGGGATCTCTATTTAAATGTAATGGCGCGCCTCAATCTATTAGGATGATCGCATCCTCTGATATCCAGCCAAAAGAGAACCCCTGCAGCGCTGACGGATCTCGAAGGCTCAGCTTTTGGTTGGGGGAAAAAGGTTAGGGCTGCCCTGGGGGAGACGTAGAGATCGCGAGAGATGAATTGAAGCTTTGCAGGTTACACCTTTGTAGATCTCGTAGGCAAACTTCGGATTCGCGTCGCGATAATAGCACCACAACAGCCCTTCAGCCCTTGAGGTAATCCCCTGAGGCTATCACCTTCAGGCCTTCGATAGGGCGGTTGTAGATGTATATCCATGCCTTCACTGCATCGCCATTCTGAAGATATATGGTCGCCTTATCTCTGTGGAACTCCCCGTTAGGTGACTCGCCTGACCTGCAGCCTTCAAAGGTATCCAGAATGTTAAGGACGCTCTCGGGATCAGGGAGTGCATATACATCGCCCTTTACCTGATCTGAGTCTCCCTCGGAGGGGACGGCCACCGGGTAGAAGCCGGCATCATAGAGCTTTCCCTTGAAGATTCCATCGCCGATGTATATGGCGCTGTTAGATAGAATGCAAGATATGCCGCTGGATTTCCTAAGTATATTGTAAACAAAGAGGTAATCAATATCCTCTGTAGATGTCATCTCATGGCCTCCTTGGGCCTTAAAATACGATGGATGGGGGGATGAAACTGTATGCCTCTAGTTCTCTCCAGCCTCAAACTGCCCTAAATCGTTCTTACCTTGAATATCATGTAAGGCGGCTTTCTCAGGTCTTTGCCCTCGGCGATGATGGGCATCAGGTGGAACTGAGACGCTGTCACGTAGAGATAGCCCTCTGATCCAAGGCTCATGCTATCAGGCCATTGAAGTCTCTGGTCCTGGGATACGATCATCAAGGCCGGGCTGTTGGAGGGGCCCGAGAACTGGCGGGCTATGATGGCGTTCTCCTCCACGCAAGTGAGGTAGAGGTTTCCAGCCCTATCCATGATCATGCCATCGGTGGCGCAGTCCTGGCCCAGTTTTTCCACTCTTGATGCGATCTGGGACTCATTGAGGGTGGAATCCCTGAGATAATCCGTCCTTATCCTGTAGAGAGTCCTGCCTGTGAGGGCATGGTAGTACAGGTACTGGCCCTGGCTGTCCAAGGCGATGCCGTCGGAGTTGAACCTGGATGAGGAACTGTCCACGTACACCAGGGGCCGGCCGCCTACTTCGAGGATTATGGGCTCGGCCTTGGTGGAGTAGTTGTTTCCAAGAACACTCCTGGCCTGGCCGGTGTTGAGATTAAGGACGACTATGCCCCCCCCAGGCCCGAATCGGTCATATATGCGTACTCGTTCCTTGTATCGACCCTTACATCGTTGAGGTAGCTCTTAACCGGGGCGATGCTGCTGTTGAAGTGATATGCCCTCACCACCTTGCCTGAGGCTAGATTGACCTGGAGGAGCTTGGGCCCGCCTGGCACATGCCCTGTGAACCCGGGCGCGGCAGGATCGAGGATCCATAGGTTGTTATTAGCATCGATGTAGACACTCTGTACGCAGACCAGGTGGTTGGAGGCATTCAGGGAGGTGTTCCACTGGTTGATGGTCCCATTGGGATAGGCCTTGGCCGTGCCATTGGGAAGGACCTCGGCCACGGACATGGGTATATTGTCCACCCACCTGGGGAAGTTGACGAAGATGCGGCCCTCCTGGGAGACTGCAATTCCCGTCAGTTGCTGCTGTGTGCCTGCCACTTCCATCGGCCGTGAGCTACTTGCTATGGTGTTGATATTCTCTCCGGAAGAGATGTTACATAAAGCTAGGAGCACGAGAAAGCTGAGGATCAATGGTTTGTACATTCTACTTCCGCTTCTTCCTGGGCGTATCTTCTGCAAGCCGTGGGGAATAGGGTCACAAGCCCATCGAATAATCGACGATTGGTGCAGCAACGTCTATTATTTTCGGACTTAATCATATAAATACGTTAGGTACTATGCCTAAGGAAGGATGTGAAGCATTCGCCTTCCTTTGGACCTATATGTCCTCCATCTGCCCGATCTTCCTGCTCTAGCTGGCCTAAGTTGGTCTAAACTGATTTAAACTAGATTTTCACCCTGGGTTCAGCCCACCTTCCCCTGGAGAACCAGGCAGCCATTAGAACTCCTTTTATGAGGGTCGATATCGATATCGTCCACCACACGGCATCGATTCCGAGAACCGTCTGGGCGGTGTACCATGCCACAGGCACTCTAGCCACCGTCAGGGGGACGGATATGAAGAAGGGCGGCAATGTATTGCCAGAGCCTATGAAGGCCCCTTCCAGGCCCAACTCCAAGGCCGTAAAGAGCTCGAAGTAGCCTATGATCCTCAGATAGCTCCTAGTAGCCTCCACTACCGCCGGATCTGAGGTCAGGGCCGCGGCTAGGGATCCTCCGCCAAAGATGAAGATCAAGGAGACGACCGCTGTAAAGGCCATGAGATATCCGGTGGCCATGCCTGCCGCCTTTCTGGCCCTGGCCGGGTTCCCAGCGCCCAGGTTTTGTCCCACCATCGTGGCCACGGTCGTCGATGTCGCCATGGCAGCGAAGTAGGCCAGGCCCTCCCACCTCTGGCCGACTCCCATAGCCGCTATCTGGTCGGTTCCAAACTGGGAGACTATCCTGGTCAGAAAGATGTAGAGCAGGGATAAGAGTGTGCTAGTAAGGGCGGTCGGAGCACCCACTCTGGTAATCTGAGCAAAGTCCCGGAGGGATTCCATCCCAAGAAGCCCGGGGGGAAGGCCTAGAGTGAGCCCCTCTTTTCTGAGCCTCCACATGAAGAGGGCAAGGCCTATGGACTGGGAGATCGCCGAGGCCAAGGCAGCTCCTGTCACTCCTAGCTGAGGGGCTCCATGCCACCCGAAGATCAGAACGGGGTCCAGGACGGCGTTTAATGTCAAGGAGAGGGCTGTTATAGTCGCAGGGGTCAGGGTGTCCCCTCTGGACCTGAAGATGTTATCGAAGAAAGCGAAGAGGAATACTATTGGCAGGGAGATGTAGAAGATGGCGAGATAAGCCTTGGCCATCTCCCTAACCTCCTCCTCTAGCCCCATGTAGCCGGTGACAGGGTCCAGGGTCGTCAGGCCTGCCATGATGAGTACCAGGGCGTAGACCAGTGCCAGGAAGAGTCCGCGTCTGAACCAGCCAGAGAGCCTCTCCCATTCCCTGCCCCCTGCACACATGCTTATCAGGGCGGTAGTGCCCACTGATACTATGTTGGCCAGAGCTTTTAAAGCCCATATAATGAAGCTGGCAACGGCGACGGCTGCTATTCCTTCGGCGCTTGTCTTTCCCACCCAGAACATGTCCACAATCTCGAAGAGGAGGTTGCCAAGCATCATGGCCATGGCCGGAATGGCCAATACGAGGATGGCTCTTCTGAGATCTCCCTTGGTGATGAGATCAACGCGATCGCTGGCAGTGGTATCTTTCAGGGCCTTATCCCTCATGCTACGTTTATGGGCATCAAAAAGAAATAGTTTTCGAGCCTTTATAGAATTTGTGAGAAGGAATTGTGAGTAAACAAAGCCAGGCGCGCCAAACTACATACTGACATGTCAAAACTATGACAGATCGAAAACGCTGTGCATCAGATGATAGATGCCACAGCGCTCTCAACCGTGATCCTGCTTACTATGAAATCTTCCTTGACAGGTACACCAGCTCTCGCCATCTTCATGGATAGGATGTAATCCTCTATCTCCTTCCTGGTGTTCTTCAAGACCTCTTCCAGGGTGCTGCCATCGGAATAGCAGCCCGGCAGGGCTGGGATCTCAGACCAGAAACCTCCGTCTCCGGCCTGATGGATAAGAATTGTGTACTCCATAACCTGTAATCACTCTCCTTTTGGATCTCTTTTCGTCAGACCTAGGTCAGGCCTTTTCGGCCATAGTCTCAACGCAAGTCTTGTGCGGATCTGCCTCAAACCTTCAGGCTCGTGTGGGATACGGATCTTTCCAGGAGCTATGGTCTCCTGGAGGGGATCAAGGCGGTCGCCCTTTGCTTCCTCGCGTCAAATTTTTATTACCTTGTTGTTCTTATATCAGTTTATACTTATATTTCTAGTAGTTCACGACTACCAATGTCCCGGGACATAGCTGACAGAGCGTTGTCGCGCCTTTTGCCATACTTTTATTTCTCCTTTGAATTTTGCCAGCTGGGCTGCACCATTAAATATCAAGGAATGGAAATATCTCCACGATGGCTCGAAAGGATGATTATGCCTCCATTGCAGCAAAGGATTGCCTCAAGATCCAGCCAAAGGAGCAGGTGCTCATATTCGCCGACGGCCAGAAGCTTCAGTTCGCCGAGGACCTGGCAGGAGCTGCAAAAAGTGCCGGAGGAGTCCCCACAGTTTTTTACATCCCGGCATCCATAAGGCCAGTGGAGGAGGTCACAGTCCCCCAGGCCATCTCTTTGGTCTTGGCAGACGTGGTGATCTACGTCCTGGAGACCGGGGAAAGCTGCAGCGTGTCTCTCTCCAGGGAAGTGGCCTTCAGGCACAACCTCATCCGCCTTCCAACTCAATATAAGGGAAGGGTCTGCATGATGCCGGGCTTCACCGAGGAGATGAAGCCTGCCCTGGCCATAGATTACGCCGCCCTGGCCAGGAGGTGCAAAAGACTCAAGGATCTCCTGGCCGAGAAGACAGTCATGGTCTCCTCTGAGCTTGGGACCGATGTCCAGTTCAACCTCCAGGGAAGGACTTGGATACTGAACGATGGCGATCTCTCCAGGCTCGGCCTTTATGGCAACCTTCCGGCAGGGGAGATTTATACGGCGCCGGTGGAGGAGTCCCTTCATGGAAGGATCGTGGTCGATGGATCGGTGGGCGGTTTGGGACAGACCGATAGGCCATTTGCCATTGACATGGAGGCGGGGAGGATAAGATCCATGGAAGCCTTGGGCGGCGGGAGCAAGACCCTGGAGAAGTTTGCGGAGATTTGCGGCTATGATGCCCCTGCTACTGAGACCATCGGGGAGTTTGGAGTTGGGACTAATCCCGGAGCCAGGGTCGTTGGGAACATGCTCATGGACGAGAAGGTCATGGGAACGGTTCACTTTGCATTTGGGGACTCCTATGGTCTGGGAAGGTCGTGCAGTAGGTTCCACACCGATGTGATGATCACAAAGCCCTCCATCTTTGTTGAAGGAAAATGCATCATGGATAATGGCGAGTTCACCTTGAAGCTTTGATTTTAATTTCTGATATCAGGATTATGAGGCTTTAAGCACGATCGATAAAGAGGATCTGCGGAAAAAGAATATATCCCAATGTGAGTTATTAGTCTGGGTATTACTTATGAGACTAATCGGAATATCAAATCTCCTTTCAATAACTTCCTCATGCTATTGATTTTACCCTTGGCTACAGCCTTAAGTTCATCCTTCGGAGGCAATGTCGTTATAGTGAACGCTGCCGACCTCTCTAATCTGGACGCGATCGTGATAACCCCCGTTGCCTTGGATTATAGGGTCTTCCAGCTCAGCATAAGCTCTCCCTCCATGGATCAGCGTCTTCCTAAAACCATGGCCGAGCCTACTTTCCCATCCTCCAAATCAGCCCTCCCGGAGATCGCGGTCAATACCTTCCCTGTCGGTGCCCCGCCCGACCTCTCCGTCGCCATCAACCCGAACGGCACCACCTGCAACCAGGTCTCCTTCAACGTCACTCTGACTCCCAATCCATCTTACAGGACCATTTCGGGTGACCAGCTAGTTAGGGTGAGGGTATTAATCGATATCTTAGGTGCAGCCGAAGCTGTAGGAGCGGTCCTTCTCAAGGTGCCGGCATCAGGCGGGTCGACCCCTGTGACCCTTGGCTTCCCGATTCCTCAAACCGTCTCATACACTGGCCTCTCGGATAGCATCTCTGTTGTAGTGGATCCTGCCAATGAGGTATCGGAGACTAATGAGACCAATGACATTGCCACTATTCTGGGTGTTTGCCAGGGCTGATAAGACGGGTAATAGGAGTGAGGGTTGGAAAGCCACTTTAAATATTTTGGATGTTGTGATAGGTCTCCCTTACTCCAACCTTGAGGTCGAACAGTAATCAGGATCGGTGTTATGAGCGATATCTCAGGTGCGACCGGGAAGGTGGGCGAGGCCCTTTTGGTGCTGCCTGCTTCAAGATGGTCGATATCGGCAGCCATTGGCTTCCACTTGCCTTTGGGGTTCCCGACGACAGGGGTCTTTGATCACATCACCGACGTGGCTGGTCCTTATAATAAGATACATGATATCAACCAGACAGATAACTCAGTAACTGTTTTAGGGGTCTGCTAAGGCTGATGGAAAATAGGAAGGCTCTTTAACTAAGCCCTTCCTGACCTTAGTTGAGACCCCGATTTTCTTGATGTTCTATTTCCTATCCACGACCTTGATCAAATGGTAACCAAACCTGGTCTTCACTGGCCCCAAGATCTTCCCCTTCTCTCCTTCAAAGGCAGCCTTCTCAAATTCGGGCACCATCTGTCCCTTACCGAACCACCCAAGGTCACCTCCGCTCCTACTGGATGGGCAACTCGAATATTTTCTGGCAGCCTCGGCAAAATTCATGCCCTTATCTAGCTTCTCCTGAACCTCTTTGGCCTTCTTCTCATTCTCGACCAGGATATGGCATGCTTGGACTTCCTTGACCATGAAATGGGCCAGGGATCTACGGGGATAAAAGGATTGAGGTAGGTAGACGGCATTTGCCAGGTAATATTGGGGTAGAAACAAAAACCACAATGTTAGGCCGGTCTGTGCACAAAGAAAAAAGAAGGCCTCGGAAGGCATTGGCCCACAAAGTATAGGACCTTAGAAGTTAAGCCCGCCTTGCCCCGGATGTCTCGTTAAGCGCTGCCGTGATGCTAGTAATTGGAGGCATGTTTCTAGTGGTGTTCACCAGCTGCTTTGAGGGCACGGCCTTGGTATCGCCCAGGGGATCGAGGGTCTGATTGAGCCCCTCTGATATGGGCATGACCTGGATGTTGAGTTCCCACTGGGTATAGTTGGCGGTATCTATGGCGTTCCACGGGTCCCTGGTCAGGCAGCGGGTTCCTCCCGGTGATCTTGGTGGCCACGATCCTGTTGAAGCTGCTGGTCCCAAGCTTAGGCTTTCAGTGGTACTTGATGTAAATCGCATGGCCGTCGGCGTTGATCCCCTTGTAAGTGTTGATGCCAAAGCCCCCTATCATCCTATAGATGGCGAGTATGCCACTATAGGAGAGTAGCCATGTGGTCATGTAGGTTGTTTCGGGGGTATGGGCTATGAAGCCCCAGAAGTTCTCGTGGGATGACAATTCATAAAGACTTAGTAAATTATTCGTAGATGAAGCTCGAAAGGGCATGACCGTCAGCAAATTTATCTTTTGCTGACTATAAATACAACGAAGGTGTCTGTGCTATGGCATTCAGCGAGGCGGCTGTCAGGCAGAGGAGGCCTGATAGTATTAAACGCAACGTTTCCTTGCTCCGGCATCAGAGCTATCCTCCATCGCCTGTGGACTGGATGGAGACGGTCATTTACTTCCTGCTGACTTATATCTTCATAGATGGATTTCAAAGTAAAAAATACCTTCTAGAAAGCGGCAATCTTACTGCTGTCCAGGCCCGAGATCAATGTCGAAGGCCTGGTCCTGGGCCAAATAGGGCCGAATCAGGAACCTCCTGGCGGCAGGGAGTGATCCTGTAGGGCATCAAGTCAAAGCTTGGCTATCTCAAGAACCTGAGTGCTACATCCGTGCTGGCAGGGGATCTCTGGATAAGGGTGAGATAAGCAATCTTTTGGCTGAGCACAAGCACACCGATTTTGAGGCCTCCAGGATTTCAATCTCTCCGATTCCAATACGTTAGATGCTCTGGCATCCTGCTACAAGTACTGGATAGCACTCACCGATTGTGATGGCTTTCGCATAGACACTTCGAAGCGTGCCTCCCCCTAGGACGCCCGAGATTTATGCAGAGCCAATAGAGGAATATGAGGCCAATCTTGGCAAGGATAACTTCTTCTTGCTCGTAGAAGTGGTCGGAGGATGTGGGGTGGAGAACCTTTACCTGGATGTCCTGAAGACGAACCTGAATGCTGCCACGGATATTGGATTCACATTTAACGAACCCAAAGAACCTGGGCCCCGGGTGAAGAACAGCCACCCAAAATAGGCTCCTACAGGAATCTGAGGGAGGCAATGTTCGGTCCCGAGAACCCGCTCAAGGGCGGGCATAGGTTCCTTCTGGCTCTTTGAACCTGCGGCCACCACAACTTCGGGGAATAACCCCATTTACAGGCGCATATCAGCCCTGGCAGCCCTGAGAAAGAATTATCCTGTGCTTAGCCATGGTCGGCGGCACCTGAGGTCCACCTCATTTCTAGGGCCCGGAGCGGTGGTGGCCGGGTCCCGAACCCTGGATGATGAGTAGCGTTTGGTCGTAATTAACTCCCACGGCTATGGGACCAGCGGGTCCGGTATCGCGGCCGATTCCAACCTCAATCTCCAAAATCCGATCTCAATACATCAGATAGCTTCATGGCGGTGGTCTTGAGCATAGCCCAGATCGCGGGTATGGGCGCTCGGATTAGCCCTAAGAACATTTCAGGTACAATCTATACTGCAGGTTTAAAGATGGGATGGCTTACGCGAAGATTAGGGATCTTACGCCTTCTGAGGTATTGGTCCTGGCAAATCATCCTCTGGCTGAGGAGGGATCTATAAAACCCGATTAGAGCAGATCCAGAGGAATACAGGGGATAAGAGTCACTACGGGGATATGAAGATGAGCTAGCCTATAATCTGCTGAACCCTTCCTATCTGGCCGTCGGAAAGCCGGACCTTGATGCCTCTTGGGTGGTAGGAGGAGTTGGTGAGGATATCCTTCACCACTCCTTGGGTCCTCTTCCCCGTCCTCTGGTCCTTCTTTAGGACTATGTCCACAGTGAGACCGGGGCGGATGTCCTTTCTATTCTTTCCCGACCCTGCTGGTGCTTTTTTATCCGGAGAATGCTTACTCTGGTCCATTGTATCGAATTAGTGGTGGCAGCTGGGCCATATATCTTTATTGTAGCTTCTGGTAATCTTGAGATCTTCTTCGAATCTCTTCATAGTCATTACCGCTGTTATTATCGCTCTTTTGCCGGGAAGGGGGCATTTCTCTCTGACCGGTGTCAATTCCATGACCGGAGATATAAAGAGCCTCATCTTCATGAGAGCTGTCCTCCTGGAGCAGTTTGGATGCCAAAAGGTGCAGCTTTCGCAGTATGGATGCCATGATCACCATACGATTCTCTAATCTGTATATCAAGATGCCACCGGGATTCGAGCGCTTGGTGCTGGTTGGTCTGAAACTAGTCAACCTGGAGGACCTCTATCCGGCCTTCCTGGAGGCAGACACGGCCATCGTTGGAGGAGGTCACTTCCCTCGGTCTTCCGGTGGCAGGTACATGATATTGCGGCTGGATACCAATGGCCGTATCTGGCAGACTATCAGGCGTTGGACTCCTCAGAAAGAGGCGTATTGCCACAGCCGCATAGGTGAGGCAGTGAGACGCGGAGTTACAAAATGAAAGGGTTCGATCTTCGAGAGGCAATGAACCTTTTATCGTGAGCTCTCAGGGGTCTTTCCCCGGAAAGGAGTTAGGATCTGCACTTGCGGAGACTGAGTACATCCGTCACCCATAGGTGCCCGCCCAAAAACCGATTTACACCTTCTGGCATAAAACGAAGGATTCTCAGGGAGCTGATCTCAGGATCCTTGATATAAAAGGATATAGTATATAAGCCCAAGAGTGGCGGTGAGCCTGGAGAGGCGGAACGCCAGACTTAGATTTTTATATATGAGGCTTCACTTATCCCCACCTAATGTTAACGATGCGTGTTGCATACTTAAATATTTTCACATTTAATCTCCATAAAGCTTGGCTCCTAAAATATCTACAAAGGGGTATGGAATACGGGCCTACTTCTCTTTCTTTAAGTATCCTTTCCTTCTATCGCCTAGCGATCCCTAGAAAAGCCATGAAGAGTTGGACGAGGGGTGATGTAGAAGGGGGGTTATTGGCGTATCCTAATAGATGCACATCTACTCCTCGCCTATTAATAATTGGTTTTAATGATATACCTATCTTGTAATTTACGGCAAGGATTTAGGGCATCGAAATCTGCCTCTTACTACCATCGTTAAACTATCCCTTCGCTTCGCCAGTTTTATCTTTGGTCTCTTCCTGTCTATGAAGGGCCGAGGCTCTCTAAGATAAGAACAAGATAATATATTTATATTTATAAAGACGTTAACCCCCCATGGATACTAATGCCCAAAGCCTCCTAAAGACTAACAAAACTGGCTGCCCCCAATCCATTGATCTCACAATGTCGATGGGGAGATATCAAGAACTGTGGTCTTCTCCATTCCTGACGGTACCAGAAATTATAAGCTGATATATAAGGGACCTTGGGACTGGCCGATAAAAACAAGATATGGATAAATGAAGAATGGATCAAAATATTGAGGATGGTTGTATCAGCCAGAAGAGCCAAAGAACCGTCATCAGCACCGGCTGATGTATCAGGTAAATGACAAGCGAGTTTTTACCAAAGAAGCACAGCAGCTTTACCTGAGGCCATCCTAAGAGGTCCGGGACTTTGAAAGCCCTGGCATATCACGGGTACAACAATTCACCCAGGTAGGACCCCAAGGATGATCGCGCCGAACCATGGCCGCAAGGGGAAGTAGTCTAGGGTGTAAAGCCCTTTTGGGCAGAGGCCAAGCCACAGCAGCCAGGAGACGCTGAAGATCAGGCCCTGGAGATAAATACCAAGGAAGATGATGGCGGATGCTGCCAGGACGTTCCATCTGTCCACGCTGAAGAATGGCCAGGCCAAGATGGTAGAGATGCCTATCATGTGAATCACTCCAAAGATTATGAAACCCTGGCCTATGAGCAGGTAGGTGACCATGGTGACACCAAGCCCCAGAGAGAATATCCAAAGGTCCCTTATGATGAGATTATCTCTGATCTCCTCTCTTGAAAAGCCTTTCATCAAACCCCTGGAATGGTTGAGGGATAGGGAGATTCCAGCAGCCAGGATAAACGTGGTAGCAACCATCAAGCCAAAATAAAGCCAGGAGCCTGAATGGACATCGGTTTTATAGGGTCCAAAATAGTTCAGGTCGAAGACGGCATGGAAGACGATCATGGATACGACTGCTGATTCCCTGAGGGAGCCCAGCTCCCAGAATCTGGTGCCGAGGGGTACTTCCGCTCCTTCCATGGGATTGTAGCTTGTTCTCTGCCAAAATAAGGCCTTACCTTTTTTAATCCCCCATTAGCTAATCACTAAATCGATTAGCTAAAAGCCCTAATGCAATATCCAATTCGATACGATGCTATAATGCTATTTAGTGCCCTCATCGATCTCTAATATTCCAAAGGGATTGCTTTCCATATCTAGGTAGATGGCAAAGTAGCCAACACCAGGTACCGCTCTTTTGGGTATTAGCACCTTTCCTCCCAGGCTCATTTAGGGAGATCTATAGTTATAGCCTGGGAGGTGAATGTAATATGTACGGCCTAACCCACCAATCAATTGGCGGTGATGTAGCCTGCTATTTCTCCTCATTTTCCACATTTACATAGCTGGCGAAGTCGAAGTTGGCGTACTTCATAACCTCCTCCCTGCTGTCGGCCCTTCCGAAGGCCACTGAGAAGGCGGTGTATCTGTCCAGGTCCAGCTTGCAGTAGCCCATAAGGTCCTCGAAGGTCTCTATGTACTCGTCGTGGTCAGCCTCAGCTTCTGCCGGGGCCTTTTGGCCGAGATCGCTCAAGACCCAGAAGTTGATCTTGTCTTCGCTCCTCTCCAGGGTCTCCTTCCATTCGGGGCTAGTGTCTCTGAAGTAATATCTGTAAGGGTTGATGTTGAAGGCAAAGAATGGAAGATCTGAGATGCTGAAAGCTCCAAAGCTCATGGGGATTGCCTCACTAAAGAGGAGCTTGTTTCTCTGGAGGACGAACTCAACGTGGAAGGGTATGTCCTTGATCTCCTTGGCTGGGGATACCTTCTTCAGCATGTCCACAATCCTCGGGAGCCTCCTCCTTATTACTCCAGGGCTAGTATAATATAGGGTCCCATGTGATTGCGGTTGCTGCATCTGCTCCTGAGCTTTAGCTATAGCTTTTGAAGCCTGAGGTCTCTCCTTAGAAGCGCAGCTGGCATAGATCCCCAGGATTATTGGCTCTCCCATGGAGTTGAAGTACGCATCACAGACGATTCTCTGGCCTTTTCCTATTTCTCCGAACGATGACCCTTTTGCTGATCCTTTTGATGGTCCTTTTCCCACCCTGTTGAGGGCCTTCCTCAGGCTCTCCCTGTCTTCCAAGAGCTTTATTGCCTTGATCCTTCCCTCAATCTCTTCAACTTCGGCCTTAGAGCACTCCATAAGTACCGTCAGCATATCAGCAGAGTTGAGGAAGATCTTGCTATGAGGGTTGGAGATGATCTGTGAAGCCTTATCGTCGTCGAGGATGCGGAGTCCCTGGCAGTTCTTCTCCAGGTCCTCTTTGAGCCTTGGGGTCCTGGCCCAAGCCGGGATTTTCTCTCTAAGCAGGGTGTTCAGGAGTAGTGGCGACGTGTAGGCGTCTGCCAGAAGGGCGAGGGAGCTCTCTTTCACATATGGAATCAAGGCCCTCTATATTTAAAAACATTCCATTTTCAGTGTGTTCTCGTGCTTAAAAGGCTAGTGTCAAAGGGCCGTCGTATCTAGCTTCATCTTGATCCCGCCTTTATGATCTACAACGTCTTTTTTTATCCCTTATACCCTATCTGTAACTTTTACTCCAGTCGAGCCTACAGCCGCTACGATATTTTCCTCTGGTACTGGCACATCTAACTTTAACTTGGTAATCCTACGCTATAATGCGGTATAATATGCAGATTTTGGAACAAGAATGGCCACTAAGCGCCCTATTGATCGCCTTCTAGTTGACGATAGATTAGACGAATAAAGGCATATATTATGGTACAAAAGTGGATAAACGTGCCTGAATAAATATAAAGACGGTCCTTTTTGCCCCTATTAACGGCCAGTAGCTCCCCATATTCTTATCCAGGAAATCCGTGCATAGATAAAACCATCCTCATCTGACAAACCGTTCGTTATACGCTCTCAAACCGCGGTTACATCTATAGGTCATGATATATCCTTACGTTTTTAAAGTATTAAAAGTCGTTCAACATAGTGCATTCCTAGGTAACTCTTAAGGAGAACCACTGGAGAAATTAACGCCTGATCATGCTACACCTTCAATCGCTTTAAATGGGATGATAGCATTTGCTAAATGTAATAAAGACGCTGCGGATAGACGCGGGCCTACTTTGTTAAAAAGCCAGGCCTTCTTTAATAGCTTGGTTTCATGGAATATTTTCGTCAAATCTAAAAATAAGGCGTTTCCTCCCTCACGAGATTCAATTCTTTAAAAAATATAAAAATCGTCGGAGTAGGGGCGGATGGTGCGGGTATGGTCCTTATCCCGCCCCTCCCACCGTAGCCTTCCCAATCAAAAGATGGGGCGACCCATCAGACACAGGCACCAGCTGCCCGCCCTTGCCGCAACGACCGCTGTTGAACCTCAGATCATCCCCCACCGCCTTGATGTCGTGAAGGATCTCCAATATCTTGCCCGAAAGAGAAACATCCCTCAGGAGCCTGATCTTCTCTCCATTCTCCACGATGTACCCTTTCTTGGCATTAAACTGGAATACCCCCTCCGCAGTGTTAACCTGTCCGCCCCTAGATCCCATGAGGTAAATCCCATCTCTCAGCTCCTCGAAGATTTCCTCTGATTTGAAATCCCCGTTGGGAATATAGGTATTGGACATCCGAACGATTGGCCTATCCAGCCCCATAGACCTGGCGTTCCTGGGAACTCCCCCAAGCATACTCGCCGTCTCTCTGGATAGAAGGTAAGCATTGAGAACCCCATTTTTCACTAGGATCGTCTCTTGGGCTTGGCTTCCCTCATCATCAAAGGGATAGTACCCATTTTTCATTAGGCTCGGATCGTCCTTCACGGTCACAAGATCAGAGCCGATCTTCTGGCCCATCTTGCCCTCCAGGATGGACCCACCCTCCAGGACGATATCACCCTCGCAGGCATGGCCCACGGCCTCGTGAACGAAGACTCCCGCCAGTTCCGGATCAAGGACTACCTGGAAGGTGCCTCCTTTGGGAGTCTTGGCATCCAGAAGCTCGACGGCAGTCTTTCCCACGGTCCTGGCCAGATCCGCTGGATTTTCCCTCTCCAGAACCTCCAGGCCTCCGACGCCCGACCTTCCCTCGCCGCCCGTCTGGAATAAGTTGCCTCGCTTAGCCACGGCGCTGATGTAGAAGGTGATCCTGGGCATCTCCGTGATCAGATCAAGGCCCTCGGAGTTCCTATACGTCGTGGTAGCTATGGATTCAGCGTAGACCGCCTGGGTGCTGGTAACTCCGGGGACCTTTGCCGCCTCCTCGATCTCCTTGAGCATGGCCACCTTTTCTTCCAGGGAAATGTTTCTTGGATCCTTCTGAGGCTTCACATCGGCGGACTTTCCAGCCGGAGCCTCAGCCAGAACAAGCTTCTCCTTTCTGTGGAGACGGTGGGCGATCCTCTTGGCCAGGTCGATCTTATCCTGAAGGTCATCGACGTCATCGGTAGTAACAAAACCCCAGGCACCCCCGTTCAGAGCCCGTATGGCCGCGCCCTGGAAGGGGGCCTGGGAGATCTCCTCGAGCTTTCCATTGTCCAGAACTATCCTGGTCCTAGACCCCCGGATCGCTCTAATATCGTAAAACTCAGACATCTATCTTATATGCTTCTCGTAGGAGAAGAAATAGGCTCCGGAAGGTTGATGCCTATCTTCTTCTCAGACGCGAACCTCTTCAGCTTCTCTATGAGCCGGGTCTTCTGCTGGACGCCCATGGCATTCTCCAGGACATCGCTTATGGTCGAGACCGGTATGATCTTGACCTTGTCCTTGAAGCTCTCGTCTATCAGGACGTCGCCCAGGTTGGACCTAGGTATGAGGACGGTCCCGATGCCCGCCTGGACCGCAGCCTCGATCTTCTGTGTGACGCCGCCAACTGGCAGGACATCTCCCCTGACCGATAGGGAGCCGGTCATGGCCAAGTTCTGCCTTACAGGCACCCCTTCCAGGGCGGATATGACCGCCGTGGCGATAGAAACTGAGGCGCTGTCACCTTCTACTCCCTCATAGGTTCCTATGAACTGGATGTGAATATCCTTGTTGGTGATGTCCTCTCCCAGGAATTTTTTAATCAAGGCCGAAACGTTGGTTACAGCCTCCTTGGCAATCTCCTGAAGCTTACCTGTGGCTATGACCTTGCCCTCTTCCTTGGATTGGGCCTGGGTTACTTCTGCCATGATGGGCAGGACTATGCCAGAGTCTCCCATGACTGCCAGGCCGTTGACCCTTCCGATCTCGTCACCCACGGCCTTGAACATGGAGTAATCCTTGCGCCTCTCCAGGTACCTGTCGGCGAGCTGCTGCTCTACAGACCTGGCCATCTTCTTGGCATGGAGGACGTGCTTGGACTCGGTGAAGGCTGTGCCTTCAGCCCTAGCTACGTCTCCAGCGACCCTCACCAGGCCACCCAGGTCCCTGAGCATGAGGGTGAGCTGGCCCTTTCTACCTGCTCTCCTCTTGGCCTCGCGTATGACCTCGGCTACAGCGTCCTTGGTGAAGTGAGGGATCTTGCCGTCGCGAGTCACCTCCTGGGTCACGAATCTGGCCAGCTTGTCGCGGTTGGCCGGGGTATCGTCCATGGTGTCTCTCATGTAGATCTCATAGCCGTAGCCTTTGATCCTGGATCTCAAGGCCGGATGCATCCCTTGGATGGCATCCAGGTTTCCTGCTGCCACCATGATGAAATTGCAGGGCACGGGCTCTGTTCTGACCAGGGCGCCGGAACTTCTCTCGCTCTGACCTGTGATCTGGTAGGCTCCTTCCTGAAGGGCCGTCAGGAGGCTCTGTTGGGATTCTAATCTTAAGGTGTTAACCTCGTCTATGAAGAGGACACCTTTGTGAGCCCTATGGATAGCACCAACCTCCACGCGCTCGTGGCTCGGGGTCTCCAGTCCTCCGGACTGGAAGGGGTCATGCCTGACATCACCCAGGAGGGCCCCGGCATGGGCACCAGTGGCGTCCACATAGGGTGCCTTCTTCTTGCTCGCATTGTCCACAAGGAGCTTTGGTATCAAGGCGTCTTCTTTGGGCAGCATGTATCTCATGGAGAGGAATATCAGGGCCGCTGCTATGATTCCGAAGAGGAGTTGGCCGGTGTAATATGCGTAAACTATGAGGCCCATGACGATGAGCATGAAGAACATGTTCCTGGTCTGGACCTTCTTCCTGGCCTCCATCTTCTGGGCATCCACGATCTGCTTGCCTCTGCCTGCAGGAACCACCCTGACCTTGGGAGTGTTGTTGTCCTCGGGGTTGGGGTATACCATGACGTCCTGAAGTTCTTCGACGGGAAGAAGCTCTGCCATGGCTCTTCCCAGCATAGACTTGCCCGTGCCTGGAGAGCCAATGAGCATGACGTGGCGCCTCTGGTGGGCAGCCTTCTTGATAACCTCGACGGCCTCGTCCTGGCCGATCACCTGATCGATGAGATCCTCGGGAACGGTGACGCCACTGGTGTTCTCGAAGACCAGATCGCCCATCAATTCGTTATCTGCGCTCAAGCTTTCGGCCTCAGTCTCTACTTTTGGCACTTCCGCCCTATATATCTGGTGCTTTAGCTCAGCTTCCATCGATCTCCTCTTAAACCTCGAAATCTTTAATCATCTGAATATACTCTCCCAGCATCTCTTTGGAGAGGTGAGGCCTTACTCGCCTGTGCGCCTCCTCGAAGTGCTCTTTTTGTACAGTGATCTCATCCACGATAAGCTCTTCCCTTGTAATCCCAGGTTTAAGACGCTTTCTCAAGGCGAGCATCCCAGCCTCACGGCAGAGCGTCTCTAAGTCAGCTCCTGAATAGTTCTCGGTTGCCACAGCCAGCCAGTCCAGGGAGACCTCCTTCGCCACGGGCATCCTGGAGGTGTGCACCTGCAGGATCTTTCTCCTGGTTCCTATCTCCGGCATGGGCACGTAGATCAGACGATCGAATCTGCCTGGCCTGAGCAGGGACCTGTCCAGGAGGTCAGGCCTGTTGGTCGCTGCCAGCACCACCACATCACTGAGCTTAACCATGCCATCCAGCTCGGTCAGGAACTGGGAGACGATCCTCTCAGTGGCGTGGGTCTCTGAGTCGCTGCCTCTGACCGGTACCAGGGAGTCCACCTCATCGAAGAATATGAGCGCTGGAGCAGCCTGCCTTGCCTTTCTGAAGACCTCCCGAACAGCCCTCTCCGACTCACCAACCCACTTGGAGAGAAGCTCGGGCCCCTTGATGCTTATGAAGTTGAGTCCGCTCTCGGTAGCCAGGGCCCTCACCAGCAGTGTCTTTCCAGTGCCAGGAAGGCCGTAGAGTAGGATGCCCATGGGAGGCCTGATCCCCAATGACTCGAATGCCTCGGGGTACTTCAAAGGCCACTCCACGGCCTCTATGAGCTCCTGCTTGACGGACTCCAGACCCCCGACCTCATCCCAATGGGTCTCAGCCACTTCCACGAAGACCTCGCGCATGGCACTAGGCTCTATCTTCCTCAAAGCCTCGGCGAAATCCTCTTTGCTGACCTTAAGATCAGCCAGGATCTGCGGGGGAATATCTTCCTTGATATCGATGTCATGCAGAGCCCTCTCCATGGTGCTCATGGCCGCCTCCTTGCAGAGGGCATAGAGATCGGCACCTACGAAGCCGTGGGTGACCTCGGCTATGTCCTTGAGGTCTATGGCCTCATCCAGAGGCATGCCTCTAGTGTGGACGTAGAGGATCTCCAGGCGCCCATTCTTGTCGGGAATGCCTATCTCCACCTCCCTGTCCAGCCTTCCACCCCTGCGCATGGCGGGGTCCAGGGCATTAGGCCTGTTGGTGGCGGCTATGACTATCACCTCTCCCCTGGATGAGAGGCCATCCATTAAGGCCAGGAGCTGGGCCACCATCCGCCTTTCCATATCCCCTGAGACATCCTCTCTTCTGGGGGCTATGGAGTCAACCTCATCTATGAAGACTATGGAGGGCGCAGCCTTCTGGGCATCATCGAAGATCTCTCTGAGCCTCTGCTCAGATTCTCCGTAGAATTTAGAAACGATCTCCGGACCTGAGATGGATATGAAGTTAGCATCGGTCTCTGCTGCCACGGCTCTGGCGATGAGCGTCTTTCCAGTGCCCGGAGGACCGTGGAGGAGAACTCCCCTCGGGGGCTTTATGCCCAGCTTCTCGAAGAGCTCGGGATGCCTCAAGGGAACTTCGATCATCTCCCTGATGGCCTGAATCTCTCCGGAGAGGCCGCCTATATCCTCGTAAGAAACTTCCCTAATGTGGATGGGATGCTCCTCTAGGGTCTCCTTGGTGATGCTTATGATGGTGTCGTGGGTTATGAGGACAGGGCCCGAAGGGATGGTGCTTATCACCACCAATCCAAGGGAGTTGTTGATCATCTCCACTTTGAAGTGCTCTCCCTTGACTACGGGCCTTCCCTCTAGCATGCGCAGAAGGTACTCTGGTCCTCCTATGAGCCTTATCTGCCGCAAGGGTGCCAGGACGACCTTCCTGGCTGGCTTGGCCTTGGCCCTTATCACGGTGACCTTGGAGTCGATGCCAACCCCTAGATTGGCCCTGGTGTTGCCGTCCACTCTGACTATGTCCAAGGGATCCCCGGGGTTGCCAGGCCAGGCCATGGCGCAGGCCTTCTCGTTCCCGTGGATCTCCACCACGTCTCCGCTGCCGATGCCCAGGCGCTTCATGGCTTCGCTGCTCAGCCTAGCTATTCCCTTGCCAGCGTCCCTGTGATAGGCCTCGGCCACCCTGAGGGGCATGTGGATCGGGGCTTGGGATTGTGAACGTTCAGCTATATGCTCCATTCCTCGTCCTTCTTCTGCACTGCTCCCTTGCTCTGGAGCCTTCTTAGGCAGTCATCTATCACGGCCTGGGGAACCTCTAGCTTCTCGGCCAGGGTGGCCAAGCTGGTCCCTCCCGAGAGGAGGGCCATCAAAACCTCCATCTCCCGGATGTCCTCGGCATAAATCTGTATGGCAAAAGCAGCCTTGCGCTTGAGCTCCATCTCCTTGGCCTCTATCTCCTCCATCTGGCTTCTCAGGCTTTTTCGCTTCTCTTCTACCTGAGAGATCTCAGACTGGAGATCTTTTAGATCTTTGGAGTCACAGGGAACTCCCTGGGGCACCCCTTCCGATCTGTAGGCTCTAACGCCGTAGGAGTGTGGAGTTACGGCCACCTCTAAAACCGTCTTTCTGGCGATCCTGAAGTACTTTCTGCGGCCCTGCTCGTGATAGCATTCGATAAGCCCGGCTCTCTCCAGCATCTCTAGATGATCTATGACGGCTTTGGGGCCGACATCCAGGCGCTTTGTTATCTCATTGAAGTAGAAAGGCCTAAAGGAGAGGAGCTGGAGAATCCGCCTTCGATTTTCATTTCCCAGCACGTCCAGAAGGTCAATGGGGTTCAAGGTCATCACTCGATTAACTTCATGTTAGTAACTTTTGGTTAGATAAATCTTGCGGTTCCGAGTTGTTGCGGGCGGGTCACGCACGAAAGCCCAAGGCAGGGTCCGGGCCCCTTCTTCACGGGAAAAGAATCCTCATGTGGCTTCATGGAAGGGTTTTTGGGGGCTTAGCATTCTATTAAAACCCTTCTTGGTCTAATCTCAATAGAATACTATAGTCGGCCTACTTCCTATATAAAATTTAACCAGGCTAATCCCCCTCAACTTCGGTCGAAGGTGTTTAGTGGCATGCTAAATAACGAGCTACACATATGGCTTAAGACCGCTCTTTGATCATCCTACAGGCATCTTTTCCTAAGCCGTAGTAATCCTTGATCAGGGATCCCTTTCTGAACCCAGCCTTTAGGTAAAGGGCTAAAGCCGCTGGATTCTCTACCGCTGCCTCTAGCCTAAGGATTCTGGCTCCCTTGGATGCCAGGACCTCCTCCATGCCCTTCATGAGGACGCCACCCACGCCCCTCCTCCTGTAATCGGGGTGGACGTCGAGGGTGTAGATGCGCCCCATCTTTCCGGAGGTGTATCCTACCACAAATCCTTCTACCTGACCGTTGTAGGCCACCAGGGCCTCAGCGTATGTAAGGAGGTAGGAGAACATCTTTGGGGGAAATGCGGCCTCCTCTGGAAAGCAGAGCCTTTCTATCTCTACCATCCTGGGGATGTCCTCCCTTTGAGCCCTTCGCACCATCATCTGCTCTCTTTCACCTGCCTCAGGATATCGGCGTAGGCCCCAAATACCTCGGGCAGGTCCACGGTCCCGGTCAGGTCCACCACTCCCATGGCTGCCACGATCTTCCCGTCTGCCGTGATGGGGGCGACGGAGACTGGAACGCCTTTGTAGGCCCCTCTATCGGGTATGGTCCTAACGAGCTTTCCCGATCTCAAGACCTCCTCCAGCACCGGCCCTGTGTAGTGTTCATCCAAGACCGATCCCTTCTCTACCCGGACACCCGGGGAGTCTTGGCTCCGCATGGTCACGGGCAGGCTGATTATCTGGTTAAAGGCTAGGGCCAGGGGCGCGAGATCAGAGGCCCCGGAGCCCTCGGAGACGACGAGCTGAGGCATGGCCTAATATTAGGCCTATTCTGCCATAAATCCTGCCCCACAGGCATTCAAGGCGACAACCTCTTGAAGAGCCTGGCCTGGAAGCCGTGGTACTTGGCAAAGCCCTCAGCATCGCGCTGGCTTAAGCTTGTGCTGTCAAAGGAGACCATATCCTGGGCGTAAAGGGCGTCCTTGGACCTCCTGCCTGCGGGAACTGCCGTTCCGCAGAATAACCTGACCTTGACAGAGCCATTGACCCTCTTCTGGCTCTGATCTATGAAGGCATTCAGGTCTGCGAAGAGGGGATCGTCCACTAGCCCCATGTAGGCCATCTCCGACCAGGTGGAGTCCACGCCCTCCTTGAAGCGAAGCTCAGCCCTGGATAGAACGAGCTGCTCCAGGTCCTTGTGGGCGGTGAGGATGACCGTGGCCGCGGGGTGCTCGTAGTTCTCCCTGGCTTTTAGGCCCAGAACCCTGTCCTCGACCATATCTGTCCTTCCGATGCCGAAGGACCCTGCTAGCTCATTTAGCTTGGCTATGAGCTCCATACCATCCATCTCGACCCCGCCCAGGGAGACGGGCACGCCCTTCTCAAAGCCTATCTCTACCACCTGGGCGGGCTTGCCTGGGTCCGGGGTCATGGTCCAGGCGTAGATCTCCTCGGGAGGTTCGAAGTAGGGGTCCTCCAGCTTTCCGCCCTCTATGGACCTGGACCAGAGGTTCTCATCAATGGACCAGGGCTTGGCCTTGGTCACGGGCACCTCTATGCCGTGCTCCCTCGCGTAATCTATCTCCCATTCCCTGGCCAGGTCCAGCTCCCGCATGGGGGCTAC